>NZ_JAYTLQ010000045.1:0-7510 GCF_043729335.1 Crenothrix sp. | reverse complement strand
GCAGATCGCTGCTCGGTGGCCGTGAACTGTTCTTTGACGTTTGTTTTAACCGCTCACGCGCTTCTTTTAAGTCGTAGAGTAACTTAACGGATAATCGACTCAGGACATCCTCCGGCAATTCCAGTAATTCTTCTTTGGTTAGTTGCAGCAGGTCGTGGTCGCTTAGTCTCATGGGTGACAATGTACAATTTTTTTTAGGCGGCGTTGTGATTTTTTAATTTAGAGGGGTCTGAGTTTTTACGGCACGAAGCCTCATGAGATGATGCTATCGTAGTAGAAATAACCTACATAAACGCTTAATATAGCCAAGTTCAAGATGACTGAATAACTCCTTAACTTCTAAAAAGAGACGTTTATATGCGAGCATTAAAAAAACAATTAAAACAAAATCTGGCGTGGTGTATTTTCAGTAGCGTGTTGTTTACCGCTAGCTCTGTTATGGCGGCATCGGATAGAGAGATGCAAGAAGAGGCACTTAAAGCACTCGAACTGGCCAAAAATCCACACGCAGCCCATGCAGCTACAGAAAAAGGTAAGGAATTTCATGGTGTTTTTTATGGCTATTTGCCTTGTGATGATTGCGAGGGGATTAAAGCGACCTTGACCTTTAAACAAAATAATAATTATTTGCTGGTGACTCAGCCAGCAAAAGCATCGACCAGGGAGTTTTATGAGAAGGGAAAATTCAACTGGAATGATGAAACCCATATTCTGATGTTAACATCAAATAAGGATTCAACTGTACGGCAATACCATATTGAAGCTGAAGGCGGCGCGCTGGTTCAGTTTAACGCCGATGGCACACCGATTAAAGGCGATCAGGAAAGCTATACCTTACGGAGAGGCGATACCATCAAGTCTCGTCAGGTGCATATTCACTAGACTATTGAATAAGTACGTATCTCCATCAATCATTGATTAGGCACTTGGTCAATGATTGATAATAGGGTTATAGGATGCTTCCCTCCTACTCCTATGATACTAAAGTTTCCAAAATGGGGCGTTTTGCAGACAGATTACGGGTAAGTTCCCAAAACCGGTTCGGTCTTACAATAACAACAGATATGCCCATTAAACAACCCGGCAAAATCAACCCAACTTTAATTATTGCAAAAACTGAAAGGCATTCAATTTGGATTAGATTCATGCTTTTGTTTGCCGCAGTCTAATCATTACAGTTACTCACTCGCTTGTAAAAACGTCATCATATCTTCATTTTCAACCCAGCGATAAATTTCCGCCACCGCCAACTTAAAATCCAAAGATTTAAACCAAACGTCATCACCTAAAAAATAATGCTGGGGTATCCAGCCCGATGAACGCCTGCACACCTCCACATCGACAAAATCTTGCTCAATCAATACATATTCCATCACGCTAGGCAAGGATTGATAGACGGTGCGCTTAGTGGTTTCATCGGTGCGCCGCGTGGATTTAGAAAGCACTTCAATCAGCAAAAGTGGTGATTCGGTGTAGTAAGCATTATCGGTTTTATCCTCACAGACCACCATCACGTCAGGATAAAAAAATTGGTTGCCCGCTTTTACTTTAACGTCAGAACCAAACGGGCGGCACAGTGTATTTTTTAGATGCTGGCGTATTTCTGCCAACACATTGCCGCAAATGCTTTCATGATTTTTACTCGCACCGGCCATTGCATAAATAGCGCCGTCTATGTATTCATGTTTGGTTTCAGTGATGAGTTCTTGCGCTAAATAATCTTCTACACTGACAAAATGATTTGTTTCAAAAATGGCGCTCATAGTTTTTTACTCCATACGGACTACTTTGCGGTTGCTCGTGCTTAGTATTCGCATCGTTTCTCTGTACAACTACCATCTAATGCCACAGGTTCAAAAAGTTCTTGGAATTGGACTGCCGAATACTGGCGTTTTCAGACATCCTGGCTTTAATTTTCTGCAAAGTGGTTATGCCTTCCACAGAACCCGGCAGTTCTGCCAGAAAATCCTTGCCCATTAAAGGAAATTGCTGGAGATTGGGAATAATAGTGTCAAAAAGCTGATCTAATAAGGAGCCAAACTGCTTAGGTTGATCCAGCTGTGCAAAATAACTCTCGATATTATCCAGATTACGTGCAAAATTTGCTGTCATTCTAACGTTTGCCGACATTGGCATAATCAACGGCCATACTTTTGGCGTAAATTGGATACCTCAAGCAACTGGTTTGCTTCGACATCATCCAAACCTTGCACCACTTCCTGCATCAGCAATAAATGAATATGCTCTTGCTCAAGCCGGTGGTAATAATCCAATTTTTCTGCCGCCACCAACGCAATATAACTTTCGCCATTGCGGGTAATAATTTTCTCCTGCCCGGCATGAACCTTTTCCGCCAACTGCGTAAACTTAGCACGCACCTGACCAAAAGGGATAATATCTTCACTGGAGATGCTCATAATGTTTACCTTGCTCTATTAATATAAACCTTAATCTATACCTGCATGTATTGCCCGTCAATGGTAAATTTAAGCCCACTGATTATTGCAAGCCCAATACACTAAAGCATTCTGGAAGAGGCGGTTAAGGAAGTCGTTTAAAGCTGAATCTGCCTTGTTGTATTAGCTTGCTGATACCGCTCCATTGCAGCCTGCAATTTAGCATTAGGCGGCGGTGGATTTTCAAGCCGCTTGAGTAACCAGACCCAATCCCGTTCAGATAACTGAATAACCCGTTCGTCTTCAATAAACAATGACATCATTCCGACTGCAAACCACCCCTTACATTCCCCGCATGCAAGCCGCATTCCTTCTTGGTCGCCTCTTCCCACCACCACCGCCCTGCTCGCTCATGCTGATTAGGTAGCACTGGCCGCGTACAAGGCTCACAACCTATACTGATATATCCATGTTCGTGCAGCTCATTAAACGGCACTTGATAAGCCTCGATATGATCCCAAACCTGAGCAGAACTCCAGTTAAGCAACGGATTAAACTTAAACAATTGGTGTTCATCGGTAGAAAATACACTGTCCAACTGCACTTCAGGAATATCCTGACGCGTATCCACACTTTGGTCTTTACGTTGTCCGGTAATCCAGGCATCCACATGCGCCAGCTTTCGGCGTAACGGTTCAACCTTACGGATACCACAGCATTCATGATGGCCGTCTTCATAAAAACTGAACAGGCCTTTGTTTTTAACCAGCTCCTCCAAACGCACCCGATCCGGCGTTAACACTTCAATATCTATGTTGTAGTGCTTCCGGACTTGCTCAATAAACCGGTAGGTTTCAGGGTGTAAGCGCCCAGTATCCAGACAAAAAACCTGAATATCTTTCCTGATTTTAGTCGCCATATCAATCACCACTACATCTTCCGCGCCACTGAAAGAGATGGCGATGTTGTCAAATAACTCCAAGGCTTTTTTTAAAATGATTCGTGGATTTTTATCACTAAGTTCCGCTTGTAACTGTGCTATATCAATGTTGTTCATAGTTGTGTTTGGGCAAAATAGTGTTTAAGAAACTCATCAAAAGGCAACTGTTGTTGGCTTTCGATGTCTTTTTGCTTGGCTAGCGATTGCTCAGCCAATTGGTTAAATCTTTCAGTGGTTTCGCTATCAAGGGTTTGCTGCTTAAAATATTGCGCATGTTCAGCCGATTGTTGTAAACCCAAGCGGGCAAAGGGTTGGTTGGTTTCTCGCATAGCCGATAATATCCGTGCTGATGCGGTTAAATCGGGATTGTCTACCCGTTGCCGTTGATAATTCAACGCGGCTTCATAAGGTTTGTCAGCAAGACCCTGATCAAGAATAGCGCATACCGGCAGCATGGAATCGACAATATCATGCGCCCAATCTTGCAGTGGAACTTGTTTACCGGCTTGTCTTAACAGTAAACCGGGCTGTCTACCTTTGTTAGCCACCGCCAATTGGTTAGCATTATTAATCTGATGATCATGTTCGGTAAACGGCGGACTGTCTTTTAATAAACACGTTAACAGTAATGCCTCAACAAAGCGGGCAGTGTGTTCACTGATACCAATGTGCTGAAATACATCCAAATCCAACGAGCGCATTTCTACATAACGCACACCGCGCCGTTTAAGCGCCAGAGTGGGTTTTTCGCCGGATTCAGCAATTTGCTTGGGGCGCATGGTGCTGTAAAATTCGTTCTCAATTTGCAGGATATTAGCGTTAAGCTGGCGGTATTCACCATCGACTAAAACACCGATTTTTTCATACTCAGGATAGGGCGTGGTAATGGCTTTACAAAGGCTATCGACATAACCCGTGAGCGAGTTGTAATCAATTTTTAAATTGCCCTGATTTTTACTTTTATAACCAATATCACTCATGCGCAGCGAAGTGGCGTAAGGATGGTACAGCGTGCCCTTATCAAATTCCTCAAATTGCCCCATAAGACTGGGCCGCGTTTTAAAGAAGTTTTTGCAAATGGCAGGCGATGCACCGAATAAATACAGAATAATCCAGCCTATTCTTTTAAAATTTCTTACCACACCAAAATAACTGGCAGACGTAAATTGTTCCAGCGTTAGCGTTGATTGTTCTTGGGCATGCAAAACCGGCCATAAGGCTTCCGGCACGGAATAATTAAAATGGATACCGGCAATGGCCTGCATAGTTCTGCCGTAACGATGCCACAAACCATGACGGTAAATATGCTTCATGCGGCCAATGTTAGACGACCCGAAACGTGCAATCGGAATGCTGTCATCGCCATTAATACCACACGGCATACTGCTGCTAAGCAGGATTTCGCTATCTAAATGGTCATAGACAAACTGATGGATATCTTGCAACGCATTAAGCGTATCCCGCACATCAGCAAACGGCGGCGTGATCAGTTCAATCAAGGCTTCGGAATAATCAGTGGTAATAGACGGGTGCGTCAGCGCAGAACCTAATGCTCTTGGATGTTCCGTTTGGGCAATCAAACCATTTTTGTCGATGCGTAGACTTTCTTTTTCAATACCTTTAAGCCCTCCACAAATCAGCTGTTGCCTGCCATTGTCCTGAAGTTGATTTAGCCGTGTTAAAACAGTATTGTTTGAATGCGTCATGGCGTAGGTAATGTTCCCTGAAGTCCTGTAAAATCCGGTTATTATAAAGCTATAAACGCATTTAGAGAAAACGCGCGGAGACTATATTGCTAAACGAGGCACACCGGTTACTTAAAACCGTATTTGGTTATGACCAGTTTCGAGGCCATCAACAAGCGGCAATTGAACATCTTGTCGCAGGCCAGGATGCCTTGGTATTAATGCCTACCGGCGGCGGCAAGTCGTTATGCTATCAAATCCCTGCCTTAATACGGCCTGGTGTGGGCATTGTCATTTCGCCGTTAATTGCCTTAATGCAAGATCAGGTCAGCGCCCTGTTGCAATTGGGCGTAAAAGCGGCTTTTTTAAATTCGACGTTATCGCAAGAAGAAAACCGCCGTATAGAACAACAGCTCATCAATGGCGAAATTGATTTACTGTATATCGCACCAGAACGCTTGACTACCGCCCACACGCTGGCTTTGTTTGAACGCATACAGATTGCCCTGTTTGCCATTGATGAAGCGCATTGCGTCTCACAATGGGGACATGATTTTCGCGTGGACTATCTACAATTGTCCATGCTGCACGAACGTTTCCCGACGATTCCGCGCATTGCCTTAACCGCCACCGCTGACGATAAAACCCGGGAAGAAATCAAACTGCGTTTGAGTTTAACGCATGCCCGATTGTTTTTAAGCAGCTTTGATCGCCCGAATATTCGTTATGCCATCGTGCAAAAACGCGAAGCCCGTCAGCAATTAATGGCATTTATTCAAACCGAACATTCAGGTGATTCGGGCATTGTCTATTGTTTGTCTCGCAAAAAAGTGGAAGAAACGGCGGCGTGGTTGAGTGCCAATGGCATTAGAGCCCTCGCCTATCACGCGGGTATGGATGCCAAAATCCGTGCTAAAAACCAGCATGAGTTTTTAATGAACGATAATTTGGTCATGGTGGCCACCATTGCCTTTGGCATGGGTATAGACAAACCCAATGTGCGTTTTGTGGCGCATCTGGATTTACCGAAAAGCCTGGAAGCCTATTATCAGGAAACAGGCCGTGCCGGTCGTGATGGCTTACCCGCCAATGCCTGGATGACCTATGGCTTGCAGGATGTGATCACCTTAAGGCGCATGCTGGCGCAATCTACCGCAGATGAAACCCATAAGCGTGTTGAATACCATAAACTGGATGCCATGCTGGCGCTGTGCGAACAAGTCAGTTGCCGTCGTCAGGCTTTGTTACGCTATTTTGGCGATACTATGGAACAGCCGTGCGGCAATTGCGATACCTGTTTGCATCATGTGGATACCTTTGATGGCACGGTTGCCGCCCAAAAAGCCTTATCGTGCATACACCGTACCGGGCAGCGTTTTGGTAGCAATTATTTAATTGAGGTATTGTTGGGCAAAGCTTCCGAGCGTATGGTTAAAGCGGGGCACGACAAGCTGTCCACTTTTGGTATCGGCAAAGATTTGGCCGAACAGCAATGGCATTCGGTGTTCCGGCAATTGGTTGCCCATGGCTTGGTGGCGGTCGATTTTGACAGCTTTGGCGCGTTACGACTGACCGATGCCTGTCGGCCGATTTTACGCGGTGAACAAACCCTGATGTTGCGTAAAGATCAGCCGGTAGAATCCAAACAAAAAACCAAGCATTCCGGCCAACGTTTTGATAAAAACAATGCTTTATGGGATGCCCTGCGCGAAAAACGCCGCGAAATTGCCGACAAGCAAGATGTGCCTGCTTACGTGATTTTTCATGACGCGACTTTAATGGCCATGTTGGAAGCGCGGCCTTACACACTGCAACAAATGGGTAAAATATCTGGTATTGGCGTACACAAACTGGAATTGTACGGCGACACATTTTTAGCGGTGCTAAATCAGTTTAAAAATGTGGTTGTGCCCAAGATGGTAATCAATACCACTCTTTCCGATACAGCACTTGATTCCTTTGAGTTATTTAAAGCCGGTCTTAACGTAGAGCGCGTTGCCAAACAACGTGGGTTAAAAGAAAGCACTGTTTATGGGCATTTGGCGCAGGTGTTGGCACAAGGCCAACTGGCCTTACCAGACGTACTGGATGTACCAGAAGCCGAGATAAAATATATACAAGATACGCTGATCAGCTTGCCGGAAGAAGACAGGATTGGCGTTAAGCCCTTGTTTGAAAAGCTGGAGGGCCAATACAGTTATGAAGTGTTGCGTTGTGTTAAGGCGGCGTGGGATTATC
This sequence comes from Crenothrix sp., assembly GCF_043729335.1. NCBI lineage: Bacteria > Pseudomonadati > Pseudomonadota > Gammaproteobacteria > Methylococcales > Crenotrichaceae > Crenothrix > Crenothrix sp. Next base: position 251 of record NZ_JAYTLQ010000045.1, on the reverse strand, counting down.
AGTCGCGTTAATTTTTGTTATTGATTGTGAAGGTTTAAAATTCCCAATACATAGTCAACCATAAAATGTTGTAGGCGATACCGTATTGTTCCGCGTGGGCACAAAAAAGCATGTGCCCACGCGGCTACTTCAAGCAATTTTTATTTGCCAAGTGATGTGTCAACACTTTTCCGGACACAAAGTTAAGCCGCTTTAAACTGCCTTTCATAGTCGACTGGCGACAAATAATTATTGGTGGAATGCAAGCGCTC
>NZ_JAYTLQ010000044.1:0-18511 GCF_043729335.1 Crenothrix sp. | reverse complement strand
AATGTCTGTGCTAGTTCCGATTGCTGTCAGCGTTTGCTTTGCACCCGCCACTCCCGTCCCTGCAATCACCGTGGTGATGGTTTGGCTAGTCCAGCCGTTAGTGCCGGTGAAGGTGAAGGCACCGACACCGCCGTTACTGATTTTAGTCAAGGTGACTGTTGGGAGGCTGGGTTTGGTGTTGGTGAAGGTACAGTTGATGACTGCGTTGGCAATCACACTGGTGGCTGGGATGGTGAGGACACGGGTGGCCGTGTCCACAGTTACCGTGTCCGTACCGCTAAGGCCCGTACAAGTGGCACTGGTAAACACGAACCCCGCAGGCAACGTGCCTTCAGTGATGGTGGTTGCGGTGTTTAAGGTGGTCAACGGTACACTGGTTAAGGCGGCTATGGTCGCGCTGGTGCCTGCCGTGACGGTGGTGATATTGGTGACCGAGGTCGGTAGGCCATTGCTGCCGGTGAAGGGAAAAGTGCCTACGCCGCCGATACTGATTTTATTGACAGTGACCACGGGTTGCTTGGTATTGGTGAACGTACAATTAATGACCGCACCCGCTATCACACTGGTGGCGGGGATGGTGAGGACACGGGTGGCAGTGTCCACGGTCACTACATCCGTACCATTAAGCCCAGTACAAGTCGCGCTGGTCAACGCGTAACCTACGGGTAACGTGCCTTCGGTTATGGTGGTTGCAGTGTTTAATATAGTCAACGGCACACTGGTCAAGGCCGCTACCGTCGCACTGGTGCCTGCCGTGACCGTGGTGATGTTGGTTGCCGTGGTCGGCAGGCCATTAGTACCGGTAAAAGGGAAAACGCCTACGCCACCGATACTGATTTTATTGACAGTGACCACGGGTTGATTGGTATTGGTGAAGGTACAATTAATGACCGCACCTGCTATCACGCTGGTGGCGGGGATGGTGAGGACACGGGTGGCAGTGTCCACGGTCACAACATCCGTACCGTTAAGCCCGGTACAAGTCGCGCTGGTCAACGCGTAACCTGCGGGTAACGTGCCTTCGGTGATGGTGGTTGCAGTGTTTAATGTAGTCAACGGTACGCTGGTTAACGCGGCTACCGTCGCACTGGTACCTGCCGTGACGGTGGTGATGTTGGTAGCCGTGGTCGGCAGGCCATTGCTGCCAGTGAAGGGAAAAGTGCCTACGCCGCCGTTACTGATCTTGTTGACGGTGACGGTCGCCGGTGGCGGCACTATCGTCAATGGATAATCTTCCGTTTCGCCATCTGCGCCTGTCGCTGTTGGCGATGTGCTGGCGATGCTGGCGATACGGAAACGGGCATAGCTGGCCCCCGCCGTAAACGTTGTGGGAATGGTGCCTTGCCCCGCGGTGGGCGTTTTTGCCCAGGTCAGCGTGACAGTACTGCCAACCGCCGTTCCTGAACACGTCCCTTGTGCGCCTTCGCCGGTGTCGAAGACACCGTTGCGGTTAAAATCGATCCAGCCGTTGACTGCATTGGCTGTCACCGTGCCTTGGCAGCGCAAGGTTAGGTTGTAGGTCGTTGTCGCCGTACTTAAGACTGGTAAGCTCGCGCTGCCGCTGGACAGCAATTGGGCAATGCCTTCATCGGCGGTAGATGTGGTGTCGTCGCCGTTGGCGGTGGTCTGGCCTTGCCAGGTGGTAAAAGCCGTATCGGCATCGGGGGCGACATTGCCCAAAAATACCGTGGCGTTAACGCCATTTGCCGCATCACCAAAACTGGTGGGGGCATCACCATGATCTGCGCCTATCGTTGTCGTGGCGGTAGCGGCGGCACTGCCCACTGTGTTCGTACTGCCAATAATATTCGTGCCAATATGGCCGATAACCTGGTTTTCGTATGCGCCAGCAGTATTAGGAATGGCGGCCTGAAAGGTCAGTACAATGCTGCCGCCAGCCGGTACGTTAAAGGCGGTAGAACCCGTGCTTGGGTTTGTCCAAGTCAGTGTTGACACCCCTGGTGCCCTAATTAGGGGATTAGCAAGGGCGACGGCCGCTGCCCCACCAATTTTAATGGTGCTGCTCCCAGTTACGTAGGTTGCGGCGGCGGGACTGGTGGGCAAGGTGTCCACGAAATCATCCAATGAGACTGTCGCTGATCCGGAATTGGTAGCGGTTAGCGCATAAGTTACCGTCGTACCACCAGGGCTACTGGTAATATTGACCGCTTTTGAAATGCTTAATTTATTGGTTGCGGCTGGAACGATGTTAGACCCAGTAGTGGGGGCGGTAGTGGTGTTGAATTTATACTGTCCAATCTGTGCTGAAACATAGGGTGACAAACTTAAGCTAAATGTTCCAATGGCTGTGAAGGTGTAGACGGCACCCACAGAGCTAGCAGTTAATGCTCCCGTAAAATATAATTGGTTACTGAATATAGAGGTTGTACCAGTACAACCGGTGCTCCCATAAAGCGTTACCAGAGTATTACCTAAACGGAGGTTATTGGGGTCAAAACTTGCTAATCCAGCCGGTTGGACTAGGATATTATTGATTGAACCTACATCGTAACAGATCACTACATTGAAAGCTTGGCCCAGTTGGATAGGGTTTCCACCATTGACAACCACACTACTGATTTTATTGGCGGATGCAGGCTGATCTGCGTCATTACTGCCCAATGTATAAGTAATAGAAATGCCTTGCGACACACCGCCCGCTGCCGGGTCGCCCACAAATATCTCTACTTGAAATGTGCCGTTAGCTGTAGTTTGGGGTTTATTAATATACCAATAAGACGTTTTAGCGGTTGTACTTAAATCACCAATTAAGTGGCTGGCTGCTTCAGTCAAATCAAGGCTATATCCTACGCCGCCAACCGTGGCTTTGGCATAGACATTGGTGAGTGGGGTAGAACTCGAAAAACGCAAGCCGATATACTGTCCGGTAGGTGCAGTAGTGGCCGTATCCCGAATGAGTTCCATTGTATTAGCGGCAGCAGCACCCGTGCCGCCAGACGGCGCGTTATCAAACGTGATAGCCGCCCACGCCGCCGGGCTGGCCAGCAGAAAAAACAGCGCCAAAACAGTCCGCGCGAACATTGTTAGCCTTGTAGGGTGCGCTGTGCGTACCTTTCGATGATTTATGGCAGACACGCTGCCCCCCACATGCTTCTTGCTAAAGTTATATTCAACATTACTCGTTTTCAAGAGAACCTCATTAATTACTTAGCCCTGTAGGTTATGGCGTATGTATTTCGCAATCATTCATAGGACGCATGGCATACCCTACACATTATAGTTAACTTAATGAAAGGAATAGGATTCATAAGCCCATCCCTAACGTTTTAAAATACCTTAGGCAAACACCATTCAATCATACCCACGCTCTTGCGTTGCATTACTCTGGCGCATTACTGTTTGCATAACCACGCTGGAATGTGGGTATGCCGTATAGAAACCACACCAACATAAGGTACGGTGCATACCCTACGGCTGGCTTAGTTAAACAACCCTTCATCAAACTTGAAGCGCATCCGCACATAAAAGCCTTGTGCGGTGTAATCCGTCCCTTTTAAGTCGCCGCCGTCAAAGCCTTGCATGTTATAGCCGACAGAGACCCACAAATCGTTGACGGCCTGGTAACCCAATTCCATACCAGCACCAAACTGGATGGCATGTTCATCTTTAAGTACGCCAGATTGTAAGGAAATATCCCAGTCTGGTAAAAAGTCCCAGGTGGTTCTTCCGTAGATCAATTGAGTTAACGAATTTGTATTGACGTTATCGCGCTTTTGGTCGCTCCATTTTACCGCATAACGCCCGGAAGCAATCAGGTCTCTACGCGGCTGGTAATTGATATGTGTAGAAACAATATGGCTTTTTTCACGATAGGGATCAATACCTCCTTTTTGCTCTTCCATACGGTGTTCGTAGCGTCCGAGCGCATTCCACCGATTATCGTTCACCTGCCGCCAGGCAAAGCCTATTTGTTGACGGGTACGCCATAATTCGCTGTGGTCAAATGAGTTTTCTTGCACCGATAAACCGTTGCGTGCCAGCATACTCCAGTCCTGGTTTATTTTATACGCCAAACCTAGGGTGTTTAACCAAGAGTTGCCGGTACTGGCGAACCGTGCTTCAAGACTCCCCGTAAGTTTATAGCGCGGATCGCCGGTATATTCCGCCAATGCTGTAATGGCTGTAGAATCACTACCGGGTTGTCCTGCAAAGGCTTTGGTGGTTTCAAGGCCGCCACCAAGCCTTAAACCTTTGGCCAGCTCCCAGGTTTGACGTAAACCCATAGCGGCCTGAGCTTCCCGTCCATTAATGGCATCTCTTAACCGGTATTCACTAAATAAACGGCCATTTTTGGAGTACGCACTTTCGACACCTACGACAGCTTGGCTGTTTTGCTGCGTGGAGTTGAGTGCAAAGGGACTGTTCAACGATGAGATGAACTCATAACGCCCGTAAAGCCTGGTTTTGTCATTTACTAAATAACCTGCACCTACTGCAAACAGATGCTTATTGATATCTAATACATCTTGTTCCACTTCAGTGTAGACATCGGCACCCTTTATCCATGGTAATTGAGCAGCGAGTTTACCGCGTACAGTAATTAAATCACTGGGCGTACCTATTAAGGAATTTCCCTGTGGCTGTGCTATTGCAAAACCCACTTGCGTCTGCCCAAAGGACGTGCCTCCTGATCCTGCCCCCAAGCCCGATTGCTGACCATTCCCTGTAATGGTGCTTCCTGTTGTTATCCCGAAACTCTGTAGCTGTCCACCCGCTAAATCCTGATGTACGGCCCGCATCCCGAACTGGGCGCTTATCAGTTGGTTAAATGCATATTCTATACCCGCAAATAAACCTGCCCGCATACCCTTGGTACGGCTATCTTTGCTATAGACACCTTGTGCAACCAAGCTAGCCTGTTCGTTAATTTTATATCTCGCATTGGCGGTTGCTTCAGTGCGACCATTACTGATACCGGCGGTGGGGTTATTAAAATTTTTGTCAGCATGGGTTATTTGGGCAGTGGCTTTAAGCTTGGTTCCCTCATGGCGGATCTCAATACGTTCTGCCAAGCCCTCACCCTCAATACCTGCCGTGTTTTGGTTTATATAACCTGGAATATTTAAGCCGTTCAAACCCTGTGCACTTGGGGCTGCAGAGCCTATGCTATTATTTTGTCCGCCATTTAGACTTACGTCACTCGCACCGGTAACAGTCCTCGCTACTTCGCCGACCATGGTAGTTTTTTCGCCCAATTTAACAATGGCGGTACCGCCCATAACTTGGGTTTTTTGCTGCGGATTATCATCCCGCGCATACGAAGCACCCAATTCTATGTTATCTGTTACTTTCATACGGCCATCCACACCGCCTTTAAAGAAATCTTTACCGCCTTTCGTCGATTCATACGTAATACGAATGGTGCGTGGGTTCAAATTTTCATCCAGCGATGCTACTGGGCCTTTGAAGAAAATTTCCTTAGTCACCAAGTCTATTGAGTAGTCTACGAACCGGCTCATGGGTCTGGATTCAATAATAAGCGTAGGTTGATTTCTATCACGCACCAGAACTTCAACTTTTTCGCTGTTCTCATACAGCGTATCTGTTCCCGGCAACCTGTAAGGCCCTGAAGTACCGTTAGCCGGTATTTCGATGACCACTTGCGCCAGACTGTCATAACTACCCCAGGCATTGCTCATAAATCTACCGTTCTCATAATGGCCCTTTAAACCAGTAGCCGAACGGCTGTATTGACTGAGTTTGCGATCTATGCTGCTATTGTCTGTCGTGGTAAAGTCGCCATAGAGCAAATATGATCTTTCTCTGTCGACACGCAAATAGTATCTTTGCGTAGACTGTGCATCGAAACCTTTTAACGACGAGTCGCCATAGATCGGATAAAACTTGTCCGGCTGAATATCTCTAAATAAACGCTCATTGGTTTTTTTATCGCTGTCATAGGAAGCCGTCAATAAGTACTTGCCCTTTATCGTGCCTTTAAAGAAAAAGGCAGCACGGCCTGTGGCGCGCACGTCGGTACCGGAGACGGAAAGATTACGCAATTCACGCTCGAAAGTATCGTAAGCCCTAGGTGCATTGACATTGATTTTACCGCTCTTGCTGAAATTTACTACACCTTCAATGATACCGGCACCCACCAGTGGGCGCAGCTCAGGCAGAAAAGCAATTCTAACTTGTTGTTGCAGATTGCCAGCACTCACCTGTACGATGGCATCTGTAGGAGCACCTGGCGGCAAGATGCTGAATTCGGCAGTGCCGCCTGTTATAAAAGCTTGCGTTCCAGGCTCATTTGGATTGAGGTCTTCGTCCACCCAGGTTCCCTGATCAAGATCCAGGGTTAAGGGGGTACGTACCGTTACCGGCACGCCGTTATCATCAAGCAGACTGATTTTAATTTTCACAGGTGTTTTAGAATCCGCTGGTGATGTCGCAGGTGCATCAATCTTAAGCTCTCCTGCCTGACCCGGCGCAATCACAGTAATCGCCTCGCTCTTACGCACATTACCAAAGGTATCGGCAACTTCCAGCACCAAAGTATTTTTACCTTCATGCAAGTTAACGCCGATATATTCCCATGCTTCCAACTGCTTATCCGCTACTTTAGACTTCTTACCTACGCGCTGTAGAGATTCTTCCTCCCCATTTACCTTAAGCCGCAAGGTTGACCCCAACATGCCTTTAACCTGAACATTGACGACGTTTACCGGTAAGGTATCACCCTCCTTAAGGCCAATAAATCCCGGGGTGTTGTTTAAATTCTTAATCAATTCTTCCAGCGTTATTACCGACGGGCGCTGCGGATTAGCATTCTGCAACCGTTGAGCAGCAAGCGATTGAGTGAGCTCCCAAGGCACAACTGTTTGATAAACACCATTATTAATCTTGCCTATATTACTGGAGCCTTTATTTATATTATCAACATTATTATTATTGTTGATATTGATTATAGCCTGTGGGCCTGAAGGCGTTATTACGCCTGTAGCTGGCAGCGATCGGCGATCTGAAACAGTAGCTTCGGAATAATCAGGATTGAAGCGCTGACCTATAATGCCTACGCCATCTTGAAGGGGCTGGGCTTCCAGAGCCTTACGTCGGTTCTTGACTTCCTCGACAACTGCATCAGCATCACAACTGTTGACGGCAAAATCAGCCTTGTGCAATTCACCCTTCTTAAGGTCAACAAAACGGCTGTCGCCTTTGCCGGAATTGCGGTTGCTCAAAGCAATTAATTTAGCGTCTCCTGGTAAAGTCGTGGAATCAAGTTTAAGAACGTGGGTAATGGGTGACAAACCATATAAACTGTATTTACCCTCAACATCCGTTACTACCGACGTGCCATCTTCCATTAACAAGCGCACGCCCGGAACGCCCACTTCCATGTTGTTCTGTACTTTATCTGACGGGCAGCCTTCAAGATAAACTTTACCCACTAGGTAAGCATCGTCAGAAAATACCCCACCAGAGACTGTGACTGCCCAGGAGCTGAGATTTGAGGTGAATAGACCGCTGACTGCCTGGGCACGATTGACCGAACTTTTATCCAATGCAGCACCTACACCAATTTGTAATTGATAGGTCAATATTAGTTGTTGCCCATTTTCCCAATTCAAATCGGTCAAATTGAAATTGAGCGGTGCGCCTGGTGTTCCTATAGGATCAGGCACAGCTTTGCCACCCAGACGGGCAGAACCTGACAACAGCCGAAAACCACGGGGTAAAACGTCGTTTATCTGCACATTATCCAGTGTCCGCCCAGAGATGTTGTTGAGAGTCAATGTATAAGGAATGATGTCACCCAATTCCGCCGAGATCTTGCTGCCTTCCTTATTTAGAAATAGCTGATGTTCGCCGATACTATCCACAGGATCTAGCGGAATGTGGTTATTAAAGACATCGCTATTAACACTGATCTGAAAATTAAGGTAATAAGTGGTGTCCTCGCCATCAGCGGGTGCTCCGGCTTGCAGCTGTACATTACCCGCAGGCGCAATGCCAGGTTTTACCGGTATACGGACAGACGGCGAAATCAGACCAGAATTAGCAGGGGGTGTAACAACGATATGGTATTTACAGTCATCAGCGGTATTTAAAAAGAAACTATATCCCCCATCTGTTGGAGTAATCATGCTGACACTACCGTCTGCATTGTACGTATAATCGATACGGGAAGGATTGAAAATATCAGCCACGGTGATAGGCCCACGTGTTTTAGGGCAACTGTCCCTGACCAGAGCGACGATTGCACCGGGCACGGGTTTACGGGTAACCGAGTTGTAAACTACACCGGAAGGATCAACCGGAACAGAGGGGGTTGAAGCAGATGAGCTGAGTATACGGCCTGATTGGGAAGTAGGGCCCTTCATGCTAGCGCCAATAACGACATTCTTAAATTCGTGTTTAGCCCGCGACAAGCCCGGTAACAAGGTAACACGCACGCTATATTCAATAGTGGCCGATTCAGTAGGTAATAGGTCTACGCTGCCATCTACCATTTGTACTTTAGTATTTGTATCGTAGCTAGATACCCCCGATGGACAAGGTGCATCACCGGTGTAATTTGGATTAATCCGTAATAGCCCTGATACAAGCTTCGGCTTTTGAGTCAGTGACCAGGTGGTGACTGGCGCTGGATTCTCATAGGTGCGGAACGTGCAGTTGAGATTATCCACCAAACGGATAAAATGTGCCGGCACTGTGCCAATATTGCTTATTTTTACTGTATAAGCAATGTCATAAGTGTTACGGTATCCGTTAACAGGAACCGGAACTAAAGAGGTTTTTTCTACTTTAATTTCAGGGGGGGGGGGCTCTGTAACGATGGCCGACACTATATTTGATTGAGCAGTTCTCACCGCCGCTGTGCTCTTGTCGGTGTGATTTTCGATGGCCTGATTGGAAATAGTCTCTATTGTTTTCAAAACAGCTGATGCCGAAACAGCCAAAGATGAATAGCTCACACAAAAGAGCCCAACTGCCAGAATAATTACTAGTTGCCAAACGCCACACAACATTTTTGTTTTTTGTCCTGGGCTGTACTGAATCTTTATAAATTTCATGTTCCAGAATAAAAATAAATAGAGGGGTTAAAAATATCTGTTAGTGGGTGCAATATGGCACGGCCAACAACATAGATATCGAGGTTTTTCTGTTTGCAAATAAGGTTTTTAATGCGATATGGATTGGTCATACTGGTATCTCCCTTTGCTTTTGCAAGCATTCCCTTAAGACAACTTGCAAAAATAAAGGCAACCGCGTCGGAGGGTAAACGATTGCGCTGTTTACCCTCCGACTTAGTTAGCTATTTATCAGTCAATCTTCACTCCAAAAGTAAGTACAGTTGATTTAGAAGGCGTAAGTGTGCCTACGTCTGCGGTAATGGTTCCCGCTGCTCCATTAGCTGGAGCTGGGGGATTAATGCTACCCACTGTGGTAGCCGCTGGTGTTGAGCTATCGTACTTGGTGAATACCGGTGTGTTATCGGTAATCAGCAAATTAGTGACATTAACTGTGCCACTATTGGTTGCCGTTATGCGGTAAACGATACAAGCACCCGGAACCGCGCCTGTGGTAATGGTTCCAGTGGTAAATACTGTCTCGCCACCGTCACAAGCCGCATCCAGAGCTTGCTCTTTAAGCAACACTATGCTGCCGTCAACTACAGTCGTGGTATCTATAACCTTTACAACAGTTGGTGCTACTACGCCATTAACCGTACCTGATGTGGACGTTGCAGTCAGTGTTGTGGTATCCAGAGCGCCAATAGCCAACCCACCATCTGCTGTCACTTTAACAAGCAATTGCACAAACTCGCCTGGAGCCAGGGTTTTATCTGCTAGTGCATCTGTCGTCAGAACAGGCAACTCAGTGGGATCAATAATGCCGTTATTGTTAGCATCGATATAAAGTACTGAGGTAAAGCCAGGTTTAGCGGCAAGCGTAAGGGAAATAGCCTCAGAGACATTACCTGTGTTGGTTAAATTGTGTATATAAACCACAGAACTGCCGGCAGCTACTTGTCCGGTGTTAGGTGAAATAAGCGACAAAGTACGAGTGGTAGTAATCTTCACTTCATCGTGCTTAATATCCACTGCACCTGTGGTAGGCGACAATGCACGGAAGTAAATAGCCTGACCTGCAGGTATCGCCGCCTGACCAGCAGGAATCGACACTACAGCGTATATTGCTTTACTGGCGGCTGGAGCTATAGTGCCGGTGTTAGTGACAACAGGGCCAGTAGCAGAGCCTTCATGGAAAATAACTGTCCAGTCTGTTGGTAAATTTAACGCTGCAAACGATGAATCCGTACTGGCAGCCAGGTTATAGGTATCAGTTGTTGGCCCTGTGTTATTGGCATACAGAACGAACGTTGTAGTGGTACCTGGCAGTGCGTTATTGCTGGTGACAGCGGATCCTTCAGGACCTGGGCCATTACCGGGGGCTGCTGCCCCTGCTGAGTTGTTGGTTAAATCCACCGAATTAGCACTAATTGCAGTCAAAACATCGTTTGCACTAACAAATACCGTTGGAGTGTTTGTAGACGTTGCGGTTTTTGTCAAGGTAAAGGGGCCACCCGCTGTAGCACCTGGTGCCAGCGTAACCTTTACGACTACATGGAAAGTACCATTTACAGCAACAGGTCCAGTATCGACGATACCATTACCATTGGTGTCTGTCAGCGGCACTGAGCCACCTGTTTGGTACAGCGCATAACTGCTGCCTGCAGGAAAACCATTAGTGGGCACCGTGATATCAAACGTATCGGTAGCGTTACCCGTATTGGTCAGCAAGTTATCAAACGTCACTACACTGCCTTGTGGCGCACTGGCAATAGTATGGCCAGCCAGCGTAAGAGAAGCTACTTCAGTCACTGTAAACGTAACGGTGTTGGTATTTACCGTAACAGGTGTTGCACCATCATTGTAGGTAGTGCTAGCTGTGTTATTCAAAGGGCCAGCGGCTAATGGGAGTGCATTAATATTAACATTGAATGTCAATGTACCTGTTTGGCCAGGAGCCACTGCACTAACAACGCCAGTAACAGTTTGACCTGATGTGGTGTAGTTGATAGTCGGACTGCTGCCTTGTAAATCAACGCCTGTGCCATCGGTCAGAACGGTCGCACCTGTCACACTCCAACGTCCTGAGTTTGCAGCATATGTCATACCTGCAGGCAATACGTCGGTCAAGGTTACTGGTGTAGGAGCATTACCGGTGTTGGTATAAGCCAAAGACACTGTATAACCACTTGTGCCCGGCGCGCCGGTGGTTGCGCTCATCGCTTTAGTAGTGTTAACAACAGCGTTATTGGTTACGGTAGTCGTTTCAGTCACTATATCGGATGCGGCTGAAGCAAATACAGAAGTACCTTTGACTACCAATGTATTAATTTGGCCAGTCGTAGCACTAATTGGCGCAGACGCGGAGACCACAAAATTAAACACTTCGCCAGCCTGCAACACAGGTGTTGTAGTTATCGGAGTATTGTTATCCGCCACACCATCGCCATTGAGATCGGCATAGAAAACGGCAGTCGTAAGACTTAAAGCACCCGTGCTTGACTGTTGAGTCAGGGTAAAGCTATCTGGGCCATTACCTGTATTGGCTAATGTAACAGGATAGGTGACTTCAGTACCTGGAGACACTCTATGTGCCGTATCTGTATTCAGCGTGACACTGGCTACTTGTTGGACTACTGTAACAACCGTATTTGAAGTGACCGAGCGTGGCACGCCCGCCGCATCAAGATAAGTTGCCGCAGCACTGTTGCTAATTTCTGTTAAAAAAGGTGTTTGGGCGGCCTGTGCGCTACTTGTGGAAAAGAGCAATATAAGCCAAAAAGCTGCAAAACTCCCGCTAATGAGCCGAGAGACGAAATCCCACAACCGTAGTGGTGGGCCATATATTTTATGTGTCATAAACTTTAATTCCTATTGATTAAAAAAGGGTACTGCTAACTTCATTTATTGCTGTAAAACAAAAATCCCTTCAACCTTCTAACTCCTAAAATAATGCGCTTTCCCGTTATGTCAGACACAGGTCTGCCTAGCGCCTTATTGCCACTAAGTTAAGACCGAGCCCCTGCCTTTCTCCATTAATAGAGAAAAGAGGGCGTTGGCGGGTAACTAATGGCAATGAAGACGGGTAAATCTACAAACACAAGATTTCCCAGTGCTTGGCCAGTCAAATGGGGACTTAAACTTTATTGAAAGATACTACGGTGTTATTCCTCCTTAATAATTAGGGCTTATTAGGTTAATAGGGTTTCCAGGCAGTAGCTGCCGGAACTGCGGATTTTTTTACTACTAATTCTGCGGGTGATTTAGACAGTGAATTGACTCGCATCCGTGCGCTGACTTCGAATTTTTTGCCCGCTTCCAGCTCGCCGATTTCCCAGCGCAAGCTCTGGTATCCGGAGTAAGGTACTGCGACCTGTTTTTCGTTACCGTCTTTGTCTTTGATAGTTTGCATCAAAGGTTCCGCTTCAAACTTAGTGCCATCAGCGGTAGCAAGAGCGGACGCAGGTCGCGCCGATTTTTCAACATAGCCCATTCCAAAAGGAATCGGTAATGAGGCATTAAGCCCAGTAATACTACTATTGCCTCGATTACGGTAAACAGCGGTATATTGCACCAGATCTCCAGGTTTGACTTTGTCAGCGTTCGAAAAAATCTCTTTACCATCATTGCCAATCTGCACTTTTTGACTGCTAAGCGTTACAAGCAAAGGCGCTGCTTTTTTACCACTCTCGGATATTTTTGCCTGTTCATCTGCTGCATAGCCATTATGAACAACCAGCATTAAATAAAGAAAGGGCGCTATTAATCTGTATTTTGTAAAACTATCGTTTAATTTTATTTTCATTTTTTTACCTTAAATATCCCCTAAAATTAACTGTGCTTTCATCTGGACTGCAAGCTACTGCAATAAAATCATTAATCATTACCTAAAACTTTATTAATAACTTTAAAGTGTTCACTACCAGAATAAATAGTGCTTAGACTCCTGCACTACTATTACGAAAAAAGTATAGTCAACGTTTTAAAAAATATTGGAAAACGTACAAATTAAATCAGGCAAATTAAATCAGGCAAATTAAATCAGGGGGGTCTCACGAAAACACCTAAAAATGAGCAATTAATGAGAAGTACGTCACGTTATGAAAATAAATGTCACTTTAAGAAAATTAAGCTATAGAAGTATCGACAAGCACTATTACAGAGACGGCTATCATCTATATCTCACTATTTAGAGATATGCTAGGGGTATTTTTCGGATATTGCATATAAAAACACGCGACATGCTTCTATATACATAGGTAGGGAAGGATTACACTTTTTGAGTATTAGTTACCATGAATAGCCCAACAATTATTAGGCTACATGATATTTTAATTTGGGTAGCACACAAGTACTGTGCACTACCAAATAGTGTGAAGTTTTACCCATCAATATGGGACGCACCCATTTAAGGGCGCAATGCTATAGGAATGGTTGAGCTAAAAATATTTAATTAAGAACGGATTATTGTAATTTATACAAAACATTGTCACCTTGACCACCGGCTTCATCTTTTGTGCTGCCCTTGCGCTTATCCTGGCCAAGTCGTTGTTTACCAAATTCAGAAATCATTTCTTCCCAGCTAGAATACTTATCATAAGCCTGAAAACCGGCCGCTTTGCGCTGTTGGTAAATTCCTTTAGCCGTTTCAACAATCTCTATCGGATTTTTTCCATCTACCGCATCCAAAAACGCCTCGTCCTCTTTGTTAGCATCACGGATAGTCCAAAAAGACACCTGAAACTCCATGCGGTTTTCGGGCGGCAGTTTTTCTTTAATGGATTTAACCGATCGATAAGCAGTTTTGATACTATGACCACTGATTTCTTGTCCTTTACCACAGGCCATTAAAGCAGCGCAACTCAAGATGAGTAACAGCGTGGGTAGTTTCTTCATAAATTTAACCTCTAAGTTATGTACCTGTCCATCTTATGGTATTGTTAATTATAATTGAATGTAACGCCGGGTCACCAAACGCAGTAGAATGGTGGCCAATTATAAACCTAAGCTAATTTTTTATGCTGGACTTTATCCAATTATTAAAAGGGCGCTACCAGTCTGTTATAACGCAACTAAGCGATGAGTCAACTAAAACGATTTATCAGCAGCGTATGGATCAATTATTACTCGCTGAAGCCTTTATCCGCAAAGGCGAACTGATTGATACCGAACCTAAAAACCCGTTGCAAATTGCCGTTGTGGGCCCCACTCAAGCCGGCAAAAGCTCATTAGTTAATGTATTGCTCAATACAACGGCCACCGGCGTAAGCCCTTTAGCCGGTTACACGGTGCATCCACATGGTTTTTGTAACAGCGTAAAACTAATGGATTGCACTGGCTTACAGCGTTATTTTGGCCGTTTTCAGCAATTACAGCATTGGCAACTAAGCAAAGATCGCCACGATTGTTATTCATTAGCCGAAAGTTCCGGTATTTCCAGTTATTTACCCCACAGCGTATTATGGGATACACCGGACTTTGATTCCATTGACTCATCCACTTACCGCGAAGGCGTTATCCGCACCATTGCGCTAGCGGATATTGTCATTTTAGTGGTCAGCAAAGAAAAATATGCAGACCAATCGGTATGGGAACTGATGTCCACACTGGAATACTTGCATCAGCCGACGCTTATTTGCTTAAACAAACTCAGCGAAGGCTCTGAATCGTTGCTGATTAATTCCTTGCAACAAAAATGGCAACAAGCCAGAAGCGATGCTTTTCCGGACGTGGTGCCGCTGTATTATCAAAAAGACAGCCAGCCCGTTTGGCCACAGGCACAACAAGCACTCATCCAACAATTGGCCACTAAGGTTAATTTAAAAAAACACGACCGTTTTGAAACCGAATTATTACAAAAATACTGGCCAAGCTGGCTAGAACCGGTAGTTTCAGAGCATCAATCATTAACAGACTGGCAAAATTTAGTTGATCAAGTGTTGGTTTTAGCAGTAGATAACTATCAGCGCGACTTTCTTAACCATCCTCATCATTACGAAACCTTTCAATTGGCCATGGCAGAGTTATTAAATCTGCTGGAAATTCCCGGATTAGCTAGCCTGCTCGCCAATACCCGTAAAATATTGACCTGGCCGCTAAAAAAACTAATACGACTGGGACGCAAAAAACTGCATATTGCCGATACCAGTCAGGAAGTTGCGCTATTAAACCAGATTTGCGAACACACGCTCATTCAGATGGCGGATAAAATTCTAGAAAAAACTGAGCACAGCAAACAAACAAGCTGGTGGAAAGAATGCAGTGTTTTACTGCGTGCGCAGCGCCCTGCCCTTATGGAGCAATTTGCCAGCGCAGCGCAAAACTACCATATTAATTTTCAAGATGATATTGAAGCCACCGCCAAGCGCTTATATATTAAATTACAAGACCAACCGATGGTGTTAAATAGCCTGCGAGCCACGCGTGCCACTACCGATGCTGCGGTCATTGCTTTAACATTACACACCGGTGGCATTGGCCTGCACGATTTAATCATTGCACCGGCCATGCTGGCAGTCACCTCATTACTGACGGAAAGCGCCATCGGCAGTTATATAACTCGACTGGAAGTAGAGCTGAAAAAAAATCAGCTGGCTACTGTCAAACAGAGCTTATTTGACGATACCTTGCGCAAAAAACTGCTAGCACTGCCTGAGCAATTATCAGCTCCCGATCATTTCAATATTTCTCTCAACCAGCTGCAAGCGGCTGAAACGCAACTTACAGAAAAGAGACATGGCTTCCGATTACTCTGATTTAGTCGAAAAAACCAAACAATGGGCAGCACAGGCCAGTGCATTAGGCTGGATTAACAGCCATTGCGCCGAACAGCTGTCGGAATTTGATGCCAGAACCCCAGACTCGTTATTTAACCATAACACGGCCAGACCGCTGATTGTGGCTTTTATGGGCGGCACCGGGGTGGGTAAAAGTTCTTTGCTCAATAGACTGGCAAAAAAATCCGTTGCCAAAACCGGCGTAGAGCGACCCACTTCCCGCGAAGTCACGCTATACCATCATCAAAGCGTGACCATCAATAACCTACCCGAAAAATTACCGATAGATCGCATCACCATCGCCCAGCATGATGATGAATCAAAAAAAGATATTATCTGGATTGATATGCCGGATTTTGACAGCACCGAACAAAGTAACAAACATCTGGTTTTGGAATGGCTACCGCAGATTGATGTGCTGATTTATGTGGTCAGCCCAGAACGCTACCGTGACGAAAAAGCCTGGCGTTTATTATTATCAGAAGGCAACCGTCATGCCTGGTTGTTTGTACTAAACCAATGGGATCGTGGCCAAAGCGAACAGTACGAAGATTTCAAGCAGCAATTAGGCAAAGCCGGTTTTGTGGAACCTATTATTTTTAAAACAATCTGCGCCGACAGCAGTCAGCCAGATGAATTTGATGCACTGCACACCACAATAACCTCGCTGGCCAACGCCAATACCGTAAAACAGCTTAAGCAAAGAAGTATGCAGGTTCGCAAAGATGAGTTGAAGCAAAAATTGCAACAAAGCATTCAGGCATTAGGCTCGACAAAAATCTTTCAGCAAGCGCCGGAAATTTGGCATAAGCAGTGGGAACAAACTACAAACCTATTGCAACAAGGTTTCGATTGGCCTATTAAAAAACTCGCTACTTATTATGCTGAACATGCGGGGCATTTAATTAGCAATTCAGCTACTAATACAGCAGAAAAAGCCGAACTGGCTTTATGGGATGAATGGGCTCAGGCACGGTTTTCTGACGCACTCGATCAATTCATTCATAACACCGATCAACTTGGACTTCCTGCTACACCGTTTAAAAAAGAATTGGCTTTAGTCCGTGAGAAAGCCCCAAAAATAGTGCAAACCCAAAGTGAACTGGCGGTTAGGCAAGCCTTAGCCAACCCTGGCAATGCTTTGCAGCGCGGCTTTTTAAAGCTGATGCGGGTTTTGGAATTTGTCTTGCCGTTATTATCAATCAGCTGGGTAGCGTATCAGGTATTTGTGGGCTATTACCAAAGCAATATGACCGATGTGGAATATCTAGGCATCGATTTTGCTGTACACAGCTCCTTGCTGGTCATCATCAGTTGGTTAGCCCCCTGGTTTATCCGAAGACAGCTTAAACCGTCGCTGGAAAAAAGCGTACTCAATGGCTTAAAGAAAGGCCTGGACACTGCTATTACCCTGATTGATGGCGAAGTAATTGATGCAGTTAGCGTTATCGACAAGCAACATAGCCAACAAATCAAACACATTGCGACGATTATTGAGCAATGTGCCATGGTCGACAGCCAACAAAGCCCCATAGCTACCGACAATCCTTTGTCCCGTATGCTGGTGAATTAATTATTTCCTTATCTTGTCAAAAAACGTTATTAAAGGCAGATACAGCGTTTTGATTTGGGTGGAATGGGCTCAAGTAAATAGCCTAAATCTTGCATCCGCTGATATTCGGCTATCGCTTGATGCAATCAACTGTAACTTCTGTACCCTGCTAAGCTTTTTAATCGCATACTCACGCTGGCTTGCAGAACTGCGGGTGTGATCACTCTCGGTATAAACCAGTTGTCTGGGCAATCTGCCCCGAAAATACTTGGCACCTTGCTGCGTAGCGTGTTGTTCATAGCGCCGGGTAACATCGGTAGTAATGCCCGTATATAAAGAATCATCATGGCACAAGATGATATAAACCGACCAATTCATGGCGTAAAACCCCGCAACAGTTTGTAATATAAACACGAAGTGTCGAGAAAACCCATGTACAATAAGCACGGGTTTTAAAACAGTTATAACCACACCCTACTAATAATGACTCTCAGGTAAACACGACAATGCGACACTATTTTATAAAATTAAGTTTTTTAGTATTAACAGTGTGCTCAATATCAGCTTATGCAGAAGTGATGAGTAAAGACGCGATACCCGAAAAAATAATGCAGCATCTCAATAAAAAGCACCCTAAAGCAACTGATATTACCGCTGAAACTACCAAACATTTTGGCCAGGATGTTATCGAAGTACGTGTGAAAGAAAATGGTGCTAACGCAATGGATATCTATAGAGCCAACGGCAATTACCATGTCTCCGGCATTAATATTGCCCCTGATGACCTGATGTTTGCAACCAGCAGAGAAAATCTTAAAAAAGTATTTCCCGAATATTCTATCAAAGAAGCCTTCTTAATCGTAAACCCTAATGGCGTTGGCGAAGAATTTGATGTCACCCTGGAATCTTCCGGCAAACTATGGGATGTCTCCATTGATAAAGCCGGCAACATAGAAAAAAAAGAAATCAACTGAGCTTCGCTCTAAATCCCTGAGATGCGGTAACCGGCTAGCGTTATAAACTATAACTATCGCCGTATGAAATATCCTAGTACTCAGTCAATCTTATTTTGTCAGTCAGATATTTTAAAAAACCGTTCGTGGTGAGCTTGTCGAACCATGAACCACAAGTCCTTCGACAGGCTC
>NZ_JAYTLQ010000043.1:0-2247 GCF_043729335.1 Crenothrix sp. | reverse complement strand
GCCCAGGAAGTAGACACATAGGCGGATTTGCCTTTTGCCAGATAACGGTCAAACGCTTCTTGCTGGGTAGATACATGATTTTGTGACACCAGGAAATCGGCAAAATGGGTGCGGGTAATCATGCCATCACCAGCCGCTTTTTTGACTGCTTCCAATGCGCCCGGGATGCGTTTTTTCTCCAATTTTAAGGCAATTTTTTCGGCGCGTTCCAGGCGAGTGCTTTGTAAGTTGCAGGTCGCTTCAGCCAAAGGTGCATAAGTTGGTTCTATGCCCAGCCCCACTACGTGGAAACATTTATCTTGCCAATTTGTAGAAAGCTCTATGCCCGTTATTAACTTCACACCTGTTGTTGCAGCACACAACTGTGCTTCTGTAAGACCGGCTGTGGTGTCGTGATCAGTTAACGCCAGCGAGGTTACGCCGTGCTGATGCGCACGCTGCACTAATTCTGTTGGTGATAATGCACCATCAGAGGCAGTTGAATGACAATGTAAATCGTAAAGTTCAGTCATAATTATTTAGGTTCAAGGTTCAAGGTAAAAGGTGAAAGGTTCAAGAGGATTGATTTTGTACCTTGTACCTTGTACCTGCATTATTGATATTCGCCATAAAGTTTGGCATAAAGGCCATTTTGGCTGATTAACGTTTCATGTCGTCCTTGTTCACAGATTTTACCTTGCTCAAAAACGTAAACATGATCGGCCTGTTTAACGGCACTCAAACGATGAGCAATAATAAGGGTAGTCCGGCCTTTTAAAAAAGTAGCGAGTGCCGCGTGTAAATCATGCTCTGTTTCGCTATCCAGTGCCGAAGTTGCCTCGTCCAATATTACCACTTTTGGATTGGCAACAATCATGCGAGCGATAGCCATTCTTTGCCGTTGACCACCAGAAAGCCTCATGCCCAAGCGACCGACGACGGTATCTAAACCGCTTTTCAAATCCTTAACCGCATCTGCCAATTGCGCTATTGCCAGTGCATTCCACAATACAGCGTCGCTAGCGGGCTTACCCAAAGTGAGATTGGCGCGGATAGTATCATTAAATAGAACCGGATGTTGCAACACAGTCACTACATTTTCTCTGACCACTTCTAAGCCTATGCGTTCGATGGGAACGTTATCAAAGTAAATTTGGCCCTCGTCTGGTGGGTAGAGTCCAATAAGGGCTTGTATCAAGGTGGACTTGCCGCCTCCGCTAGCGCCGACCAGGGCCACCTTTTCTCCGGCTTTAATTTTTAACTGTATACCGTTTAGTACTTTTTCTTCACCGTAACTGAAGTGTAAATTATCGACACGAATAGCGACGGTTTTTTTGTTCAGAAACGGATTTTCAAGATGCGGATAATGTGGCTCCTGTTTCAGCTCATTCAATCTGTTAATACGTCCTAATGCGGCTTTAGCGGCATAAAAAGCATATTGAATGCCCAGGATTTCCTGTACGGGTGCCATCATAAACCAAAGATAGCCGAAAACTGCTAGCATTTGACCGATACTAAGATCAGAATAAAACACCATCAGCATGGCACTGGCACGAAAAATATCAAACCCGAACAGAAATACCAAAAAACTTAAACGTGACGCCGCGTCACTTTTCCAGGCAAAAGCAGTTGAATACTCTTTCACGGATCGGGCAGAGTCGATCAGTTGTTGACAGTAATGTTGTTCGCGGTTGCTGGCGCGAATTTGATGAATTGCTTCCAGTGTTTCGGTTAACGACTGCTGAAAGACTTCATAAGCTGAGTTTTCCTTGTATTTAAGATCTTTGACGCGAGAACCGACCACACGAGTGAAATAAATCACCACGGGATTTAACAGCATGATAAATAACCCTAACTGCCAGTGCATCCATAATAAAATAACTGCTGTACCAATGATGGTCAGGCTGGCTACCAGTAGCTTGCTGGCGGTAGTGCCGATAAATGTATCAATCGTATCTAGGTCTTTGACCAGATGAGTAACCACCGCACCTGTGCCAAGACTCTCGTATTCAGACATGGAAATGGTTTGTAAATGTCCGATCAGATTTTTGCGGATGCGAAAAATAATGTCTTTAGAAATGCTGGTAAAGTGCCGGGCCTGAATGATGTTAAATATGATAGCGATGATTCTCAATAGTAAACTGACAATCAAAATAACAGTAATATAAAGAATAGGCAGATGCCATTCTACTGGAAATAGTCGATTTATAATGCCAATTGCTAACCCCGGTTTATTCAGTAAAACTTCATCGACCAACAGCGGCATCA
>NZ_JAYTLQ010000042.1:0-174872 GCF_043729335.1 Crenothrix sp. | reverse complement strand
GCGCCTTTTAAATCCGGTGTAATGTCCCGTTCGGTTCTGCCAGTGGCCACCGCGTACCTGAAAACCTGCCCCACGATCTGTAAAACCCTGTGCGCTGTCTCAATAGTGCCCCGATCTTCAACACGTCTTAAGCACTCCAATATGGCCATAGGATTAATATCGGTAATGGGTGTATTGCCAAGCCACGGGAAAATGTTCCGTTCTAACATGCGCTTTGATCGGTTGTTCTTATCCGCCCATGTATCAACTTTCTTCAATCCCCATTCACGGGCTATTACTTCAAAGCTGTTTGTTGCGCTGGCTGCTTTCGATGATTTAACGGCTTTCCGGTTCTCGCTTGGGTCTATACCGTCAGCAATTTGTTTTTTGACGGTATCAAGTTTTTCACGGGCTTGTTTTAAAGTAACGTCTGGATAGACACCCAAGGCCAATGTTTTTCGATTGCCGTCAAAGCGGTAATCCAGCCGAAAGTATTTTGATCCGTTCGGATGTACCAATAAATACATGCCGTTGTTATCTGTCAGTTTGTATTGTTTATCAGTGGGTTTAGCGTTCTTTATGGCGGTATCGGTTATGCTCATGACGGTATAAGGTTGTAGTGGGGGAGGTTGTACCGTCATTTATACCGTCAATAATATTGGATGTAAACGAATATCGTTGTACTTCATTGGACATAAAAAAACCCTTAAAGCCAGAAGCTGAAAGGGTTTTTGTACTTCGTTGAATCTCTTCGAATCTTCATTTGGTGGAGGCGGCGGGAATTGAACCCGCGTCCGCAAGCACTCTGCCACAAGGTCTACATGCTTATCTCGTTCTTTTAGTTTAACCGATGACTACCCGACGAGCCA
This sequence comes from Crenothrix sp., assembly GCF_043729335.1. Lineage (NCBI taxonomy): Bacteria > Pseudomonadati > Pseudomonadota > Gammaproteobacteria > Methylococcales > Crenotrichaceae > Crenothrix > Crenothrix sp. Next base: position 174,024 of record NZ_JAYTLQ010000042.1, on the reverse strand, counting down.
AGAAAATCACCAGCGATTCCGTAAGGTTTTTGCGCATCCACACCGGACAGATTTCAGCGCGATCTTATGTATATGACCTCTGAGCGTTCCGCTACCCTAAGGCTTAAGAACTCCACCCGCATAAGCACAGATGGTCAAAGGAATGGTGCTGTGTTTAAGCAGCTAATGCCATTGAGTAGTTTTCGTCATTTGCGAATACTTTTTTTCTGTAGATTTTACGAGGTGTACAGTCCTCGGCATGCACTCAAGGTTTTGCTACCCACGTCGAAGCCATGTCGCCCCCTTGGGTTATGATTATAACCGAAAAATAATGACTGGCCATGATATTTCAAAATATTTTTGGCTACCCGCTAAAACACAATAATGCACACTAAGTTGTTTTGCTTTTCGGAATTACCTTAAAGAGCCACCGTGTCCCACTACATTGCAAAAATGTACCCACGGTTTTTTCAGGATAATAAACCTTACTCGATTGAATGACGTATCATGTTGGGCTAATTAACTGTGCCCAAACTCTATGTTTTCTCTCTATAGTTCCCATAAAACTGAAACGCTGTTGGCCAATTTAGTCACGGTAATTAAAGATCAGCCCTTATCATCACTTTTTGAAAAAGAAGTGTTCCTGGTTCAGCAGCCAAGTATGGAACGCTGGTTATCGCAACAACTGGCCAGCCAGTTGAAGGTATGGGGAAATTATCAGTTTTTAGTGGGTGATAAATTCTTTAATACGATGGTCCAAAAAATAAACAGCCGCTTAAATGATGCTGTATTTGATCGCGATGCCCTGTTGTGGCGTATTGAAAACCTATTACGTGATGATCTTCACGGAAGCCAATTTAACGCAATAACCCAGTATTTAGCTGGCGAAAATACCGCGTTAAAACGTTATCAATTGGCGCGTAAACTGGCACAGATTTTTGATCAATATCAAATATTGCGCCCGGATATGATGGCTGCATGGCAACAAAACCAATTGCTGTATGACAATGAAACCGAGCGCTGGCAAAAGGCGCTTTGGCAACGTATTTCGGTACAGCTAGGCGAGCAAGATAAAGGCATGTTATGGCGCAATGTTATCGCCAAGCTTAATGATGCTGAAGCAGGAAAATTTACTCCGCACTTACCGGAACGCATTTTTATTTTCGGCATTCATCATCTGGCACCGGTCATGCTGGATTTTTTTCAAGCCTTATCCCGTCATTGCCCGCTGCATTTTTTCTTGTTCAACCCAATGTCGAATGTAGCTGATCAAGCCCATAGTTTGCGGCATTTGCAACATCCTTTGTTAACTAGCTTGGGTCAGCAAGGTTATGAATTTCAGGAGATGTTGTTAGAACGGGGTTTGCTTAACAATGAGTTAGGCAATAGCACAAACACAGAAAGTACCAAAAATATTTTGCAGCAGTTACAAAACGATATTTTGAGCCCCGCGTACTGCGCACAAAAGCTCGCTAAAGATGATTCTATCTGTATTCATGCCTGCCATTCGCGGATGCGTGAAGTGGAGGTGTTAAAAAATCAGTTGCTTAAATGTTTGGAGCAAGATGCCGCCTTGGAGCTGCGTGACATTATTGTCATGTCGCCGGATATTAAGCACTATGCGCCGTTTATTTCTGCGGTATTTGGCGATATTCAACATATTGTCGCTGATAGCGCATCGTTAGCTCATCATGCGTTTAATGCCTTTATTGATTTTTTGCAGTTAAGTCAGGGTCGGTTTGGTTGGAAAGCTGTGCTGGATTTATTGGAGCGGCCCATAATTTATCCGGGCTTTGATCTATCTGATAGCGATCTGGACTTAATTAAGCACTGGTTGCAAGATACCCGCGTGCGTTGGGGGCAATCCGCTGAACACAAGCAGGAACTGGGCGTGTTCGCCTGTGCTGAAAACACCTGGCAGGCAACGTTGGATAGGTTGTTAATGGGCTATGCGCTGGGCGAGGACAGTGAATTTGTTGATGGAATATTGCCTTATAAAGACATTGAAGGCTCGTCGGCACAGGCTTTAGGTGGGCTGCATGATTTTTTACAGTTGCTGTTTGATGCCAGTAGTCAGCTTAAGCAGTCGATGGCATTGGCCGATTGGGGCGCTGTGTTGTATGGCTACGCTGATCAGTTATTGATGGCATCTGAAGTGAGTGAGCGTCAACCACTTAATGACTGTTTGCTGGAATTATCCGCACTGGCGAGCGTGCATCATGAATGCGTTGATGTGCAGGTGGTTATTGCCTGGTTGCAAGATCGCCTGAATACGCTGTCGCAGCGTGATGCAGGGAGCGGCTTTTTACGTGGACAACTAACGTTTTGTTCGTTGCAATCTATACGCGGCATTCCGTTTAAAGTGATGGCTTTGTTGGGTATGAATGAAGGTGATTTTCCCCGTATCGATCAGCGCCCCACCTTCGATTTAATCGCACAACACACCCGCAAAGGCGATAACTTACAGCGATCTGAGGATCGTTATCAATTTTTGGATATTATATTGTCGGCAAGGCAGCAGCTAATTATTACTTATGTTGGGCAATCGATTAAACACAATAATCGTATTGCACCGGCTATTGTCGTTAGCGAGTTACTGGAGGTGTTACGCGATAGTTATCAACTTGCTGATCTTGTTGTTGACCATCCTTTGCATGCGTTTTCGGCGCGCTATTTTAAAGGTGAGGGCGATGTATACAGTTTTTCAGAAGCCGATTGTGCTACAGCGCTTGCCTTGTCTCAGCCTAGAGCCGATCGTGCCGTATGGTGGCAAGGCGCATTAATAACCCCTGAAGAAAATGTCATTGAGCTGACTGATGTATTCCGGTTTTTTCAGCATCCACAGCGATTTTTTGTGCAACGGCAATTAGCTGTGCGTTTGAATGGCATCGAGTCTGAGCCGGAAGAAAGCGAGGATTTTGTACTGGATACGCTGGATAAATACGGCAGTTTGAATCAGGGTATAAAGCAAGGCCTGCAAGGCAAATTGTTATCGGTAACTAAGTTGCAAGCACAAGGGCGCTGGTTATCGGGTGTAATGGGTGAGTTGGAAGCGCAGCGGCAAGGCGATATTATCGATAAGTTTGTTGGGCGCATCAATGCGCTGCAACTGGGTGAAAAAGTCGATGATGTACCGGTTGACATTAATGTAGGCGATTATCGTCTAGTGGGTACACTGGGCAATGGCTACGAAAATGGCAGTTTGTTTTACCGCTACGCCGCCTTGAAAGGTAAAGATTTTATGGGCGCAGTCTTACATCATTTAATTATCAATCGATTGCAGCCACAAACCACGATTTTGCTCAGTGCCGATGACGATATTGTGTTGTTGCCCGAATATTGTCAAGACAGTTACTTAGAAGTGTTGATTGATCTTTATCAGCAAGGTCTGCAACGTCCTGATGTTTTTTTTGTAGAAGCGGCCTTAGCTTACGTACAGCAAGCCAGTAAATTCAGCGCTAATGCCGATGAGCAAGCGTTGGAAAAGGCTAAGGCGCAACTGGCTAAAGCCATTAATCAACCTCATGAGCTAGCACTTAAGCGTTTATATGGCGCGGTGACCGACCTAGATGCTCTTTTAGGCGCAGCATTTGAGCAATCTTGCAGAGTCGTTCTATTACCGTTATGGCAAGTTACGCATCAAAATGATTCATGAGTAGAGATGCAATATCTACGGAATAAATCAGGAAAACACTTCCGCCAAGAAATTTTGCATGGCCAACCAGGAGCGTCTATTAGCATTGGCCTGGAAATAAAAGCCACTGTCCCGGTCATTCAGTGCCGGATTAGTAAAGGCATGGCCGGTATTGCCATAGGCGTGTAATTGCCAATCAGCATCGGCTGCGGTCATTTCCTGTTCAAATGCGGTAACATCCTCACGGGGTGCAAGTGGGTCGTCATTGCCGTGTAGTACCAGGACTTTGGCTTTAATAGGCTGGGTTTTGATGTCATCCGGTGCGTGCAACATACCGTGAAAACTCACTACCCCTTTGATATCAATGCCGGAGCGAGCCAAATCCAGGGCGCATAAGCCGCCAAAACAAAATCCGATAGCGGCCATAGCGTGGCCATCTACCCATGGCATTATTTTTGCGTTGCGGTAGGCGGCCATGAGCCGTCGTTTCAGTAGCAATCTATCGTCTATAAAAGGTTGCATCAGCGCAGCGTTTTCTTCAGGGCTAGATCCTAAAACACCTTTACCATAGAGATCAACAGCAATGCCCACGTAACCCAGTTCGGCAATCTGTATGGCTTTTTTAGCGACAAAACCATCACGGCCAGACCAGGTAGGGTGGATTAGCACCGCAGGTCGGTAATCGGTCAAGGAATCATCGTAGGCAACAAGCGCCTCTAATAAGGTTTCGCCGTCGCGGTAATTTGCTGTAGTTGTAATGATTGCCATAGTGTTCTCTGTGCTCGCCGGAGGTGGATTTATTTTACACGAGTTGTTTTTTTTACGTGGGCTAAAAATCCCAAAGAAGCTGCTTCAATCATATCAAGGACTTTTTCAAAGCCGTATTTGCCGCCGTAGTAAGGGTCAGGCACTTCGCGCGTGCCCAATTGCGGTGCATAATCAAGAAAGTATTGGACTTTATTTTTATGAGGTTCTGGGCAAAGTGCCAGCAAATTAGCATGGTTTTCGGCATCCATTGCCAGAATAAAATCGAATTTTTCAAAATCATCTCGGTTGACTTTTCGGGCGCGCAAATGGCTTAGGATAACATCTCGATCACTGGCGGCTTTTTGGGAACGCAAATCCGGTGCATCCCCAATGTGGTAGGCATGTGTGCCTGCTGAATCAATCATAAAATGTTGGTCAACATGGTGGTCTTTAATGAGTTTGGCAAAGACACCTTCGGCGGTAGGGGATCTGCAAATATTACCCATGCAGACGAAAAGCACGTTAGTTGTTGTCATGTTATTTTAATGCTAAAAATAGCTAAGGTATCGAAGTAACGCATTGTAACGCCAGTGCATTAAAAATGGACAGTGCCGGCTCAGAAAAAATCAATATGTAATGTTTGTTATCGGTCGGCGTAAACTAGATGTTATTATTGGGCGTCGATTTTTAACCTTAATGTGAAATATATTATTATTGATCTATAATCATGTTTCTAATGTTAATTAATTTTTGGGTTGTAGTATGTCAGCCGTAATGGAAGAAAAAACGTTTCGTGGTTTACGCGAAGTTGCTGTGTTTGGTCTTGTGGCCGGCGCGGTGTTTTTTTTGATTTCTTTGGTCAGTTTTAATATTGAGGATGCCGGCTGGACACACAGTGGCAGCACGCAAATCGTTCGTAATGCGGGCGGAGTGTTGGGTGCGTGGCTGGCTGATTTTTGCCTTAGTTTTTTTGGATTGGTAGCGTATTTGTTTCCGGTGTTGTTTTTTTGGCATGGCTACCTGCTGTATAAGCAAAATAAAAAAACCAAGGGAAATATCTGGTTGGCATTGCCTTGGCTAGGATCGCTAATCTCGATTATCGCGGCAACCGCGTTGTTATCCTTGTATTTTCTGCGCATAGGTATAGAGCTACCTGACAGCACCGGCGGAATCATCGGACGTGAAGTTGGTGATGCCTTGTTAATTTTACTCGGCAACTCGGGTGCAACTTTACTGCTTATTGTCATATTGTTAGCCGGTGTGACCATGACGACAGGGTTATCCTGGGTTATGTTCATTGATTTTATTGGCCGATATTCTTTATCGGTGTGTCGTACCGGTGGTGGCGCCGCTAAAACGTTTTGGCAGCAGCATTTACAAATGCCTGTTCGTGCCACACCACCTCCGGTTAAACAAGAAAAACCGGCAAAAAAAGCCAGCCCAAAAATGTCAATACTGTCGACCATTACCCCGCCGCGTGTTGAGCAGTTTGTGGAAAAATTGGTCGCTAAATCGACAGCAGCCGTCGCAACAAAAGTGACCATAGAAAAAAACAGCGGTGTTAAGCCTTTAAAAAATCCGGTTCGGGCCAAATTTAATGATGGTCAGTCGGTATTGCCTTCCCTGGAGTTGCTGGACCATCGCGATACCCGCGTTAAAGGCTATACACAAGCTGAACTTGAGGATATGTCGCGTTTGGTTGAGGCTATTCTTGCCGATTTTAATGTAGCAGTAACCGTGGTGGGTTTTCATCCAGGACCTGTGATTACCCGGTTTGAATTACAGCCTGCCGCAGGCGTTAAGGTTAGTAGAATCAGTACCTTGTCTAAGGATTTGGCGCGGGCGTTGTTGGTAACCAGTGTACGTATCGTTGAGATTATTCCGGGCAAATCGGTTGTGGGTCTGGAAATCCCTAATCGCGAGCGGGAAATGGTGACTTTGCGCGAATTGTTGGTTTCTGCACCGTTTGAAAAAGCAAAATCGTTGTTAACGTTGGCGATGGGCAAAGATATTTCTGGTATACCGATGGTGGCTGATCTGAGCAAGATGCCCCATGCGCTGGTTGCCGGTACTACCGGTTCTGGTAAATCCGTCGCTATTAATACCATGATTTTGAGCTTGCTGTATAAGGCTACGCCAGAACAAGTGCGTATGATTATGATAGACCCGAAAATGTTGGAATTATCGGTGTATGAAGGTATTCCGCATTTGTTAACGCCTGTCGTTACTGATATGAAAGAGGCCAGTAATGCCTTGCGCTGGGCAGTGGGCGAAATGGAACGGCGTTATAAGCTGATGTCCAAAATGGGCGTTAGAAATCTGGCCGGTTTTAATGTTTTAATTGAAGAAGCGGCAGCACGCGGTGAAGCGATCCGCGATCCCATGTTTCAAATGGTTAACCCGTTAGAAGATGGCGAGGATTACCCTACTTTATCAACATTACCCAGCATTGTTATTGTCATCGACGAATTAGCCGATATGATGATGATTGTTGGTAAAAAAGTGGAAGAGCTGATTGCCCGTTTAGCGCAAAAGGCCAGAGCCGCCGGGATACATTTAATATTGGCCACACAGCGGCCATCAGTAGATGTGTTAACTGGCTTGATTAAAGCTAACGTACCAACGCGTATTTCCTTTCAGGTGTCATCGCGTATTGATTCACGTACTATTTTGGATCAGGGCGGTGCGGAAGCTTTATTGGGTAACGGTGATATGTTGTTTTTGCCTTCGGGGACGAGTATACCCATACGCGCGCATGGTGCGTTTGTTGATGACCATGAAGTTCACCGCGTGGTTGAGTTTTTAAAACAAACTGCGCCACCTAATTATCTGGAAGCTATTACCCGTGAAGCCTCTGACAGTAATGACGGTTTTAGTGCGGGTGGTAGTTTTAGCGGTGGTGGTTCGGAAGGCGAGTCGTTATATGATCAGGCGGTGGCTTTTGTTACCGAGACCCGTAAAGCGTCTATATCCAGTGTTCAACGCAAATTTAAAATTGGTTATAACCGTGCGGCGACCATGATTGAAGAAATGGAGGCGGCCGGTGTTGTCAGCGGTGCTGAGTCTAATGGTTCACGTGTGGTGCTGGCTCCAGCGCCGGTTAGGGATTAATGATTTAACATTATTCCTAAATGCGGCGATATAAGCTAATGAATGGCTACCAATTTAAGACGGGACATCCGTTCGCGCTTAGCTTGTCGAAGGGTTTGTTGTTCATGGTTCGACAATTTCACCACGAACGGCTTTTTAAAGTGTCCCGTCTTGGTAGCTAAAATAATTAGTTAAACTTAAACAAGGTATAAAAATTCTCAGTGGATAAATCCGCGATTTTATTCACTGTAGTGCCGCGTAGTTCTGCAATATGTTCAGCAACATAGCGCACATAGGTAGGATAGTTGGTTCTGCCTCGAAACGGTACAGGTGCCAAATACGGCGAGTCCGTTTCAATTAAAAAACGATCTGCCGGCATTCTTTTTGCCGTGTCTTTAATTTCTTTGGCATTGTTAAACGTGACAATACCGGAAAAAGAAATATAAAAATTCAAATCCATGGCTTTTTGGGCAAACGCCCAGTCTTCGGTAAAACAATGAATGATACCGCCCACTTCACCGGCATTTTCTTCAGCAAGAATTCTTAAGGTATCTTCTTTGGCTTCGCGGGTATGGATAATAAGCGGTTTTTTTAGTAGTTTAGCCGCACGGATATGGTTTCTAAAGCGTTGCTGTTGCCACTCTAAATCGCCCTCACTACGAAAATAATCCAGTCCGGTTTCTCCTATGCCAATCACCCGTTTATTTTGTCCTAAACCAACCAGCTCATCAACGCTAGGATCATGGCAATCCTGAGTATTAGGGTGTACGCCAACGGTTGCCGATATTTGCGGGAAACCGTCAATTAAATCCAGCATGGCGGGATAATTTTCAAGATCAATCGCAATGCACAGCAAGTGTTCAATTTTGCTGTGGGTGGCTTCGTCCATGAAGCATGAAAAATCATTTTGGTAAGGCGCCAGATCAATACGATCCAGATGGCAATGAGAGTCTATAAGCATTATAAGTTCAATAAGTTACATAGTGTGGGTGGAACGGTCGGAAGTCAGTGCGCCAGCCAAATAGTTTTCTATTTTATTACGCGCCATCCCTCCGTCTTGGTCGCTAAATTGGACGCCTACACCGCAGGCACGATAACTGCCTGAACCTACCGGTGTCTTCCAAATAATTTTACCGGCAATCGGTAAGCGTTCGGGTTCTTCCATGAGGTTAAGTAACATAAAGACCTCTTGGCCCATCTCATAGTCTCGGCTGGTGGGGATAAATAACCCGCCGTTGGCCACAAAAGGCATGTAAGCAGCGTATAGGGTGCTTTTGTCTTTTATTGCAAGGGATAGAATGCCTTGTCTGGGTGTTTGTTCTGCCATAGTTGCTTCTATTTAAGATTAAGATTTGACCAGCTGATTAAAATTTCTTCCAGCAGTAATTGTTTGTTAATTTGCGTAGTTATGCGTTGTTGGCTGAGAAGCAGCAAATCATATAAGCTATACAGACCTCTTAATTCTAGTTGTCCTGCAAGTTCTTGCAAGGCTTTACTTAAATCCGGATTGTATAAATATTCGGGTTGAACCGAATAAACGCATTTTATTAAGTCCATTACCCAGCTGATTAACCAAAATAATAACGCAGATTCCGGTGCACCAAGCCATTGTTCAGCAACGATTACCGGATGATTTTGGCGTTTTGCGATTGCTGTCCATTGCTTAAAGCATTCGCTGCGAATGGGAATATGTTGATCGGTAACAACCTGTTGCGCAAGTAATGGCGCACCTTTAGTCAAATTGCATAATACGTCAAGATCATCGTGGATGTTATTTTGTTTTAACCAGTCCAGCAGGGTGGATTTATCGGGCGCTGTAATAGTGAGTTTTTGACAGCGACTGATAATGGTGGCCGGTAAACGACTGGGCTTATCGGTAATCAAAATCATACAGGTACGCTCGTTAGGTTCTTCCAAACACTTCAGAAAGGCATTCGCGGCGGCGTTATTCATTGCATCAGCAGGGTTGATAATTACCATCCGATAGCGTTCAAATTGAGGTTTTAAACTCAGCTTGACTATTAAATTTCGAATCTGGGCAATGGTGATATTTTTTCCGGTTTCTTCAGGTACAACGTGCAAAAGATCAGGGTGTGTTCCCGCGTTAATCAATAAGCAACTTTGGCAGTGTCCGCAAGCGCGGCCATCATTGTCAGTTGTTTTGCACAGCAGAGCAGCAGCATATTGATCGGCTAATTGCTGCTTGCCAAGACCCTTATTACCCATAAACAGTAACGCTTGTGGGATGCGATTTTGCTGCACATAACGCTGTAAATGCGCCCAGTTTTGCTGTTGCCAAGGTAATATTGGCATTGATGTATTCATGTTGGTAGCAGTTCGTCAATTATTGTAATAAGTGCTTGTTGCACTGCTAATAACGATTGCTGTGCATCAATGATTTTGATACGTTTAGCATCTTGCTGGGCGCGTGTTAAGTAAGCTTGTCTCACCTGTTCAAAAAAATTGAGTTTTTCTGCTTCAAAACGATCTGCTTTTCCGCCTCTTTGCGCTGCACGCGTCATGCCGACTTCTACAGGAGCGTCAAATAATAACGTTAAATGCGGTCTTAATTCACCTTGTACACACTGTTCCAGCCAGGCGATGGTATCTGTGTTTATGCCACGTCCTCCGCCTTGATAAGCATAGCTGGCATCGGTAAAGCGATCACATAATACCCAGTGGCCTTGTGCTAAAGCGGGTTTGATAACGTGCGTGATATGCTGCGAGCGTGCGGCGAACATTAGCAATAACTCGGTGTGTTCGGAGAGGTTTTCACCCTCGGTATTAAGCAGTAACTGGCGTATTTTTTCCGCAAGTGGCGTGCCGCCGGGTTCACGGGTGCTGACAACCTTAATGTTACGGCGTTGTAGATAATCTTGTATAAAGGGAAGATTGGTGGTTTTACCGAGCCCTTCGCCGCCTTCAAAAGTGATAAATTTCCCAGGTAGCACAGTCAATTTTTGTTCCTTTGGTGAGTATCTACCGCTGAATTATGGTCTTTTAGCGATGCTGAAAAAATATGTGTACCTGAATTATCGCTACGCGCTACAAAATACAAACTGTCACCGGCTTCAGGGTGCAGAGCCGCCGCTATGGCATCACGACCAGGTAAAGCAATCGGCGTAGGCGGCAGGCCTTTTATGGTGTAGGTATTATAAAGCGTTGCGGTATGTAGGTCTTTAAGGGTTATATTACCTTTATAATTATCGCCCATACCGTAGATGACGGTTGGATCGGTTTGCAGCATCATACCTGTTTTAAGCCTGCGGGTAAAAACACCGGCAATCGTTGGTCTTTCAGTTTTTGCACCGGTTTCTTTTTCGACGATGGAGGCAAGAATCAGCGCTTCATACGGCGATTTTAGCGGCAAATCGGCTGCTTTATTATTCCATTCTTCAGCCAATACAATTTGCATTCTATCGTAAGCACGCTTGAGCAAAGCAATATCGGTGGTATTTTTTTCAAAGAAATAGGTATCAGGAAAAAATAATCCTTCAGGATGCTGGGTCGTCGCGCCTAATGTCGACATTAAGTTAGGGTAATCGATTGTGTTATCAGCCAAGGTGTGTTCAAGATTGGGGTTTTTAGCGATTTCCTGCAAAATTTCTTTAAATGCCCAACCTTCAGGGAACGTGATGGAATACTGCCGCGGTTTTCCTGTTACCAGTACGGCCAACAGTTCCGGTACTGTCATGCCACCTTTAAGGTCGTATTCACCGATTTTAATTTTTGTAGTCGCTTTTTGTTGCAAGGCAATAATTTTAAACCACAGGGGTGTAATATTGACATTTTTGGCGATTAATTTACGGGTTATCGTGTCAAAAGAATCACCTTTTTTTATTTCGATAGTGATTTGCTCACCTGGAATTACCTGCGCCTGCCTTGCATTTTGGTAGGTCGTCCAGGACCATGTACCCGTAATGGTTAACAGCAGTAATAGGCCCACTAAAATTTTATAACGCATGGTCGTCCTGTTGTTTTTTGAATTGATCCAGCCAAATTTGCAGTTGTTGGGTTAACGAACCTATTGGATAGGAATGTGTTTCAAGTTGTTTGACCGGCCATATACCGATGATGGAGTTGGTAATGAAAATTTCATCAGCTGACAATAACACCTCTGTAAAAAATAAATGTTCCGATATAGCAAGGTGGTTGCGGTGAGCCAGCTCAATAATAATGCCACGAATAATGCCAGCAATACCGGAATGACACAATATCGGCGTATGTAACGTCCCGTCTTTAACAAAGAAAATATTGCTCATGGTGCCTTCGATAATATGCCCGTTAATATCCAGCATAAAACCTTCCTGGATATCAGGATCGTGCCATTCGGCACGCGCCATCACCTGTTCCAGACGATTTAAGTGTTTAATACCTGCTAATAATGGATTTAAACCAACACGGGTTTGGCAAATACGCGCGCTAATACCTTGCTTGGCATAGTCTTGAGGGTAATGAGGCCAGGGATGCACGCTGATGATGCGGGTAGGTTCAATGCTGTCGGGTTGACGGTAGCCTCGTCCGCCAGAACCTCGGGTGATGATGATTTTAAGGATGCAGTCCCCCGTATTTTCCGGGGATGTGTTGAATTTGTTGCACAATGCTGTTATTTCAAAACGCAGAACTTCAAGGCTAGGGGCGGGGATGTGTAGCTTTAAACAGCCTTGATACAGGCGATTTATATGTTGGTCGAGAAATACGGCTTGTCCGCGCCTAACTTCTATGGTTTCAAATAATCCATCGCCATACTGAAAGCCACGATCGGTAACTGGAATATGTGTCTTGTATTCACCGTTTACCAGAATCATGGCGAGCAGAGGGGTTGAGCATTAGAGGTAACGTTTAAATATTAACGTTCCGTTAGTACCACCAAAGCCAAAGGAATTGGACATGGCAATATCTATTTTCATATTTCTGGCGACATTGGGTACATAGTCCAAATCGCATTCAGGATCTGGATTGTCCAAATTAATAGTCGGTGGTGCAACCTGGTCTTGAATACTTAATACCGACAATACTGCTTCAATACCACCCGCTGCGCCCAACATGTGGCCGAGCATGGATTTTGTTGAACTGACGGCAACTTTATAAGCGTGTTCACCTAAGGCCGCTTTCATGGCCTGTGTTTCGCCAATATCGCCAGCAGGTGTTGAGGTGCCGTGCGCATTGATGTAATCAATAGCGTCTGCATTGAGCCCCGCATCACGCAAGGCATTGCGCATACAACGTGCTGCACCTTCACCGCCTGGGGCAGGGCTGGTCATGTGGTAAGCATCGCCACTCATGGCGTAACCAATGACTTCGGCATAAATTTGTGCACCACGGGCTTTAGCATGCTCGAGTTCTTCTAGCACCACAACCCCTGCGCCATCACTTAATACAAAGCCATCCCGATCTTTATCCCAAGGCCTGCTTGCCGCTTGCGGATCATTATTACGGCGTGACAAGGCTTTGGCTGAGGCAAAACCACCCATTGCGGTAGGTGATGATGTGCAGCGTTCTGCGCCGCCTGCAACCATAACGTCGGCGTCGCCGTATTGGATCATGCGCATGGCATCGCCAATATTATGGGTTCCCGTTGCACAGGCAGTAACAATCGCGAAATTCGGGCCTTTTAAGCCGTATTTGATCGACAAATTACCCGAAATCATGTTGATAATATTGCCAGGTACAAAAAATGGGGAAATTCTGCGTGGGCCACCTTTTTCATAAGTGGCATAACATTCTTCAATGCCGGTAATGCCGCCAATACCTGCCCCTATAGCCACACCAATACGCTCGGCATTGGCTTCGGTGACTTCAATGCCGGAGTCGTCAATCGCCTGACAGCCTGCTGCAATACCGTAGTGGATAAAACCATCCATACGTTTGGCGTCTTTATCAGGAATGTATTGGTTAATATCCAGATTTCTGATAACACCACCAAAGGTGCTTGCGAAAGGAGAAATATCAAAGGAGTCTATTGCGCTTATTCCGCTTTTGCCATTGATAATACCATCCCAAGTTTCTGCAACCGTATTAGCCAGTGGGGTGATTGCCCCCAATCCAGTTATTACAACTCGACGTTTACTCAATGTAGTGTACCGTAGGAAAAACAAATAAAAGAGAATGATAAAGAGGGTGTTACATAATAGTGGATGAAAAAATTTCATCCACTACTAATTCAGCTTAAGAAACGTGAGCCTTTACGTAATCAATAGCTTCTTGAACTGTGGTTATCTTTTCAGCCTCGTCGTCTGGAATTTCACATTCAAATTCTTCTTCAAGAGCCATGACAAGTTCAACGGTATCCAGTGAATCAGCACCAAGATCGTCAACAAAAGAGGACTCATTAGACATTTCTTCTGGTTTTACGCCTAATTGCTCTGAAACAATCTTTTTTACTCGTTCTTCAACATTACTCATAATTATTATCCTCAAACAATGTAAGCTCAATCAGTGGTTAGCGTGATACTCACAAGGGTATTGTAATTAGTTTTACTAGAAACCCCGTCTCTGGCAATCCCAGGCGGCGGGGGAATTATACTTGATATTGCAATAATGTCACAATATTAAGCCATGAACATACCACCGTTTACATGCAGGGTTTCACCTGTTATGTAAGCAGCGCCTTCAGAGGCTAAAAAAGAAACCGCGTGGGCAATTTCTTGTGCCTGCCCCAATCGAGCCAACGGAATGGACGCTAACAGCGTGTTTTTAATGTCATCACTGAGCTCTTTGGTCATATCGGTATCAATAAACCCGGGTGCTACCGTATTGACAGTAATATTACGGGAGCCGACTTCTTTGGCCATGGATTTGCTAAAACCCACCATGCCGGCTTTAGCCGCTGCATAGTTAGCCTGACCTGCGTTGCCGGTTGCACCGACAACAGATGAAATATTAATAATTCGTCCGGTCTTGGCTTTCATCATGCCGCGCAGCACGGCTTTGCTCATACGGAACACCGATGTTAAATTGGTATTGATAATATCATCCCATTCATCGTCTTTCATGCGCAGGAGTAAGTTATCGCGGGTGATGCCGGCATTATTGACCAATACTGTCGGTGTACCAACGCTATCGGTAATGGTTTTGATGACTTGGGCAATCGATTCAGGATTTGAAACATCCAGCTTTAAACCGGTGCCGTTGTCGCCTAAATACGTTGAGATTGCCTCGGCGCCGCCGTCAGAAGTGGCGGTACCCACTACATAAAAACCGTCAGTGGCCAATTTTTCGGCGATTGCTCGGCCTATGCCACGGCTAGCGCCGGTTACTAAAGCGACTTGCTTAGTCATTAAGTTGCTCCATTACATTGTTTAAGGTGTCAGTATCATAAAAAGTGAAGTGTTCGGCTTCTTTGACGATGCGTTTATTAAGGCCAATCAACACTTTGCCAGGGCCACATTCAACAAAGCGGTTCACACCTTGTTCGGACATAAATTTAATGCTGTCAACCCAGCGAACCGGTTGATAAAGCTGTTGTTTTAATGCTAGGCGAATGCTTGCAGGGTCGCTGTGGGTAGCGACATCGACATTGTGTACCAACTGAATTTCAGGGGTACGAAAGGCGGTGTTTTGTAGATAGCTATCCAGCTTCTCTGCCGCAGGCAGCATTAAGGCACAATGCGACGGCACGCTCACGGGTAAAAGCACAGCACGTTTAGCGCCAGCAGCTTTAACGGCAAGCATGGCGCGTTCAACGGCGGCGACATTACCGGCAATAACCACTTGTCCGGGCGAATTAAAGTTAACGGCAGAAACCACTTCGTTTTCAGCGGCTATTACGCAAATTTCGATGACTTGTGTGTCATCCAGCCCTAAAATAGCCGCCATGGCACCGATGCCAGCGGGCACGGCTTCCTGCATCAACAATCCCCGTTGTGCAACCAGCTTGATGCCGTCTTCAAAAGACAGGGCGTTTGCACACACTAATGCCGTATATTCACCCAGGCTATGGCCTACAAACCAGGCGGGACGGAGTGTGCTTTGTTTGCACCAGACTTGCCATAGGGCAACGCCAGCCGCTAATAGGGCAGGTTGGGTGTTATGGGTTTGATTCAGTTCTTCCGCAGGGCCCTCTGAAACGAGTTGCCACAGATCTTTGCCTAAAACATCGGAGGCGACAGCAAAAAGCTGACGCACTTCAGGATGGCTATTGGCCAGCTCTGTTATCATGCCGACAGACTGGGATCCTTGGCCAGGGAAGAGGAAGGCTAGATTATTGAGTATTTGGGTCATGAGTTTGATTAATATCTGATTAGGGCGGAACCCCAGGTAAAACCTGCGCCAAAGGCTTCCAATAATACAATTTGCCCGCGTTGTATACGGCCATCACGCACGCCTTCGTCAAAGGCGAGCAGCACTGATGCAGACGAAGTGTTACCTTGGCCTTCAATCGTCACAATAACCTGATCCATCGACATGTTTAATTTTTTAGCGGTAGCAGCGAGAATACGAATATTTGCTTGGTGAGGCACTAACCAATCAACATCCGATTTTTGCAAATTATTGGCTTCCAATGTTTCATCCACAATACGACCTAAGGTGTTAACAGCCACTTTAAACACTTCGTTGCCGCGCATTTGAATAAAACCCGCTGCATCGGAATTTTCAGGGACTGCTGCTTGAGGATTTGGACAATAGAGTAGATCTTCATATTCACCGTCGGAATGAATATGAGTTGAAAGAATGCCGGGTTTATCAGTGGCTTCCAGCAAAACTGCGCCAGCACCATCACCGAATAAAATGCAAGTACCGCGATCTGTCCAGTCGGTAATCCGCGAGCACAGCTCAGTGCCGACCACCAGGATTTTTTGTGCGGCACCGGATTTAATATATTGGTCAGCAATGCTTAAGGCAAAGATAGCGCCAGAGCATGCCGCTTGTACATCAAAGGCAACACAGTTTTTAATGCCCAAGCGTTTTTGTAACAGGCATCCTGTACTCGGGTAAACACGATCGGGTGTGCCCGTGGTAACAATAATCATATCAATCTGTTCAGGATCGATTTGAGCGGCGGCAATCGCTTGTCTGGCAGCGGCTTCGGCCATGCTGGATGCTGTCTCATGGGATGCTGCAATCCGGCGGCTTTTGATGCCGGTGCGCTCAAAAATCCAGCTGTCAGAGGTGTCGACCATTTGCGAAATGTGCTCATTGGTGCGAACTTCTTCCGGCAAGTAACCCCCCGTGCCGATAACTCGTGCATAACGCTTCATGCGATTTTCCTTATCGCCAAGGTTTTTTCAATTTGTTCGCTAATTTTGCGTATCACGTCTTTTTTAATTTCAATTTCAGCTAGTTTTATGGCGGTTTTAAACGCCAAGCTGTCAGCGCCACCGTGGCTTTTAATCACCAACCCGCGCAAGCCTAGAAAACTGGCGCCATTGTATAGTCGTGGATCTATACGGTTTTTAAAAGATTTCAGCACAGGATAGGCAATTAATCCGACCAATTTGGTCAACAAGTTTTTTGAAAATGCCGCTTTCAATGCGGTACTGATCATTTTAGCGGCGCCTTCTATGGATTTAAGCGCAACATTGCCGACAAAGCCGTCAGCGACAATCAAGTCAACGGCAATAGTACCGGCGTTGAGAGAATTGCCTTCTACATAGCCGATATAATTTAAATGCGAGCCTTCCAGCAGTTTGGCGGCCGCTTTCACTTGCTCATTACCTTTGACATCTTCTTCGCCAATATTGAGCAAACCCACTTTTGGATTTTCAATATTTTCAACGGCCTTGACCAGTTCATTGCCCATGACGGCAAACTGAAACAAATGTTCGGCGGTGCAATCCACGTTGGCGCCTAGATCAAGGACATGGGTATGGCCTAAGGTAGACGGCAAGGTTGAAATAATCGCAGGGCGATCAACGCCGGGTATCATTTTTAAAACAAAACGGGCCGTAGCCATTAAAGCGCCGGTGTTACCTGCGCTGACACAGGCATCCGCCTGGCCGTCACGCACCAGATTGATAGCGACACGCATTGATGAATCTTTTTTGTTTTTTAACGCCTTAGAGGGCGACTCATCCATTTCCACGCGCTGGGAGGCATGCCGGATGATCAGCCGATCTTGATAGTCGTGGGGGAGTTGTGACAAATGTTGCTGGATAACTGTTTCATCACCCACCAAAATGAGCGTCAGTTCTGCGTTGTCTTTTAAGCAGTCCAGTGATGCGGGTATTGTCACTGCTGGGCCAAAATCCCCGCCCATTGCATCAATAGAAATTGTTAGGCTCACGCTTACGAATGACTCCTGAAGTATTTTAAAAACGCCGAATCAGTTAGATTCGGCTGTCCATCATTCTAAAGCTAAGGAATGATTGTTATTCGTCGTCAGTATTGTTGACGATTTGACGACCTTTGAAAAAACCATCCGGGGTCATGTGATGACGCAAATGTGTTTCACCGGTAATGGCATCCTGAGATAATGCTTTTGCGGTTAATGCATCGTGTGAACGACGTTGTCCACGTCTTGAACGTGATATTTTACTTTTTGGTACTGCCATTTAAATCTCCAGTATTTTTTAAGTTAGCTAAAATGGAAAAAGGGTTTTTTTTATGCGCTTGCCCCGTGTCTGTATCACTGTTTTTAATGTCTTTGTGTAAAGCCAAACAATCATAGGGGTGCTTAGGGTACGTAGGCAAAGTTAGCAATAATTCGTCTTCGATAATTTCTTTGAGAAATACAGTGTCAGTGGTAATTAACAAGGGTTCAAAGTCTTCGGGTAGTCTGTCCGCCTGCTCTATGGTCTTGACAATGCCGAGTTTTACGGTGTGTTTAACAGGCCAGGCTACAGCTTGTAAACAGTTTTGGCAACACAGGTTTAATTCTGTTTCCAGCGTACCTTCAATTTTGGGAAGGCGTCCTTCGCGGCCAAAAAAAAGCGCTACTGTCACAGAGCCGGTGTCGGCTATCAGCAGATCATTTAAGCGATCCAGTTCGCTTACGGGTATTTGTCCTTTTAGCTCGCCACGGTTATCGGCAAGTTGCAAAGGATCTATATATTCAGGTAATCGATATAACATAACTTGATAATGATATATGGAAACTGAACATGCGTCAAACCAACGAAGTACCCCGACGCTATAGTTAGTGGTAAAGTAGGCGATAAGTTTATTATTTTGGGTAATTTTTAGAGGTATAAACAGCCGTGAGCAGTAATATTAACGCGACAACCGCCGCGAAAAATGAGGGAGTGAAAGCCCTTATTAACACTTTGAATGACGCGCAGTGCCAGGCAGTGACTACACCATCACAGTCGGTACTGGTTTTGGCCGGTGCAGGTAGCGGTAAGACGCGGGTTTTGGTGCATCGTATTGCTTGGCAAATTCAAGTAATGGGAGTGTCAATGCACAGTATTTTGGCGGTGACTTTTACCAATAAAGCCGCCAAAGAGATGCGCGGCAGAATTGAAAACTTATTGCATGTCTCTTCACGCGCCATGTGGATAGGGACTTTTCATGGCATCGCGCATCGCTTATTGCGTAGCCATGCCAAACAGGCAAAATTGCCGGAAACTTTTCAGGTAATGGACAGCGCTGATCAGTTAAGGTTAATTAAACGCTTGCTGGCAACGTTAAATCTGGATGAAGACAAATGGCCGCCTCGGCAAGTGCAGTGGTATATCAATGCCCAGAAAGATGAAGGCATAAGAGCCAAAGATTGTGTTGCCGGTTATGATCTGTATGAGCAAAACCTGTTAAAGATTTATCAGGCTTATGAAGCGTTGTGCGAGCGTTCAGGGTTAGTTGATTTTGGCGAATTACTGCTGCGTGCCTATGAATTACTGCGTGATAATCCTGATGTGCTGAGATTTTATCAGCAACGTTTTAATCAGGTTCATGTTGATGAATTTCAAGATACCAATACCATACAATATGCGTGGTTGCGGCTATTAACGCAAGGTCAGGATAATATTTTTGTGGTCGGGGATGACGACCAATCTATTTACGGTTGGCGGGGTGCAAAAGTTGAAAATATCTATAGTTTTCAAAAGCACTATCCAGATCATCAAGTGGTCAAGCTGGAACAAAACTACCGTTCCACCGGCATGATTCTTAAGGCTGCGAATGCGGTAGTGGCTAACAACGAAGGCCGGATGGGTAAAGTGCTGTGGACGGCTTCGGCTGATGGTGATCCTATTGCTTTATACGCGGCATTTAATGAGCAGGATGAAGCTTATTTTGTGGTTGAACGTATCCGATCCTGGTTCAATGACGGGGGTAAATATAGCGATGTGGCTATTTTGTACCGTTCTAATGCGCAATCGCGCCAGTTTGAAGAACGCTTAATGACCGCCGCTATTCCTTACAGGGTTTATGGTGGTTTGCGATTTTTTGAGCGGGCGGAAATTAAAAATGCGCTGGCTTATTTACGCTTGATTGCCAATCGCCATGATGATGCGTCATTTGAGCGCGTTATCAATACCCCAACCCGTGGCATCGGTGCGAAAAGCCTGGAAGATATGCGCACTATAGCGCGGGAATTGGCTATATCAATGTGGTCGGCGATGTTGGTATTGCTGGATCAGGGGCATTTGGCAGCACGGGCAAACAATGCTTTGCTGACTTTTGCGCAGCTGATTAAAAACCTGGATCAACTGGCCGAAGGCTTGGAACTTTACGAAAAAGTGCAGTTGGTGATTGAAAAAACTGGCTTGATTGAATTCCATGAAAAAGAAAAAGCCGATAAGGGTGATGAAAAAGTAGAAAATTTAAAAGAATTGGTCAATGCAGCACGATTGTTTGATTTTGATAGTAATCTTGAGGGCATGGAAAACCTCAGTGAGCTGGATATGTTCCTGGCGTATGCGACCTTGGAATCTGGCGATATGCAGGCCGACGATTTTGATGAATGCGTACAATTGATGACCTTGCATTCAGCCAAAGGTCTGGAATTTAAACTGGTTTTTTTGGTGGGTTTGGAAGAAGGCTTGTTTCCGTCCCAGCAATCGCTTGATGATGTCGGGCGTTTACAGGAAGAGCGCCGCCTGTGTTATGTGGGCATTACCCGTGCGATGCAGTATTTGTACTTGAGTTATGCAGAATCCCGGCGGTTATACGGGCGCGAAAGCTACCCCAGGCCGTCACGGTTTTTACGTGAGATACCCGCTGAATGTATTCAGGAAGTGCGGCTACGTGCCGAGGTGAGTCGTCCGGTTACCGCTATTAAATCTCAATCTGCTAGTTTGCAAACAGCCGGCCAATACGGTTTAGGGCAGCGCGTAAGCCATATTAAATTTGGCGAAGGGGTGATATTGCAAACAGAAGGCACGGGTGATCAGGAACGGGTGCAGATTAATTTTAAGCAACTGGGTATTAAGTGGCTGATGCTGGCTTATGCCAAGCTGGATGCTTTGTAGCTGTTAAAAGACATTAAATGCTGAGGTTTATTTTATGCCGCAGCGTTAGTCATCCAAAAGATCAAAGTATGACTGCCGATCCAGTGGCATAAACCAATCGCCATTATCAAAATGCGAAACCAGCGTGGCGCTGGCATATTTGGAAAAACCGCTGTGTTGTAGTTCAAAGGTGCGAATTAAATCCAGCATCCAGTAAGGCACTTCACCGACCAGACACTTCAGTTCCAGCACTACGCTGGCATCGCCACTTTTCGTGTTGGTGGCATAAATAGTTTCGTTGTCATAATGGGTCATGCCGTAGGTGGTAAGAAGATTATAGTCATCCTGAACACGATATTTCATGTGGACATCCATGGTCACCCGTGAGTATTCGTCTATGGTAGAAAAAAAAGCCCGTCGACGGTAAGTAGTTAATATTTTCGGTTCAATGGCATAAGTGGTCGCTAAACGTAAAAATAGCTCTTTGTTGGTTTTTTCATCGTGAGCATCAGATTCAGGTGGCCGAAATGCAGGGTCAGTTAAGATACAAGGCCATTGATGTGCTTCTGCCGTAGCGCGGTATTTGGTGACCACGCCAGACGCGCCGGTGCGGTGTTTGACTTCCAGAAAATAAGGGCCTTTGTCGCCATCGCCGTAAAAACGGGTACGCATGTTAAAGCGTATTTCCTTGCCGCCTATGCGCTGCTTTAAAAACTCATAGCCCGGGGAGTCAAAGTACAAGCTACCCACTTTATAAAAATAATTATCTGCCTTGGTCTTAACGGAAAAAGCATCTAAATCGCAATACAGGCTGATGAAGTCACTGATGGGTTCAACATAAGACCAGGGAATTTGGTATTTCAGTTCATAACGTTCCAGTACCGGTGGCAGTAAATTAATCTTGGACATCGTCGATTTAACCCTGGGTACGTGGGCGAGGTGCTATTTTTTGGGGCGTCGCCGTTTGTAATGTGGGTATTTTGGCATGCAGCCAATTACGCAGTGGCTGTGCGGTTAATTGTCCGGCAATGGTCAGGTAGCTGACATAAAGCGTGAGTGCCTCCTGGTGTATATCCAATAATTCTTTAAGCTTTTTGGCGTGTTCAATATGTAAGGCCAGTGCCAATTGCGGGTTGGATTTCGCGTAGTCTTTTTCTAAACGGGCGTTGAGTTTATCCATTTGTTTTTGCGTTACTTGCCATTCTTCCAACAGCCATTTCATTTTGGTACGCTTTTCATCAAGGCCTTGTGCGGTCGTATACGTGCTGTCATGGAGCTTAAAATGGGCGTCATACATATCATGGCGGGTTTCAGTGGTTTGAAAATTTTCTGAGCCTAACGGAATATTCACGCCTACCAAAAAACCCAGTTTTAGGTCTTTTTTAGGGTCATCACTGTCATCCACCTGAAATCTAAGTAAATTTATGCCTAATTGCTGCGTGGATTTTTTATGTTGGTTTTCAGCTTTGGCTTGTTCCAAATTCAGGCGAGATTTAATAACCTCAGGAATCTGCTGGGGTTCAATGGCTTGAGACATGATGCCGTACATTTGTGGTACAGAAATTAGCCAATCCAGAGCATTGTTTGCCGTCATTAAGGTTTCTTTGCTGTCGGCTGGCATTTTTAATTGGCTTTGTAAATCATGCAACCGGCGCACATTTAAATCAACGAGGTCTTTGGTTTGCTCAAAAGCGATTTCAACATCCAATAGGTTTTCTTCATTAAATTCAGTGCTATTAACCAAGCTGCGATTCAATTGCACTTGCTTGTTCAATAAGGCATCCGATTCCAGTAAAAAATCCGTCTGGTTACGTTGTGCAATAAGTTCCAGTATCAGGTTGTAACGTCGGTTTAATTCGGTATTTAAGGATTCATTGTAAAGAGCATCTTCCTGGTGCGAGCGTAGTTGCAGAATTTTTTGTTCGGCATCCCGTTGCCCCCATGCTTTGGGCTTTACCCGAATGCCGTAAGTTTTGGTGTACACATCGGAGATGCCTTTGTTTAAGTCGGCAGGTTGGTTTTCATCAGCGACATTCACGCGAACCTGGGATTCTTCAATCCAGGAACTTAAGCCGTTGAGCTCAGGAATACCCTTGCGAGTGGCGTTAACATTGTCATATTCAGTCTGTGCCGCCAGTAGAAATGTGTTAATGGCAGGTAATTCGGTTGCAGATACAGGTGGGAGGGCACTGAAGAGTATCAGTGCAATCAAAAATAGCCTTAAATTCATGGTTACTGTGCAACACCGTCTAATGTAAGCTTTTGATATTTTGAAATGTTGTTTTTGCCTTCATCAAAGACGACAACAAGCGAGGTTGTATCAGGGCGATAGGTAATACCTTCAGCATTAACATCAGGAAAATGCGTCAGGTTTTTAAGGCTGTTGTCTTTAAGCATAACACGCCACAAATAGCTATTTTTTGCCGATGTCCGTGCCACACTTAACAAGAACAGCTTATCATCCACTAACACCATATCCGATAATTGTGTGGGCTCACCGGTGTTGGGATCTTTTAAGGCAATGGTTTGCCACACCTCGGCAGCTGTGTCTTTACCTGCAAAAATAGCTTCAACGTTATTCAGTTTAAGGATGACAGCGGAGGAGCCATCCATAAAAGGTGCTTTAAAACCCAGATACAGAGCATTATCTTTAACAAAATGCGATTCAATATCAATACTGTGGTCACTCATGGCTTGCGTTAAAAAAGTGGCTACTTTAGATTCGGGTTGCTGGTCTTTGATTGCGGTTAACACATCAAACAAATCAATTTCTTGTTGTGTGCTGACTTGGTTATGTTGATATTTAAAGCGCAATAGTTTTTTACGTTTGGATTTTAATTCATCATTTTTATTATAAGACAGTGAGCTACTGACGTAAATATACTCACCATCGGTGCTGATGCTTTCCAGGTCATCAATCGAGATGTCGTCTTGCATGACTAATTTGTCCGTTACCGCGGCATTTTTGTCTAATATAAAAATGCCAGGCTTATCTCCATCCTGCTCATCGCTAAGCAATAAATAATGGCTTTCTTTAGGATTCCACAGCAATGCGGAGGCTTCTATGTTTTTCATATTAATAGTAGGGTTGGCAGTAGTAAGTACATTTAAGGGTGTCGCCTTACGCGCATCTGGAGCTCCGGCATGAACCTTCCCAATTAAGGCTAACCATTGAAATGGCGCTTCCTTTTGGTTTAAAAAAATATCAACTTTTTCGCCAAAAAGCAGTGAGCTTTTGGTTGTGAGCCGTATCACGACTTCCCGGCCCCAAGCATTGATCAACGGATCTTTTTTAATGCGTTCCGGGTATTCGACAATACGGTTGCCTAAGCTTTCCACAACACCTTCAAGGGGGGGCTCATCGTGATTAAGTGTAATTGATTTTACCCAAACTGTTTGGCCTATGCGAACTTCGTTAAGAATATTTTCCTGAATAAAACCTTTGACATTGGTGGGTGTTGCGCTATTTACAGTCATAATTGGTTGAAATGCGGCCACCAGATCGCCGGGTTTAAAATGAATGCTGCCTATGCGGCCATTAAATTGGGCATTAACGGTTAGGCTTTTATTTTGCCGCTGCAATTCGGTTTTATTGCCTTGCAGCTCAGCAATTTGGGCATCGACCGGTCTGCGTGTTGCATTCAGTTGCCGGGTTAAATTATTAATTTCCGCTTGTATGGCTTCAGCCGCATAGTGACTTTTTTTGTGCAGATCGGCAATTTCAAGTGTTTCTGATGCGATCGTTTCTTGGGCTATACGTGTTCCAGAAATGCTTTCAGCAAGCATTTTATTGTGTTGTATCAGCTGTAATCGCGCCTCAACCTCATGAATTTTTTGATCTATATCTGCTAATGTGGATTGTTTGTTAGCAACTAAACTTTCAATTTGGCTGGTGATGGTCTGCTGTGCTTCATTTTTTTCCAGCTTAAGTTTTTTGATTTGCTCATCCAGAGTATTTTGGTTTGACACTAAATCATGGCGCTTGACTTCCAGTATAGACATGCCTTGGCTAACATCTTCACCTTCTAATGCGAGTGTCTGGATGATTTCAACAGGGTATTGAAAGCTGATATTTTGCTCGCGATTATCCGCGATACCGAAAAAATGCTCAGATTTACGGTTAAAGGCATCGGCTAATTCGAAGATGCCAATCATGGCTAAAATCCAAAATATAGGCAGTATTGCTTTTTTCATCCCAATTCCCTTATAAGTCAACAGTTGCTTCTTGCATCATCAAACTCAATCCTTGGAGTTCTTTAATGGTTTTCAGTTCGATCATAAAGTTGTCATAACTCATTTTTTTGCGTAATTTAATATGGTAGGCATAATCCAGGCGCTGGCCTTGGGCAATTTCTCTCAGGGTTACCAGTGCAAAAGCGCGGCAATATTTATCCAGCAAAATTTCTAGCTGTTTTTTGTCTTCATTGTGGGTGGTGGGTAAATTAAATCTGAGCATACCGTCAAAATAACTGTTAGGGCCTAGCGGCGAGTAGTACAAAATAATGGTAGCCAAGGCGAAACCTATTGTTCCGGTAATGGCAACCGGGAAGGCATAAGCGCCACAGGAAATCCCTTCAGCAAGTGATGCAAACATAAACAAAGTGTCGCGCGGATCTTTAAAATTGGTTCTAAACCGGATGATAGACATGGCGGCCATAATGCCTATACCACGTGACATGCTATCGCCCACCGACTGAATAACTACTGCGGCAATAATTGAAATTAATACAATCGATTGCACATAGTTACGCGAATACGATAAGCCTCTAAAGGTTTTTTGATAAACATACGCCAACAGTGTGGATAACACAAACGCCAATAGAATAGTAAATATTAACGTCCAAATGCTGGCATTTTCAGCCGCAGTTTGGACGGTTATGGCGTCAAACATAAAGATCCTTACATGATGGTTGTGATAAAAAATCTCAATAAAACTACTACGACACTAATATGCTTATAAAAAAGCATTGCCGCCGAGCGTTTGCAATTCTTGGATTTAAATGAGTTTTTACCAGCTTAGCCCCGCAATTACACTAAACAAGGTCGTTAATATGTGGAAGCTGGAATGGGCATCGGCGGTATTTTAGATGCGCTGTCATCATATTTTAATATTTCAATGGTAAAGCGCAAGCTATTTTTAATAATGTCAAATATATTTACAGCTATTTATTTATTATATTGGACATCAAGTAGATGTGTTAAGAAAATGGCTTGTGAATAACCTGTGTTTTGTAAAAAACAGACTATTTTGGATGTGCAAAAGTCGAAATCTGTACTTTTATGGGTGTTGTCAATGGCTTACTTATATCGGCATTTGTGCAATTTGATGAAAATGAATAAGGCCAATAATTTATGTAAGAATTTTTGAGTTTGAATCTGTGGGAAGCTAGTTGAAGCAAAATTGATATATATCAATTTAGGATTTAGCAAGAATGTGAGAATGATCACCAGCCGATAGAGGCTGTTGAGTCTACTTGTTATCTAAGCCAAGATTAAGAAGACAGATATTTAAATTATGCACGAGAGAATATTATGAAAACTATAAGCCAATTATTATTGTTATTGACCGCTGTTGTTAGCTTGGCAGCGTGTGTAGATGCCGATGCAGGTAAGATGCAAGGTGGGGCTCAGGCAGACAAGGTGACCGGTTATAAGCATACCCAAAATAATACAGCTGAATAACCCCATTATTAGGGCTTATGAGCGGTTGGTGAGAAGCAGCAAGGCTGTTTCTCACTGTGTTGGTCGCTTGTGAATGATTCTGTCAGGCAATAAAAGACAATTGATCATCAGGTAGACAAGGCTTAACAATGCCCTTGAGGGATGCCATATTGTTGATTTGAATGCCACGTTGCTTGACGGTAATAACGCCGTCTTTGTTTAACTCGGTAAATTGACGGCTCACTGTCTCGTTCGATAACCCCAGGAAATTAGCAATGTCCTGGCGGCTCATGGTTAAGTTAAATTCTGTGCTGGAAAAGCCCAGGCCTGCGTACCTGCGTGACAATAACAATAAAAATGTGGCGATTTTTTCTTTGGCTGTGCGATGGCTAAGCATGATTATTTTGTCATGGTCGGAAGTGATTTCTTTTCCTAAAACCCGCATCATTTGGTGTTGCAGGTTGGGTATTTGGCTGCACAGTTCATTGAGGCGGGATAATGGGAGTTCACAAACCGTGCTGGTTTCCAATGCAATAATAGTGCAGGTAGATCGGCCATGCTGCAATGCATCCAATCCCATTAATTCGCCAGGTAGATAAAAACCTATGGTTTGTTCGCTGCCATCGTCATCTGTTATAAAACTGCGAAAAGAACCCGATTTAACCGCATAGAGGTTTAAACACGCATCACCTTGAAGATAAAGGTATTCATTTGAGTGAATGGGGCGTTTGCTTTTAACGATGGTCGCCAGTTGCTGTACTTCCTTTTGTTGTAACCCGTAAGGCAAGCATAACTCAGACAGCCTGCAATCCGGGCAAGAAATCTTGTGTACGTTGGATTCCACTGTTTTTCCTTCTATTGACATAGATCAAGGTATCATCAAATCGCTACTATATAGTAGTCGCGCTATAAAGTGAATGAGGTATCGAAAAACGGGTAGCGCTGAGTTTGCTTGTATTCAATTCACCTGGATTTATATCAGATCATGAAAAACATAACATTTCATCAATGGATTTCGGAAACTGCTTATTACAGGGCAGAAGTCGCACATTTTGCCCACGATAAGGCGCTGGATGACGGGCAGATTGCTGAAAATGAATATGTGAAAACTCAAATTGCACGCTATCTATCTGCTGTTGAAGAAGATGGCACCATAACCCTTTTGGGTTTGCAGCAGTTGGCAAGGTCGGTTGGTGTTAAAGGCGCTGAAAATATCACCCTGGAAATAGACCTGGTTCAGGCCATTCAAAATATAACTTACCAGAACCCCTGCTTCCGCTCTGAGTATTTTACAAATTGTCATGAACGCGATGGTTGTCAATGGCGGGCTGAATGCCGGAAATTGATTGCGGAATGGTGTCGATGACCGGAGGGAAATTTACTAGATATTTTACGTTGTTAATAGTGTTAGTGGGAATCATGAATAAAATAAGCGAAGAAGAACGTCAACGTATTCTCGAAAGCTCACCTGTCGGTACGTTTGCGTTGATGGCGGCAGTTGTGGGTAGTATGGTTATCGGTTGGTTGTTTTTATACTTTGGCGTGTTTATTCCACGCGGCATAATCAATTAGGTTTAATCATGCAAACCGAAACGATTGTCAAAAAATGTCATGCCTTAACAGGCCAATGTACCGATTTTATTAAGGATTTTTATCTTCAATTGCGCTCGATCCATGTCGAACAGCTGGAGCGAAAATGGATCAATATCTCACTACTGGTTGTCAGCCTTTTGGTGGCTATCATTACCATTGATGCTTTTTTTCATGGGGTTAACCCACCCAGTAAGGTTGAAACCATTGATTCTGCCAAGCTGCATTTAAGCAAAGAGTTTGCAGAAAGCAATTTGGGCGTGCAACTTGACGCCAAGGGTGACATTGTCGTCCGCATGGTGGCAGGTCGGTATTCGTTTTTCCCTAAACATATTGCCGTTCCGGCAGAAACCAAAATAACGTTCCGCTGGGTGAGTATGGATGTATTACACGGCGTACATATCCCGATGACCAATATGAGTACCATGATTGTGCCGGGTTATGTCGCAGAAATAACCACCTCGTTTCCCAAACCCGGTGAATATCCGGTGTTATGTAATGAATATTGCGGCTTAGGACATAATCACATGTGGAGCAATATTTCTGTGGTTGCCAAAGAAGACTGGATTGTACCTTCGAATATTGCCGCTGCCAAAAAGGAATCAAACAATGAATGATGCAGCAGAGCGAAAGCTGGCATTAAGCCATTTATGGGTGGCTTTTATAGCCTTTATTGTGGCTTGTTTTATGGGCGAATATCAGGTGCTGGAACGCAGCGGTTTGATTCCCGCGCTCGATTCCCCCACTGTGTATTTTGCCTCGGTCAGTACCCACGGGGTGTTGATGGGCTTTGTATTAACCACTTTCTTTATTATGGGTTTCGGTTATTACACCGCTACCACCAGTTTAAAAGTACCGGTATGGAATAACACGCTGGCCTGGTCTGGCTTCTGGATTTCTTTATTGGGTACGGTGATGGCGGCTATTCCGCTACTGACGGGTAATGCGTCTGTTCTGTACACCTTTTATTTGCCGATTCAGGCGCATGTTGCGTTTTACTTTGGGGCGACATTACTGATTGTCGGCTCATGGATCTGGTGTGGCATCATGGTGGTGATGTTCAATCAATGGAAGCAAGCCCATCCTAAACAACCCGTGCCTTTGGCTATGTTTGCCACCACGGCTAATGCCTTATTGTGGTTGTGGGCGAGTGCAGGTGTTGCATTAGAAGTGTTGTTTCAGGCGATACCGCTGGCATTGGGCTGGATTGATACGGTTGATCCGGGCTTGGCCAGGACCTTATTTGCCTGGACGTTACATCCCATCGTGTATTTTTGGCTGATCCCTGCTTACACGGCCTTTTACGTGTTTGTTCCCAAACAAGCGGGTGGATTTTTGTTTAGTGATGAAGCGGCGAGAGGCGCGTTTATCGTGTTGGCGGTATTCTCTCTACCCATCGGCTTCCACCATCTGTATATGGATCCTGAGCAAGCGAAGGGCTGGAAATTATTGCACGGCATTGGCACGTTTGTCGTCTCCATTCCGACCTTGGTAACCGGCTTTACCGTGATTGCCTCTCTGGAGGTTGCCGGGCGCTTACGGGGCGGTAAAGGCTTGTTCGGCTGGATAGGGTGCTTGCCTTGGAGTAACCCGATGGTACTGGCGGTCATTTTGTCGTTGTTGATGCTGATTCTTGGTGGCTTTGGTGGGGTGATTAATGCCAGTTACGCCATGAATGCAATGATACACAATACCGCTTGGGTATCAGGCCATTTTCACCTGATTTTTGCCGGCACGACCGTCATCATGTACTTTGCGATTGCTTATTATTTATGGCCGATGCTTGTGCAAAAGCCGTTGTTTTCCAATTCAATGGCATTAATTCAGTTATGGACGTGGTTTATTGGCATGGGTATTTTAACCACGCCTTGGCATGTCCTGGGATTACTAGGACAACCACGGCGTATTTCCAGTGTGGTGTATAACACCTTGCTGACTTTGGCCTGGAAACCCTACGAACTGGCCATGATATTTGGAGGCTTAATTCTGTTGGGTTCGGCGTGTTTGTTTATCTACAACCTGGCCAAAACGCACATAGCTCCAGCACCCACAGGAGCATTTACACAACAAGTTGAATATGCCGAGCCTATCCATCCTGTTAAAGAGCTGCCCGAATATCTTAATGATTTTAAACTCTGGAATCGGGTGATTGCCGTATTGATGCTGATCAGTTTTGGTGTGCCTATCTTGCAGTTCTTTTTTATGGATACTTTTGGTTCACCGGGCTGGGGATATTGATGATGACACGAATGCTTGTATTACTGGCGGCACTGGCTGTTCCTGTTTTTGGGTTTGCTGTTGAATCGGGGTCGCAAGTTGCCTGGACGACGGAAGCCTTGAGCTTGGTCAAGCAAGGCAATGTTGAAAAAGGCAAGAGTCTGGCGGAGTCTTGTAAGTCTTGTCATGGTGAATTTGGGCAAGGTATGCCAGCCGAGGTTGTTGATGATGAAACTATCCCGGCAATCCCCGCATTAGCAGGTCAAGTGGCGAATTATACGTTTAAACAGTTGCGTGATTATTTTAACGGTGATCGTAGCAATGATTCGATGACTTCAATCGCCAAGGGTTTAACCGAGCAGGATGCTGCTGATTTGGCGGCGTGGTATGCGTGGTTGCCAGCACCGAAACAGAAAACGGCTAATAATGAGAAGCTTGCTATTGCCGAAAAAATGGCAAAAGAAGGTGATGGTAAGCGCATTTTGCCGCCTTGTTTTGTCTGCCATGGGGCTAATGGCCAAGGCGAAAAGATGGATATTCCAAGTTTGGCGGGGCAACACGCAGATTATTTTGAACGCACGCTAATGGCTTATAAAAACGATCAGCGTCACAATGATATTTACAGTCGTATGCGCTTAATTGCCAAGCAGCTCAAAGATAATGAAATTAAGGCGCTGGCGCGTTATTATCAAAATATTCAATAGCGGCTGTTATTTTTGTTCATAGAAAGTATGAAACGTTTGTTCTTCGTTCACGTTATGATCGATTTAGCCTGAAGATCAGCATGATAAGACGACCGAACCATTGGCGCACTGGCAACTTGCTTAAAGCCTAATGCGGTTGCCATTGCAGCGTAATCATCAAATTGTTGCGGCGTTATGTATTCTTTAACCGGTAAATGCACTTTACTGGGTTGCAAATACTGACCTAAAGTTAGCATAGATGCACCATGCGCCAGCAAATCTTTCATCACTTGATGGACTTCTTCGGGTTCTTCACCGACACCCAGCATTAATCCGGATTTAGTCGGTACATCTGGCAAAACTTGCTTATATTGGCGCAGTAAATCCAATGAACCCAAGTAATCAGACCCCGGACGCACTTGTTTATACAATCTGGGTACAGTTTCCAGATTGTGATTAAACACGTCACACGGTGCTTGCGCCAGAATATTAATGGCTTTTTCAATACGGCCACGAAAATCAGGCACTAAAACTTCTATTTTAGTTGCTGGGCTTTGTTGGCGAATCTTATTGATGCAGTCTGCAAAATGGCCCGCGCCGCCATCGCGTAAATCATCACGATCCACTGAAGTAATCACCACATATTTCAATGCCATTGCACTGATGGCATCGGCCAGATGTTGCGGTTCATTGGCATCTAAGGGCAACGGTTTGCCGTGCGCGACATCACAAAACGGGCAGCGCCGTGTACATAAATCACCCATAATCATAAAAGTCGCTGTACCGTGATTAAAACATTCAGCGAGATTAGGGCAGGCGGCTTCTTCGCAAACCGTGTGTAATTCGTATTGGCGTAGCAGTTGTTTTATGCGGGTAATTTCGCTGCTGGCCGAGACTTTTACGCGTATCCATTCGGGTTTACGTAACACGGTTTCCGGCTGTTCCACTTTAATGGGTATGCGCGACAGTTTTTCGCTATTACGCTGATGCGATTGCGGTGTAGAACGCGAGGGTGCTTGATAAGTCATGTGTTTAACGCCTTAATGAGTGCGTGGGCAACTTGGTTGGCAAGTTCGCCAGTATTTATAATTATACCTAGATCGGCCAGTTGCGTGACTTTTAGATCCGCATAGCCGCACGGGTTAATGCCAGAAAACGGGCGTAAATCCATATTGTTATTAAGGCTTAATCCATGATAACTACAGTTTTTTTTAATACGGATGCCAATGGAGCCGATTTTTTTAGCGCCGACATACACCCCGGGCGCATCGGCTCTGGCTTTGGAATCTATGTCGTAACTGCTTAAGACATCAATCATGGCTTGTTCTAACAGGCTAACCAGTTGGCGGATATTGAGTTTTAAACGGGTTAAATCCAACAGCGTATAGATAACGACTTGGCCTGGGCCGTGATAAGTGACTTGGCCGCCACGATCGCTTTGAATGATGGGAATGTTGCCGGTATTTAATAAGTGTTCGCGTTTGCCGCTCAGCCCTAGCGTGTAGACAGGTGGGTGTTCGACTATCCACAGTTCATCTTCGGTTTCAGGTGTGCGATTAACAGTGAATTGCTGCATGTCGCGCCAGATGGGTTCGTAGTCTTGGATGCCTAGATGGCGGATGGCAGTCATTGCTTAGGCGATACAGAAAGGGGCGCTACAAAACCATCAAAATATGCGGGTGGCCACTTAAATCTTGATAAATAGCATCCAATTGCGGCTTGCTGGTGGCGGTAACAGTAACGGTTATTGAAACATAAGTACCGTTTTTGCTGGGGCGTGTGTTTACACGGTCTTGCGTAACGCTATCAGTATGGCGACGGACAATATCCAGCACCAGTAAATCAAGTTCCACATCCGCTTTGCCCATTGCTTTAATGGGAAATTCGCACGGGAACACTAACAGCGTTTCTTCGCTCATGCTAATGATTGCTTGTAAGTTTGAAACAGTTGATTCATTTTGTGCCAGATAGGGCCAGGTTTACCATCGCCAACTTTTTGTTCGTCGCATTCAACTACAGGTATGATTTCACGGGTAGAACTGGTGATCCAAATCTCGCTGGCAGTTTGTAGCGCTGTCAAACTGAAACTCTCTTCTTTACAGGGAATACCATGTTCTCGCGCCAAATCCAAAATGACATCACGGGTAATGCCAGGCAATATTTCAGCGCTTTTGGGCGGCGTCATTAACACGCCATCAATGACTGCAAACACGTTACTGGCGGCACCTTCTGTAACATAGCCATCTTTTACTAACAAGGCTTCTGCGCAGTTTTGGTCAATGGCTTCTTGGCGGTGCAAAATATTGGCCAGCAAGGTAATGGCTTTGGTGTTGCACAGCTTCCATCGACTATCCGGCATAGTCAGTACTTTAACACCGGTATCGCGCTCTGCCATAGGTACTATAGGCGAACCCATGGCAAACACAGTAGGTACAGTGTTTTCCGGAAAGCCATGGTCTCTTTTAGGGGCAGTGCCTCTAGTGATTTGCAGGTAAACGTATTGATCCTGTGTGCCGATTAATAGCGGCGATAAAATTTTCAGCCATTTTTTATGGCTATTAGGATTGGCCAAACGTATGGCGGCAAGGCTATTATCCAGTCTCTCCATGTGCGCTTCGAAATGGAAGAAGCGTCCAAAATAAGAGGGAATGACTTCATAAATACCATCTCCAAACAAGAAGCCGCGATCCATAACCGATATTTTAGCGTCGCTTAAAGGAAGATAGTGCCCGTTTAGATAAACTGTATTATTTGTCATCTGATTTGTCCATCATTTGTAACATGCTGTCAGTAAGTCGTCTAAAAATGCTGCCTTTTTCCACGGCTTTCAGTGCGATTAAATCCTTGTTGGCAATGACTTCGCCTTTTAAAGTCACATTGACAGAACCAAATTTGTCGCCGGCTTTAACGGGAGCAAGAATTTTTTTGTCAACATTCACGGCGGCTTTTAAGTCTTGGTAATGGCGGCGTGGCACGGTGACATATAAATCTTCCGCTAACCCCAAGGGTAAGGTTTTTTCTTGGCCTTTCCATATTCTGGCTTCGTTTAAGGCTTTTTTGCCTTCGTATAAACGATGTGATTCGAAGAAGCGGAAGCCGTAATTCAGTAGTGTTTGATTTTCGACCGCTCTGGCCATTTGACTTTTGGTACCCATAACGATGGAAATAAGGCGCATGTCATCCCTGAGTGCAGAGGCAACCAGGCAATAGCCCGCTTCTTCGGTATGGCCCGTTTTAACGCCATCCACTGTACCGTCACGCGACAGCAATAAATTTCGGTTTTGTTGGGTAATTTTGTTGTAGGTAAACTCTTTTTGAGAAAACCATTTGTAATATTGCGGAAATTCTTTAATCAGAGCGCGAGTCAGAATGCTGAGATCACGTGCCGTGGTGTAATGATTTTCAGTTGGTAAACCGTCGCTGTTTTCAAAATGGGTGTTGATCATCCCCAGACGTTCGGCATTTTGGTTCATCATCTGGGCAAAGGTCGCTTCGTCACCCGCTACGTGTTCTGCGAGTGTAACACTGGCATCGTTACCGGATTGAATAATCACACCTTGCAGCAAATCCTCCACTTTGACACGGTCGTTAACCTGAACAAACATTTTGGAACCGCTGGTTTTCCAGGCTTTTTCACTAACGGTAGCGACATCATCTAAATGCAGGCGGCCACTTTCGATTTCTTTAAACACCACGTAGGTGGTCATAATCTTGGTCAGGCTAGCCGGAGCCAGTTTAGCATCGGCATTATTTTCTGCCATCACCTTGCCGGTGTGAAAGTCCAACAAGATATGGCTGGTGGCCGCTATGGTAGGTGACGAAGGCGTCATCACCTTGGCATCTTCTACTACAGCAGGGGGTGAGGCAATAGGTAGGGGTTTTGTATCTTCCGAAAGTGCCTGAATGGAAAAGCTCAGTAAGCTAATGCATAAAACAGGGTAAATACGGGTAAATTTTTTAGCAAGTATCATTAATTTTATAGGGAAAGTTCAAGTAAAACATTCCCTATATTGTAGCATGAGCTTTTACATTTGTTTGGCGTAAGCCATAAATTGTGTATTTTTGATGCCTATTTTTAACAGCTTGTTAGTCAGTTGGTCAGCGTGTTGTTCTGATTTTAAAGGACCGATTTGTACAGTATAAAACGTGGATTTTTTATAACTTGCTTGCTTGATGCTAGGTTTGGGCAAATGTTGCGCTGAAATTGTACTTTGCATAGCTTGTGCTGATTTTTGGCTAGGGAAGCTGCCTACTTTTACATAAATACTTTGTTCAGGCGTTGGGTCGGGTTGTTCGTTCTGTGCAATATGACGTGGGTTTCCTATGGCTTTAATTACCACAGAGCCGGCACCTTTACTGTGAATGCCGAGTTTTTTGGCAGCGGCATAAGACAAATCTAAAATTCTGTTGCCGTGAAAAGGGCCTCTGTCGTTGATGCGGACAATGACGCTACGGTGATTGGCAGGGTTGGTAATTTCGGCGTAAGACGATAAAGGCAAAGTTTTGTGCGCGGCGGTCATGGCGTACATATTAAAGCGTTCGCCGGTGGCGGTTTTTTTACCCTGAAATCCAGGGCCGTACCAGGAAGCTACGCCTTTTTTGATGTATCCAGTGAAGCGGGGGAAGAAACCGTCTTGGTCAGAAGAGCCGGTGGATTGAACATTGCCTGAAGAGGCGGGGGGAATTAGCGTACTATGGTAATCTTTTCGAGAGGCTTGAGCGGTTAGGCTGTGGGTGAAAATAAAACATAACAGAACACTGGTAACAACGGCTTTTAATTTGTTCACGGGAAAGAACCTTTTTTATTTAAGATAGATTCACTTAACTGAAAAACCGCCATGGCGTATAAGGGGCTGTGGTTATATCGGGTAATGACATAAAAATTGTTCAATCCCGCCCACAACTCGTTGCCCTGTGGCTGTTCAAAGCTAAGTAGCTTTACTTCGGTGTCTAAAGGTAATGGTCTCAATGGAGTCAAGTTGACCGATTCTAACTCAGCTATTCTTAAGTCGGGCTTAAGGCCTTTGGTAAGTTTGGCTTTATATTGCTCATCTTTGGCTGTTATCGGTATAGCAATAGGTTGATTGGCTTGCCAGTGATGTTTGGCCAAATAATTGGCAATACTGGCGATAGCGTCTTCTGGCGTGTGCCAAATGTCTGCATGTTTATCGTTATTAAAATCAATGGCATAAGATAAAAAGCTGCTGGGCATGAACTGCGGCATTCCCATAGCGCCCGCGTAAGAACCCGTTGGATTTAATGGGCTAATATTGTCTTTTTTGCACAGCACTAAAAATTTTTCTAATTCACCCACAAAAAATTGACTACGCGGCGGGTAGGCAAAGCTGAGTGTAGATAACGCATCAATCACGCGGTAGTTGCCGGTTTTTTGGCCATAAAGCGTTTCAACACCTAAAATAGCAATGATAATTTGTGCCGGTACACCGTATTGCTGTTCTGCTTTTGCTAAGGCCTGTGCGTTGTCCTGCCAGAATTTTACGCCTGCATTAATGCGGGCATCGGTCATAAATATTTTTCGGTATTTATACCAGGGCATGCCTTCGGCAGGTGATGATATTTTCTTGATGATCTCCTGCTTTATCTCAACATTTTGAAACAATGCCTCCAGTTCCGCTTTATTGAATTGATGACTTGTCGCCATGCGCTCAATAAAGTTAGTCATGGCATCAGGTTGTTTAGGCGAGTTGGCACAAGATGCCAGCATAAAATAGGTGCAACACAAGGCGCTACGAAAAACAAATTTTGATAGTTTCATTTTAACGAGGTAGAAGTTTTCTATGGGTGTGTATAGACATCAAAATGCCAAAACCACATTGCAAGGTAACGGCTGACGTGCCGCCGTAACTGATTAAAGGCAAAGGAACACCCACTACAGGCAGTATGCCGATAACCATGCCAATATTAACAAAAACGTAGACAAAAAAAGTAAAGGCCAAGCTACTGGCTAACAGTCGGCAGTAAACATCTTGTGCCTGCACTGAAATATACAGGCAGCGTCCGATAATAAACAAATACAGTGACAATAAGCCTAAGCAGCCAAAAAGCCCGAATTCTTCAGCAAACACGGCAAAAATGAAGTCGGTATGGCTTTCAGGTAAAAAATTGAGCTCGGATTGAGTGCTGCCCGTCCAACCTTTGCCATAAATGCCACCGGAGCCAATGGCGATTTTTGACTGAATAATATGATAACCCTTACCTAAAGGATCAGCTTCCGGATTTAGCAAGGTAATGACCCGTGCTTTCTGATACGGAATCATAAAATGCCAAATAATAGGTGCCAAAGCTGCCAGTACGCCAATAATGCTTAATATAAACCGCCAGGATAAACCCGCAAAAAATAATACCCCCGCGCCAGCGCTGGCCACTAATATGGCGGTGCCCAAATCCGGCTGTTTTGCGATTAATAAGGTGGGTATCATAATCAACAGGACAGCCGTAAATAAATGCTTGGATTTAGGCGGTAAAGGGTGTTCTGACAGATACCAGGCTATCATCATGGGCGTGGTGATTTTAATGATTTCTGAGGGTTGAAAGCGGAAAAAGCCTAAATCCAGCCAGCGTTGTGCGCCTTTGCCAATGGTACCCATAATTAATACGGCGAGCAGTAAAAAAATACCTAAACCAAATAATCCAGCGGAAAAACGTTTAAATTGATTGGGATTAATTTGTGCCAATAATATCATCAGGCTAAAAGCCATCAGCATACGCGTGGCTTGGCGGGATAATACCCCCATATCCTGCCCACCTGCGCTATAAAGGATGAAAAGACTTAATAACGAAGTAAGTACCAGAGCGATAAATAAGGGGATGTCGATATGCAGCCTTCTAAGGATATTGCCCATGAGCGAAGGTTGTCGAAAATGCTCATGGCGTGTTTCGGTTCTCACCATTGTCTCCTAAATATTGCTTGATAACTTTGGCTGCGATGGGAGCCGCCACTGAACCGCCGTGCCCACCGTGTTCGGCAATAACGGCAACGGCAATTTGGGGATTATCGGCTGGGGCAAATGAAATAAACAAGGCATGGTCATGCAGCTTAAAGCCTATGCTTCTTTCGTTATATTTTGCACCTTGTTTAATATTAAACACCTGGGCAGTACCGGTTTTTCCGGCAATATGATAGTTGATGCCGTGGCTGATGCCTTTTGCAGTCCCGCGCGCGCTGTGTACTACGTTAACCATGGCTGAAATAATATTATTGATGTTGTCAGGCTTGAGATTAATCACGTCTTTATGTATTTCCGGGCCTTTGGTGGTGGCGCTAGCGGATACAATTTTATCGACCAAAAAAGGCGTGACGACATGGCCTTTGTTAGCCAGCGTTGCGGTCGCTCTGGCCAGCTGTAAGGGCGTTACTAGGTTAAAACCTTGGCCAATGCCGGTAATTAAGGTTTCTCCAGGATACCAGCGTTGCTTTTTTTCTTTAAGCTTCCATTCTTTGGAAGGGAATACGCCCGCTTTTTCACCCATAAGATCAATGCCGGTTTTTTCACCAAAACCCATTTTTTGCATAAAATTATGCATACGTTCAATACCGAGCAGATTGGCCAGACGGTAAAAGTAAACATCGCACGATTGCGTAATCGCTTCGTTCATACCCACAGAGCCATGGCCGGATTTTTTCCAGTCGCGGAAACGATGTTTATCATTGGGTAATTGGTAAAATCCTGGGCAATGTAAGCGTTGTTGTTTACCAATGGCGTTGTACTCAAGCCCGGCCAAAGCAATAAACGGTTTAACCGTAGAACCTGGAGGATACAAGCCACGTAAAGCCCGATTATAAAGCGGTTGGTCATCTAATGAAGTTAATGCCTTATATTCGTCGCTCCCGATGCCGGAGACAAAAGGGTTGGGATCAAAGCCGGGCCTACTCACAAAGACAAGTACGCCGCCCGTTTTAATGTCTATGGCCACGACAGCGCCATTAAATTTGTCTAAGGCATCGTAAGCGGTTTTTTGTAAATCAATATCCAGGGTAAGGTAAAGATTTGCTCCCGCGATTGGATTGACTTCATTTAGCGTTTTAAGCTCGCGTGCCTGCACGTTAGTTTCCATTTCTGCATAACCGGTTTTGCCATGCAGGGTGGTTTCATACGAGCTTTCAATACCTAGTTTACCGATATAAGTGGAGCCACTGTATTCTGTCACCGGTAAGGATTTGAGGTCTTTTTCGTTAATGCGGCCTACGTAGCCAACCACATGGGCGGTTAAATCCTTGAAAGGATAGTTTCTGACCAAATGGGTTTTAATATCAACGCCTGGAAAATAAGGCCTGACCACAGCAAACTTCACCATGTCTTCATTGGTCATGTTGGTTAGCAATGTTGTGGGAGCAAAGCGTTTTTGCCGGATTTTAAGCTTATGGAACTGCGCAATTTTTTCGTCGGGAATGTTGAGTAGTTTTTGCAGTCGCAGTAAGGTGTCGTTGAGAGCTTCTGGATCGTCGCCCATTTTATCTGTGGTTATTTCCAGTTTAAACGTTTGGGTGTTTTCAGCCAGAACGCGCCCGTGGCGATCATAAATCATGCCGCGTGTAGGTACTAACGGTGTAATTTTAATACTGTTTTCTTTTGCCAGGGTTGCATAGTGAATGTGGCCGACAATTTGTAAATAGATCAGCCGCACTATTAATCCGGAAGTTAACACGGTAATGGCAATAAAAGCGCTCACTATCCGGTTAAGAAACAAACGTTCCTCCAGAAACTTATCCCTCATGGTGTATGAACGAGATGACATGGCTAATTTTTCACTTGTTGCTACGTAACAGTCGGATAAAACGCAGTGATTTGTACACAATAGGCCAGCACAGCGTACCGCTTACTACGGGTAGCCAGAAGCTGGCGCTCAGTTGCCCGGGCGTTTGCAGGTTTTTTATCCAAAAAAGCAAGAGCTGGGATAAAAGCAGAAATAGAAAAATGAACAATTCTTGTTGGATCAAAGGGAATGGACGAAGCCGTTTATGTAATTTTATGCACACATAACTGACTAGCGAGTAGGTTAGGGCATATTGTCCAAATGATCTGCCGGTTAACACATCGGTTAAGAGTCCAAATGTCCATGCGTGAAAAATGCCAACACGTTCCGGTATGGCAAGCGTCCAGTAGATTAGTGTCAGTAAAACCCAGTCTGGATTGATAGTAGCGATAAAATCTGGCCAGGGTGCTATTCTCAAAATCATAGCCATAATGATGGTGCTAATAATACGGCCAAACCTGTAGTAGTTATTCATCTTTAGGTTTTGCGGGTGCTGGTGTGCCTGGTGCTGGTGTCATTGATGTTGATGTGCTTGGTGTAGGTGGCATTGGCGGTGCGCTTAAGAGTACGGGACTGGATTTGCTCCACACGATCATCAGTTCTCTATTTCTATCCAGCATAGCTTTGGGTGTTGCGGTAATAGTTGGAAAAGGCTTGGTCGCGTCTGGGGTAAAGTTATCCACTACGCCAACCGGATAACCTGGAGGAAAAATGCCGCCCAGCCCTGATGTGATCAGCAGATCGCCAGGACGAATATCGGCATTATTGGGCAAGAAAGGCAGATTAAGCCGATTAATTTGGCCACTGCCTACCGCAATGGTTAGCAAGCCATTACGATTAACTTGTACAGGGATAGCATGGTTTAAATCAGTAATCAGCATTATTTCTGAGCTAAACGGTAACGCTCTAAAAACCTGTCCCACTACACCGTTGGTATCGAGCACGGGCTGCTGCGGATGCACACCAAAACGCGTGCCTTTGTTGACGACGACAATATGTTCGTAAGGCACCATTTTAATGGACAGCAACTCAGCGATTAACACCTGCTCACCGAGTTTGAAAGAATTCTCCAGTAGCGCCCTAAGATGAATGTTTTCTTTTTCTAGCGCATCAAACTTAAGCAGCTTGGATTTGGTTATAAACTGATCTTCACGCAATTTTTTATTTTCTTCTTTCAAGCTTGAATAAGAACTGACTGACTCTTTAGCATTGTTCAATGCCACAATAGGCGTATCAACCAGGTATTTTATGGGGTCAACCAAAACAGACAAGCTTGAACGCAATGCGTCCAGGCGTGGACTTTTTTGTTCAGTTACCAGTAAAGCGATAGACGCAATAAGGGCGACAATTAGGCGGGTGGTGATGGAGGGGCCGGTAGCAAATATAAGTTTTATAGCGGGTGATCTCGTATTTGGTTAACAAAGCCAAGCGGCCGGATTGAGTCATTTCGGCCGCTATCTGAATGTGCAGTTACTTTTTTCGACTACCAAATTAAGGTGGGACATTCGCTCGCCCTGAACTTGTCGAAGGGTTTGTTGTTCATGGTTCGACAAGCTCATATCACGAACGGCTTTTTTTAAATTGCCCCGTCTTAAGTTAGTAGCCCTTTTTTCTATTCTAAAGAAAATGCCGAAACGCCTTTTTTGTCCAGCATTTCTAAAACCATACCGCCGCCTCTGGCAACGCACGTCAGAGGATCATCGGCAATATAAACGGGCAGGCCGGTTTCTTCGGATATTAATCTGTCGATGTCTTTGAGTAAAGCACCGCCGCCGGTTAAATAAATACCCCGACTAGCAACGTCCGAGCCAAGTTCGGGCGGTGTTTGTTCCAGAGCCAGTTTTACCGCGCCCACAATGCCGGAAAGCGGTTCTTGCAGGGCTTCTAAAATCTCATTACTGTTTAAAGTAAAGCTGCGCGGTACACCTTCAGCCAGATTGCGTCCCCTGACTTCAATTTCCCTGACTTCACTGCCAGGGTAAGCCGCACCAATTTCAATTTTTATTTGTTCAGCAGTCGCTTCACCAATTAACGTGCCGTAGTTTCTGCGCACATAACTAATAATCGCTTCATCGAAACGGTCACCGCCAATACGTACCGAGGATGAATATACAATGCCATTAATTGAAATAATGGCCACTTCTGATGTACCGCCACCAATGTCCAGTACCATAGAACCAGAGGCTTCATCTACGGGCAAGCCAGCGCCGATAGCCGCAGACATAGGCTCTTCAATCAAATAGACTTCACGCGCACCCGCCATGGCGGCAGATTCACGGATAGCGCGGCGTTCAACTTGCGTTGATCCACACGGTACGCAAATTAGAATGCGTGGGCTGGGACGCAGCCATTTGTTCTCATGCACTTTATCGATAAAATAACGTAACATGCGCTCAGTCACTGCGAAGTCCGCGATAACGCCATCTTTTAAGGGGCGTATTGCCGTAATGTTGCCAGGAGTTCGGCCTAGCATTTGTTTGGCTTCAGCACCTACAGCAGCAATGGTTTTGTGACCTCGAATTCTATCCTCCTTAATGGCAACAACTGAGGGCTCATTGAGTACAATTCCTTGCCCTGGCATATAAATCAACGTGTTAGCGGTTCCTAAATCGATGGATAAATCGTTGGAAAATAAGCCACGAATTCTTTTGAACATTTCTACCGGTATCCTTTAGCTAAGGTATGAAAAATAGGGTTACTTTATCAATCAAGCGGGTATTTGAGCAAGATATAAAGTATCATATAGCTCAAATATGTGTAAAAACTTTGTCTGGAAGTAAAGTGCTTTTATTAAAAGACGGTGTAGGTGTTAAAAAATACTATTATCTTTCAATAAGTAGTTAGATGAGTGTAAAAGCAGAGTCTTAATGTGCTTTCTTAGGTAAAGCGATAATCCTAAATTAAAGCAAAAATCATGCCTTTTTTATACTGTGTTGAATATTAACAAGTTATGTTTTTTATTGCACATTGTTATCGATAGGAAATTTTTAAAAGGCAAAAAAGCTGACAATAAGCACGCTAATAAGGTGAAGTTTTTATACACTTTATCAGATAAGTCGCTACGGTTAAGTTTTGTATGATGAGTAACCTGTATTGATCAATAAATTTTGTTTCTTGATAGGAAAAAAAATGTCGTTAACGGCAAGTGATGTAAAGAAAATTGCGCATTTGGCGCGGCTAGGCATTGATGAGCTTGATATTGAAGCTTACACCCAAGATTTATCAGGCATGTTAAGTTTAATGGAGCAAATGAGCGACTTAAACACCGACGGTATAGAGCCTATGGCACATCCTATGGAACAGGGACAGCGCTTAAGGACAGATGAAGTCACCGAATACGATCAGCACCAACAATTTCAATCGATAGCCCCGCAAGTTGACGCTGGGTTGTATCTCGTCCCTAAGGTTATTGAGTAACAAGTCCCCTAAATATATGCACAGTAAAACCATTATTGAACTGGCGCAGGGTTTGCGTGCCGGTGAGTTTTCCAGCGTTGAGTTAACGCAATCCTACTTAAATAGAATTAAGCAGCACCAAGCACTGAATGCTTATATTACCGTCACCGAAGAACTGGCTTTGCAAACGGCCAAAACTGCCGATTTAAAACTGGCATCGGGCGACAGCAATCTACTCACTGGCATTCCCATTGCGCAAAAAGATATTTTTTGTACACAGGGCATTAAAACCAGTTGCGGCTCTAAAATGCTGGATAATTTTTTGGCACCCTATAACGCCACGGTAATAGACAAGTTTAATGCGGCAGGTGCGGTCATGCTAGGCAAGCTCAATATGGATGAGTTTGCGATGGGTTCATCTAATGAGAACAGCTATTACGGTGCGGTCAAAAATCCTTGGGATCTGAACGCTGTACCGGGCGGTTCATCCGGTGGTTCAGCGGCGGCGGTAGCGGCGGGATTGGCGGTATGCGCCACCGGTACCGATACAGGCGGTTCTATTCGTCAACCGGCTTCGCATTGCGGCATTACCGGTTTAAAACCTACTTACGGTCGCGTATCCCGTTACGGTATGATTGCCTATGCCTCCAGTTTGGACCAAGGCGGCCCGATGACGCGCAGCGCGGAAGATGCCGCTGTTGTGTTGCAAACGATGGCAGGATTTGA
The DNA here is from genome assembly GCF_043729335.1 of Crenothrix sp. NCBI lineage: Bacteria > Pseudomonadati > Pseudomonadota > Gammaproteobacteria > Methylococcales > Crenotrichaceae > Crenothrix > Crenothrix sp. The sequence continues at coordinate 130,198 of NZ_JAYTLQ010000042.1, read as the reverse complement.
TCCAAAAGACTCCACCAGCGTCGATAGCCCTGTGCCGGATTATCTGGCAGGGCTTAATAATAGCTTGCAAGGCCTAACCATCGGTTTGCCAAAAGAGTTTTTTGGGGAAGGCTTAGCCCCTGATGTCGCTGTGGTCATTGAAGCGGCGATTAATGAATATCAAAAGCTCGGCGCAACCATCAAGGAAATTTCCATTCCCAACTTAAATTTGGCGATTCCTGCCTATTACGTGATTGCCTCCGCCGAATGTTCCGCTAATTTGTCGCGTTTTGACGGCGTGCGCTTTGGCTATCGCTGCAAAGATCCGGTCGATTTAACCGATTTGTACGTGCGTTCACGCGGCGAGGCATTCGGCAAGGAAGTTAAGCGCCGTATCCTGATGGGGACTTATGCGTTATCTGCCGGTTACTATGATGCTTATTACTTAAAAGCCCAAAAAGTAAGGCGCTTAATCGCCGAAGACTTTAAACGCGCCCTGCAAGAAGTGGATGTGATTATGGGGCCGGTCGCGCCGTCGGTGGCGTTTGGTATTGGCGAAAAAATCAACAACCCGATTGAAATGTACCTGTCCGATATTTATACCATTGCCATTAATTTGGCAGGTTTGCCTGCGATGTCAGTTCCGGCGGGCTTTGCCCAAAACAAGCCGGTCGGCTTGCACATCATCGGTAATTATTTTGCCGAACAGCGTTTGTTAAATATTGCCCATCAGTACCAAAAAGTGACTGATTGGCATCAAAAAAGACCTAAAGGCTTCGAGTAGGGGATGAATATGGAAAATTGGGAAGTCGTAATAGGTCTGGAAATTCATACTCAGTTAGCAACAAAATCAAAGATTTTTTCGGGCGCAGCGACAGCATATGGCGCAGCGCCCAATACCCAAGCTTGTGCGGTTGACTTGGGTTTTCCAGGCGTATTGCCCGTATTAAATCAAGAAGCCGTGCGTATGGCGGTTATCTTTGGCATGGCGATTGAGGCGCATATTGCCCCGTATTCGGTGTTTGCCCGCAAAAATTATTTTTACCCTGATTTACCGAAAGGCTATCAAATCAGCCAGATGGATTTGCCCATTGTTGGCATAGGTCATCTGGATATTGAGGTCGACGGCGAAACCAAGCGCATCGGTATTACCCGCGCCCATTTAGAAGAAGATGCCGGCAAGTCGCTGCATGAAAACTTTCAGGGCTTGAGTGGCATTGATTTAAACCGTGCTGGCACGCCGTTGCTGGAGATCGTCTCCGAACCGGATATGCGCTCGGCCAAAGAAGCGGTGGCGTACATGCGCAAGCTGCACGAGCTGGTGCGTTACTTGGGGATATGTGACGGCAATATGCAGGAAGGCTCATTCCGCTGTGATGCCAATGTCTCGGTGCGCCCAAAAGGCCAGGCAGAATTTGGTACGCGTGCCGAAATCAAAAACATCAATTCCTTTAAGTTTGTCGAAAAAGCCATTAACCATGAAGTCGAGCGCCAAATCGAGTTGATCGAAAGCGGTGGCAGGGTGGTGCAGGAAACCCGTTTGTACGATTCGGTCAAAGATGAAACTCGTTCCATGCGCAGTAAGGAAGAAGCCAATGATTACCGGTATTTTCCCGATCCCGATTTGTTGCCGGTCATCATCAGCGAAGAGTTTAAAGCGCAGATTAAGGCGCAGTTGCCTGAATTGCCGGTAGCCAAAAAGCAGCGCTTTAAAGACAGCTATGGCTTGGATGAGGACAATGCCACGCAATTAACGTCATCTCGCCCGTTGGCGGATTATTTTGAAGCCACGGTTGCAACATCCGGTTGTGATGCTAAGCTGTGTGCCAACTGGATTACCGGCGAACTGTCTGCGGCGCTGAATAAGGCGGGCCTTGAAATTTCTGCTTCGCCAGTGGATTATCAAGGTTTGGCGGGGTTATTGCTGCGTATCAGCGACGATACCATTTCCGGAAAAATCGCCAAGCAGGTGTTTGAAGAAATGTGGCAGCATCCTGTCAGTGCTGATGAGGTTATTAGTGCTAAAGGCTTAAAACAGATCAGTGATAGCGGTGCGATAGAAGCTATTATTGATGGCATTATGGCTGCTAATATGGATCAGGTTGAACAATACCGCAGTGGTAAAGAGAAGGTATTTGGTTTCTTTGTAGGGCAGGTGATGCGGGAAATGCAGGGTAAGGCTAATCCGGCTGAAGTTAATAAAATGCTGATTGAAAAATTGAAATAGTGTTGCTGGATTAGTGCATCGTTCGGGAGTGTGCGTTCCCTATTTTCAGGGCTAATACGTTCATGGTGTGCGCGTATAGTTTAACTTAACATTAACAAACCTTGCCATGTCGCACGACAACAGCTATAAACTACTGTTTTCCCATCCAGAAATGGTTGCCGACCTGCTCAAGGGCTTTGTTAAAGAGGCGTGGGTAGAACAATGCGACTTTGCCACCCTGGAAAAAGTCAGCGGCAGTTATGTCACTGATGACCTGCGTGATCGGGAAGACGACCTGATCTGGCGGGTACGTTGGGGCGATGAGTGGCTGTACGTGTATTTGCTGCTGGAATTCCAGTCCACTGTCGACCACTTTATGGCCGTGCGTATTTTGGGCTATCTGGCACTGCTGTATCAGGACATTATCCGCACTGGCAACTTAACAAAAACAGATAAATTACCACCTGTGTTACCGGTAGTGCTCTACAACGGCGAGCGGCGCTGGCAAGCCCCGGTAGATCTGGATTTTCTAATCCATCCGGCACCGTCCGGTTTGGAAAAATACCGTCCGCAGGTCAGTTACTTATTACTGGATGAAGGCAGCTTTAGCAAAGATGAGTTAAGCAGCCTGCATAATTTGGTGGCGGCCTTGTTCCAACTGGAAAACAGCCGGACAGCCCAGGATATTCAAGGTGTATTATGGCGGTTGATTGACTGGTTGAAAGCGGCGGAACAAACCAGCCTGAGGCGTGCTTTTACAGTGTGGATTAACCGTGTGTTATTGCCAAGAAAAGCTCCCAATGCTGACATTAAAGAATTCAACGATCTTCAAGAGGTACATGACATGTTAGCTGAAACCGTTAAACAATGGACACAACAAGCAGAACAGGAAGGGCTGCAAAAAGGATTGGAAAAAGGACTGGAAAAAGGATTGCAAGAAGGACGACAAAAAGGGCGACAAGAGGGAATGCATCAAGGGCTACAAGAGGGCCGAAAACAAGAAGCGGCTAAGCTTTTTTTATTGTTGCTCGAATCCAAATTTGGCACGGTGAGCCAGTTGTTACAAGATAAGGTGCGCAGTGCCAGCCCTGAGCAAATTGAAGCCTGGACTAAACAGATTTTTCAGGCTAAAACCCCTGAAGAGTTACTGAACGGTTAGAGCCAGCATCGTTCGCCATTCCAGTTGTCGTGGTTTTCTGGCGCGGAATCACGAGTTGATTATTAATGATTGTTTCATCAAGGGTGTGTATTGTCAGATGAAAAAAATAATAATACGGATATTATTAAAGCCCACAAATATTCTTCAGGTCATCGCGATGAGATTGAAAAAAGTGCATAGGATGTGCTGAACGAAGTGAAGCGCATCGTTCGTGAGTGATGCGCCTCCTATCGTTGGCACATCCTATGGTTCTACTGCGCCATTCCGCGATGCATCTCAGCCATTTTCCGGTTAGAGGCGACGACTTTTTCATAATCATCAACCAGCCTTTGACAATGCGCCTTAAAATCTTCCGCCTGCCGACCGTAGAGATAGGCTTTTGATTCGTACTGGCTAAGCAGTTTCTTGTGTTCATCCACCTTAAGCTGCATTTCGTCCGCTACCTCATCATAGTGTTTCGCCAATGCGGCATGATCGGCTTTGGTTTCAGCATTTAGCACGGCTTGGCTCATATCCATTGGATGCGGGTTCATTTCGGCACAGGCGGTCAGTAAACCAAGCACCAAAAATGGGGTAATCAGTAATTTCGTTTTCATGGGTTTTCTCCAAGATAATTCAATAGGTTAGTGATATTGTTTTTCAGTTTGTTAATGTATCGTTCAGTTGTCTCCTTCATCGGGGTTGTTTATTGATGGAATATTGTTTGCACAGGGCATAAAGCGCCGGAATGACGATCAAGGTCAACAGCGTTGAAGACACCATGCCGCCCACCATCGGCGCGGCGATGCGGCGCATGACTTCCGAACCCGTGCCGGTGCTCCAAAGAATGGGCAAGAGACCAGCCATAATTGCGGTGACAGTCATTATTTTCGGTCGCAAACGTTCTGCCGCGCCGGTCATTAGCGCATCGTAAAGATCAGTCTCGGTGAAAGCCCGTTTTTCTTCCAGGCATTGCCGTTGCTTGTCAAGATACGCATGATCCAGATAAATCAGCATCACCACGCCAGTTTCTGCGGCGACTCCCGCCAAGGCGATAAAGCCAACACCGACCGCCACGCTAACGTTGTAATCCAGAAACCACAGTAGCCAAATGCCGCCAATCAGCGCGAAGGGCACGGACAACATGACAATCAGGGTTTCGGTCAAGCGCCCGAAATTGAGATACAGCAGGATGAAAATAATACACAGTGTAAGCGGAACAACCAGTTGCAGACGCTGTTTGGCGCGTTCCATGTACTCGAACTGGCCACTCCAGGCAATGTAGTAACCGGTAGGGAACTTGACCGCTTTTTGTACCGCCCGTTTGGCATCCTGCACATAACCGTCAATATCGCGGCCACGCATATCGACATAGATATAAGCGGACAACAAGGCATTTTCGGTACGTATTGACGGTGGGCCTTTGTCCAGGCTCAGATGCGCCAACTGCCCCAAGGGAACCATCGCCCCGCCGGATGTGGGGACAAGAACATGCTCGGCAATGGCTTGCGGGGTATCCCGCAGTTCGCGCGGGTAACGGACGGTGACGGCGAAACGTTCGCGTCCTTCCAACATTGTCGTGACGGTCTCGCCACCAATGGCGGTGGCAATGACATCTTGCACATCGCCAATTAACAGCCCATAACGCGCCAAAGCCTCGTAGTCCGGCGTGATGTTCAGATAAAAGCCGCTGGTGATGCGTTCGGCATAAGCACTGGTGGTGCCGTGGACAGTTTTAACGGCCTGTTCAATCTGTTGCGCCAGGCGTTCCATTTCCGCCAAGTCTTTGCCGAACAGCTTGATACCGATAGGTGTGCGGATACCGGTGGCCAACATATCAATACGGTTTTTGATCGGCATCGTCCAGGAGTTGCTGACACCGGGGATTTGCAGCGCCAGATCCATCTCTGCAATCAGCTTATCGACCGTCAGGCCAGGTCGCCAGCTGGATTCTGGTTTCAGGTTGACAATGGTTTCCGACATTTCCAACGGTGCCGGGTCGGTGGCAGTCAGGGCGCGTCCGGCTTTACCGAACACCGACTCAACTTCGGGAAAACTTTTGATAATGCGATCCTGGGTTTGCAGCAATTCGGCGGCCTTGGTCGGGGGCAAACCGGGTACCGTCAACGGCATGAACAACAGCGTGCCTTCATTCAGCGTCGGCATGAATTCACCACCCAGACGCGAGGCCGGATACCAACTTGCCGCCAGCATCAGCAGCGCGAAAGCGAGCGTCAGCTTTTTGTGGCGCATGACACCGGCGATGACTGGGCGGTAAATCCAGATCAAGACCCGGTTGATGGGATTGCGCTGTTCCGGCAGAATTTTTCCGCGTACAAACAGCCACATCAACACCGGCACCAGCGTCACCGACAGCAATGCCGCACCCGCCATTGCGAACGTCTTGGTGTAGGCCAAAGGATGAAACAAGCGGCCTTCCTGCGCTTCCAGCGCGAACACCGGCAGGAATGAGACAGTGATAATCAACAGGCTGAAAAACAGCGGCGGACCGACTTCCTTGCAGGCATTGAGCAATATTTCAAAACGCGGCAGGCGGCCGGAATCGCGCTCCAAATGTTTATGGGCGTTCTCGATCATGACAATGGCGGCATCCACCATCGCACCGATAGCGATGGCAATACCGCCCAGGCTCATAATGTTGGAATTCATCCCTAGCTCCTGCATGATGATGAAGGCAAAAAGTACGCCAACTGGCAGCATCAAAATCGCCACCAGGGCGCTACGCAAATGCAGCAGGAACACCACACAAACCACGGCGACCACCGCGCTTTCTTCCAGCAAGGTATGGCGCAAATTGTCAATGGCGCGATGGATCAGTTCGGAACGGTCATAAACCGTTTGTATACGAACACCGATTGGCAATCCGGCGCTGATTTCATGCAAGCGGTCTTTTATATTGCTGATGACTTCCAGGGCATTTTGGCCGTAACGCGCCAGCGCAATGCCGGAAACCGCCTCGCCTTCACCGTTCCATTCGGTGATGCCACGGCGTTCATCGGGAACCAGTTCCACGCGAGCCACATCACGCAGCAACACAGGGATACCACGCTCAGCTTTCAGAACCAAGCGTTCCAAGTCGGCCTGGCCGCGCAAATAACCGTGTCCACGTACCATGTACTCGGTTTCGGCCAATTCGATAATCCGTCCACCGACATCACGGTTACTGTTGCGGATGGTGTTGCTGAGCGTCGATAAAGCAATGCCGTAAGCTTGCAGCTTATGCGGATCGACGGTGACTTGATATTGCTGCACAAAACCGCCGATACTGGCGACCTCGGCCACACCTTTGGCTTTGGTCAATTGGTAACGTACAAACCAGTCTTGCAGGGTACGCAATTCTGCCAGCGAATAATCCTTTGCCAACAGCGCATATTGATAAACCCAGCCGACACCGGTGGCATCCGGCCCCAATTTCGGCGCCACGTTGGACGGCAAGCGTCCGCTGAGCGTGGTGAGATATTCCAGAACCCGTGAACGCGCCCAGTAAATATCGGTGCCGTCCTCAAAAATGACGTAAACAAAAGATGCACCGAAGAAGGAAAAGCCACGCACGACTTTTGAGCGTGGCACGCTCAGCATGGCGGTGGTCAAAGGATAGGTGACTTGATCCTCGACCACTTGCGGCGCTTGTCCTGGAAATTCGGTGTAAACGATCACTTGTGCATCGGACAGGTCGGGCAGCGCATCCAGCGGCATTCTCGACAACGCGTAAACCCCGCCAATTACGATAGCCAGCGTTGCCAGCAGCACCAGAAATACGTTGCGTAAAGACCAAACAATGACATGGTTCAACATGGCTAGTGGCCTCCGTGTTGTGTTTCGGTCATAACCCGATTCGCATCAGCACCAGGACTGTTAAAACTGTCCAAGGCCGACTTGAGGTTACTTTCGGCATCAATCAGGAAATTAGCCCGGGTCACGACTTCATCACCTGCTTTCAGCCCCGTCAATACTTGCCGGTATCCATCGGCCTGTAGCCCCAGTTTCACGGCACGCGGCTCGAACTGTCCATCACCCCGTTGTAGTAGCACAATCTGCCGAGTGCCACTGTCAATGACCGCCGAATCGGGAACCGCCAAAGGCGTATTTTTATTTTCCCGTGCGGTTAGCGTCACGCTGCCATACAGTCCAGGCTTCAGCAAACCTTCGCCATTAGGCAACTCGATACGCACTTTAACGGTGCGGGTTTCCGTTGCCAGCGTCGGATAAATAAAGCTAACCTTGCCGCTGAACACCCGATTAGGGTAAGCGTTGATGGCCACTTGCGCGGTTTGGCCTGGGCGCACTACGCCGCTGTCTTGCTCAAACACGTCCGCCAACAGCCACACCGTGCTTAAATCGGCAATACGAAACAACAACTCGCCGGGCATGAAACGCATCCCTTCAATGGCGGGTTTGTCCAGCACCACGCCATTGACCGGCGACAACAGCAGCAGCGTCTCCAGCGGTTGTTCCAGATGTTGTAAGCGCTGTAATTGAGTCTGGCCAATATCCCAATAATGCAAGCGCTGCAAGGCGTTGTCAGCCAAACGCGCCGCCGTATCTTGCGCCTGGTCGCTAGCCTGTTGCAGCGCCCGTTGTCCTTGCCGGGCGATGAGATATTCCTGTTGCGCGGTCATCAGTTCCGGGCTGTAGATGTCCAGCAGCGGCTGGCCGCGTTTTATGGTTTGTCCGGTTGCATTGGCATACAAATGCTGAATCCAACCTTCAAACTTCGGTGTCACGGCGTGGACACGCCGCTCGTCCACCTGAATGCTGCCCAACGCACGGATGCTGCGGGTCAGCGTTCGCTTTGCCACAGTTACTGTTGTTACGCCCAGTTTCTGGATTTTTTCAGGGCTGATCTGAATCTGCCCAGGTGCGAACTGTTCACCTTCATAAACCGGAAGATAGTCCATGCCCATTTCATCTTTTTTCGGCACAGGTGACGTGTCCGCCGCACCCATCGGATGCCGGTAATAGAGAATTTTTCCGGATTTTGGCGGTGGTGCGGTTGAGGCTGGCGGTTCTGCGTAAACCGCCACATAGTCCATCCCCATCTCGTCCTTGGCGGGCGTTTGTGAGGTGACTTTGGGATTCATCGGATGGCGGTAATACAGCGGCTTTTTTTCGCTGACGGCGTTAGCGTCCCAATTTAACGATAAACCTTGATGTCGTGCGGCCAAAAATCCAAGACCAGCGCCCAGCATCAAAATCAAACTTGCCAGAAAATATTTAATCATGGCCTACCTCTTCGCCCACTTCGGCGGACAGCTCAGCCAGGATTTGTTGCGTGTTGGTCAATGCTTGCCAATACTGGGTCTGGTATTGGAAAAAACTTAATTGCGTGCGGAGCAGGTCGGTAAAGTTGGTTTGGCTGACTTCATAACCCGCCAGAAGCGCATCCACGGTTTGCTGCGCCTGTGGGATGATTTCCTGTTCGAGCAACAGCAGCTTTTCTTTGGTCTGTTGGTACTCGGCGGCTTTGGCGGCGATCTCGGCCTGAATTTTGTGGTGGTCGTCCTGTAAGGCATATTGGGCTTGCAAGAGTTCGCCCTGGCGCTGAGCAACCGCCTTGGCTTGCTTGCGGTCGGCATAAATCGGCAGGTTCATGCTTAATTGGACACTGGCGAAATCGCTACGCGACTGGCCTGACGGCGTACTCTGCCGGACATCATAAAACGCACCCACGGTGAAGTCGGGGTAAAAAGCCTTTTTCGCCAGAGCAACCCTGTCCTTCGCCGCCCCAAGCATGTTGCGGTGTTGGGTAAATAAAGGCCGCATTTTTAGCGCCTTGTCTTGTAAAGCAGACCCGATAATGACCGGCAACTTGAACTCGACTTTCTCTGGAATCTGCACAAGCATTTCCGGTGTTCGATCCAGCAAGGCATTGATACGGGCGTTCTGGCCGTGGCGCATACTGGCCAGATCCAGTTTTTCATTTTTAAGTTTGGACAGCTCAAGCTGGGCTAGCAGCACATCTTGCTGTGTGCCTATGCCCACCTTGTATTTTTCCTGGGCGATGTCGATAAGCTGCTGGAAAAAGTGTTCGGCTTCGTCCAGTAGCGTCAAGGCATGGTCGTAATAAAACAGCCGCCACCAGCCCTGTTTTACATCACGCGTCAACCGCAACCGCGCTTCATCAATGGAATCAGCGGCGGCCAGTGCTTCCTGTTTGGCGATTTTTTCCCGCAATGCCAGTTTGCCTGGAAAAGGAATGTCCTGGCTGATGCCGACTTCCATCATCGTGAAATCATCCTGCCGAGGATTAAAGCTGCTGGTCGGCAGGTAAAGGGCACCGAACCTGAGCGTCGGATCGGGCAAAGTGCCTTCTTGGGAAGGTACGGCAGCCATCGCCTCGGCTCGCGCCCTGATTTCCGCCAGTCCGGGGTTGCCGGTGAGGGCGAGTTCAATCGCCTGGGTTAGTGTCAGGATGGATTCATCGTTGTTAGCGAGCCGGGTTTCGGCTACTGCCTCAGCCCAACTAACGCGGAATGTGCCAGTTGAAATATGAAAGACCAGGCCGGGCGAAAACAACGCCAGCCCAAAAAACACAGCCGTCCACGCCGAATAAGTGCGACGCAATGGCCACGGACAAATAACAAGAAACATTGAGTTTCCCTCTCAAATCAGAACAAAACAGGCTCCGCAGACGCAGAACTCCAGTATGCCAAACCGGTTTAAAGGTGTGGCACGGTGATTTAAAGGGTTGGCTAATTCAGCAGTCTGCAGAATCGATAAATGAGTGGAATCCGTCGCCAAAGCGGCGGATCAAATTTTTTACGAGGAATTTTTGTGGGTGGATAACTTAGAAATAAGCACAAAAACGTGCAAATGAGACTCAAAATAAAAACAGGTAGATCTGGCTTCTCCAGACGATTTAGATCGGTGAGCGAATCGGCTTGCGAGTCAAGGCAAGGCTTGAATGCACAATCTTGCATAGTATTGGATGTATGCTTAGGTGTGCCAGAATCCGAACATCCCGGCATATTATCGGGCATCGCCGACGATACCGTAAGCATTGGCATGGTACAGGTCGCCGAAATGGCAAAAGAAATCCAGCTCACCAACAGCAAGAACACTATCGTGTGCAGGTAAGGGCGGTTTCTTTTGGAATGCAACGCTGTTATCACAATGCCCCTCTGAGTTGAAAATCAATGCCCTTACAATCTAGCATACGAGAAACCGAACAGCAATTAAATGTACAATTCCGAGCCTTACCAAGCTCGATATTGCTGTGAAGGGGGCGATTGAGTTTATCGAATAGTTTGCCTAAATTTAGGTGTCCATTAGGCTGATAGCATCAATCTGTCAATTAGATTGAAAGAAATAATATTTTTTTGTGAATGACAACTTTTTTATGTAAAACAAAAACATCAACACCAAAATTTTTTGGGTAGGTTCGTAAATTTAAACTTTAACCCGCATTCGCAGTTGTCTTAACAAGCTCATCGTCAGCAGCGGTATTATCAATAATATGGATCAGGTTGAGCAATACCGCAGTGGTAAGGATAAGGTGTTCGGTTTCTTTGTTGGGCAGGTGATGCGGGAAATGTAGGGCAAGGCTAATTGGGCTGAGGTTAATTAAGATGCTAATTGCAAAATTAAAATAAATTGTGAAAGACATTGAATCCGTAGCATAGGTTAAACAGCTTACTAGTCTGCCTAAACTGTAGCTAAGCCCAATTTAAGCGGCGTTACAGATCCAGTGGTTCTATTGCAGAAGTTGATAACTCTATAAATTTAAGTTGCGTATTTCCAAAAACTGTCTATAATGGCTCAAATCAATCGCGGGGTGGAGCAGCTTGGTAGCTCGTCGGGCTCATAACCCGAAGGTCGTAGGTTCAAATCCTGCCCCCGCTACCAGATTTATAGTGTACGGATATGTAGTATAGGCAAAAAATGGAACTTGCCTGGAGACCCCTTTTAGGGGTTTTTTGTTTTCTGGCCTTTGGAAAAAAGGTTGGCATTGGGTATCAACGGAAGAGCCTTGGGCTCTTTTTTTATGTGCGGAAATAAGTGATAAAAAAATGAGACAGCCCCCAGAACATTTGAGTGCGTTGATTGAGCCAATTATTGTAGGTTTAGGGTATGAATGCGTAGGGATTGATTACAGCCCACATCCAAAACACGGCCTATTAAGAATTTATATCGACAGCGAAAATGGCATCTTGGTTGAAGACTGCACTAAAGTCAGTCATCAAATTAGCGGTGTTCTGGATGTTGAAGATCCCATTAAAGATGAATATCAGTTAGAAGTGTCGTCGCCAGGTGCGGACAGGCCGTTTTTTAAAGTCAGTCAATTTGAGCGCTTTATCGGCAGCAAGGTAGCAGTGCATCTATACAAGTCGATAGCGGGTCGTCGTAAAATAACTGCTGAGATTGTCGGTGTTCAAGGTGATGTGATACTGCTGAAAGATGCAGATCAGGTTTTTGAAATCCCGTTTGATGCCATGAGCAAAGCGCGTTTAATGCCTGAGTATTTAATTTAGAAAGGAGGATACAATGGCAAATAAAGAAATTTTGTTGGTAGCTGAAGTCTTTTCAAATGAGAAGGAGATTGACAAAGAAATTGTTTTTCAGGCAATTGAGTCAGCATTGGAAACGGCAACTGTAAAACGTCATGTTAACCAGATTAGAGCGCGGGTTTCTATTGATAGAAAAACCGGCGATTATTCAACCTATAGACAGTGGGAAGTGGTTGCTGCAGATGATCAGGTTGATGGCGATGTGGAATTTCCAACCACGCAAATTCTACTGGATGTGGCGCAATTTGATAACCCCGATGCCCAGATCGGCGATATAATCGAAGAAGAAATTGACTCTGTCGATTTTGGTCGTATTGCTGCGCAAACTGCTAAACAAGTTATTATCCATAAAGTTAGGGAAGCGGAACGCAAAAAAATTGTTGAAGCCTATCAATCGCGTGTTGGCGATTTGATAACCGGTATTGTTAAACGTATCGAAAAAGGCAGTGTCTATCTGGATTTAGGTGGCCATGTTGAAGCCTTTATTGCTAAAGAAGACATGATTCCCCGTGAGCCGGTTCGTATTGGTGATCGCATCAGAGGCTACCTGAAAGATGTTCGCTCTGAACCGCGTGGGCCACAACTGTTTGTTAGTCGTACTGCACCGGAATTATTGATAGCGCTGTTCCGTCTTGAAGTGCCCGAGGTAGGTGAGGGCATGATTTCAGTGATGGGTGCTGCGCGTGATCCAGGTTCCAGAGCCAAGATTGCCGTCAAAGGTAACGATCCAAGACTCGACCCCGTTGGTGCATGTGTAGGCATGCGAGGGTCTAGAGTGCAATCGGTAACTAATGAGTTATCCGGCGAGCGTATCGATATTATTTTATGGAATCCTAACGAAGCGCAATTTGTTATTAACGCCATGTCACCCGCTGAAATTCAATCTATTGTTGTCGATGAAGATAGGCACAGCATGGATTTGGCAGTGAGCACTGAAAACTTGTCTCAGGCGATAGGCCGTGGCGGCCAAAATGTAAGATTGGCCACTCAGTTAACCGGATGGGAATTAAATGTTATTGATGCGTCTAAGGCAGAGCAAAATAGCGAGGCTGAAGCTGAAAAAATTACTCAAATGTTCATTGAGCAATTGGATGTTAATGCCGATATTGCCGCCATTTTAGCTGAAGTAGGCTTTAATTCCGTTGAGGAAATTGCTTACGTTCCGGTCAGCGAAATGCTGGAAATTGAAGGTTTTGATGAAGAGTTGGTCAACGAGCTGAAAAGTCGAGCTAAAGATGCTTTGCTGATTATTGCTATTGCGGCAGAAGAAAAGATAGAAACAGCCACGCCGGCGCAAGATTTGCTGGAAATGGAAGGCATGGATAAAGATCTGGCTTATGATTTAGCCAGTGGCGGGGTTATTACGATGGAAGATTTAGCAGAACAGTCAATAGATGACGTGCTTAAGTTTTCCGGTATGACTGAAGAGCGGGCGGCACGGTTGATTATGAAAGCGCGTGAGCCTTGGTTTGCTGAGGCTAAAACGAAGTAGGGTAGGGGTGAACATGAGTGATAAAACAGTACGGCAATTGGCTGAGGTAGTGCGTATACCTCTGGAACGATTATTGGAACAGCTGAAAGAAGCGGGGTTATCTGCAAGTTCTCCTGATGATGTTATTTCCGAAGATGAAAAAATGCGCTTGCTCAGTCATCTGCGCAAACGGCATGGCAAGCTTGAAGTGGGTGGAGAAGATGCGCCTAAGCGAGTGACTTTAGAGCGTAAAAAGTTTATTGAAATTAAACAAACCCATGCGCCAGGCAGTGCACCAAAAACAATACAAGTTGAAGTGCGTAAAAAGAAAACTTACATAAAACGCGAACCGGATGAATTGAAAGAAACCGTTAATCCTATTGCTGAATCGGCAGTATCTGATGAAGTCGAATTGCCGCAAGAGCAAACGATAGCTGTTGAGGCGACAGTTGAAACGCTTACTGAAGCCGTAAAGTCCGTGCCAGAAAAATCGGTTCCCGATGACTTCCAGGATGAGGCGGTAACTGCAACTATTGATGCTGATCTTAAGCCTGAAATTGATCTAGAAGATAAATTTTTAGTTCAACCTATCAAGGGCGATACGAAAGTTAAAGTGCCTGTTAAACCCAAAGAGCTGGATGAAGTAAAAAAGAAGCAGGACGATAAAGATCGTCGCCTTCAGGAATCTATCAGTAGAAATCAGGAGAGGGTTAGACAGCAAGCCGAAGAAAAGCAAGCCGCTGCCCATAAAAAGAAACAACAAGATGAAAATAATCGTGGCGGCGGCGGTAGAGATACCAAAAAACTTAAGAAAAAAGGTAAGCAGCCACAGCGCGTAGCGCCCGTCTCTGATAGTAAGCATCAGTTTGAAATGCCAAGTGCGCCGATTGTTTATGATGTGACCATTCCTGAAATGATCATTGTGTCTGACCTCGCGCAGAAAATGAACATTAAAGCAGCATTAGTGATCAAGCATTTGATGAAGTTGGGCATTATGGCCACCATCAATCAAAGCATAGATCAAGACACAGCCGCCATTTTGGTGGAAGAAATGGGGCATAAAGTTATCATGCAAAGTGATGACGATCTTGAAAAAGAAATGCTGGCTGAAGCGCAAATAGAAGATGTCCGCGTTGCTTTGCCGCGTGCGCCGATTGTGACCATTATGGGTCACGTTGACCACGGTAAAACCTCGCTGCTGGATTATATCCGTAAAACGCGTGTTGCTGCTGGCGAAGCCGGTGGTATTACTCAGCATATCGGTGCGTATCAAGTTAAAACCGATCATGGTGCGGTCACCTTTTTAGATACTCCGGGCCATGCAGCGTTTACCGCTATGCGTGCTCGTGGCGCTGATATCACTGACGTGGTTATCGTGGTGGTTGCGGCTGACGATGGTGTGATGCCGCAAACCAAAGAAGCGGTTGAGCATGCGAAAGCAGCTAACGTGCCTATCATTATTGCCATGAACAAGATGGACAAGCCCGATGCCAATCCTGATAAGGTAATGCAAGAGCTGTCGGTTATTGGGGTTCTGGCAGAAGAGTGGGGCGGCGATGTACAGTTCCTGAAAATATCCGCCAAAACCGGCGCCGGTATTGATGAATTGATCGAAGCCCTGATTGTTCAAACTGAAATTCTGGAATTAACTGCGCCTGTTGAAGGTGTGGCTTCCGGTATTGTCATTGAATCACGTCTTGATAAAGGCCGTGGTGCAGTAGCCACGGTATTGATTCAAAAAGGCACGCTGGAAAATGGCCAAATGGTGTTGTGTGGTCATGAATATGGCCGTGTCCGCGCCATGTTTAATGAAAATGGCAAGCCGATTAAAGACGCTGGACCTTGTGTACCGGTGGAAATTTTAGGGCTTTCTGGCACACCGAATGCCGGTGATGAATTTTTGGTCGTGCAAAATGAGCGCATCGCCAAAGATTTGGCCAAGCATCGTGAAGACCGTAAAAAATTCACCCGTCATGCCGCACAACAAGCGTCTAAACTGGATGAAGTGTTCTCACGCATGACCACCGGTGAATTGGCCAGTGTTAATCTGGTGATTAAAACCGACGTACAAGGCAGCTTAGAAGCCTTACGCGGTTCATTGGTGAGCTTGTCTAACGAAGAAGTTGAAGTAAAGGTTATTTTTGGCGGTGTCGGCGGCATTAACGAAGGCGATGTCAATTTGGCATTGGCTTCTGGCGCTATCCTGATCGGCTTTAACGTGCGTGCTGATGCTACCGCTAGACGCCTGATTGAAGAAAAAGGCGTGGACCTGCATTACTACAGCGTCATTTACGATGCGATTGATGAAGTCAAGAAAGCCATCAGCGGTATGTTGGCACCTGAAATCCGCGAGCAAATTGTTGGCCTTGCGGCTGTCCGTGATGTATTTAAGTCACCGAAATTTGGCGCAGTTGCTGGCTGTATGGTCATCGATGGTTTTGTCAAACGCAACCTGCCGATCCGTGTTCTACGTGAAAACGTGGTCATCTATGAAGGCCAGTTGGAGTCACTGCGCCGCTTTAAAGACGATGCCGCTGAAGTCAAGATGGGCATGGAATGTGGTATTGGCGTTAAAAACTACAACGATGTTAGAGTAGGCGATCAAATCGAAGTCTTTGAGCGCACCGAAATCAAGCGGGTACTGTAGGCATTATGGCAAGAGAATTTGGCCGCAATGCCCGTGTGTCATCACAGATGCAAAAAGAGTTGGCAACCATTTTTCAACGCGATGTACGTGATGCACGACTGGGTTTTATTACCATCAATGAAGTCGTGGTGACCAAAGATTTGGCCTCGGCAAAGATTTATGTGACGGTGTTAAACGTCGATGAACAAGGCAAGCGCGACAATGTGAAGCGCTTGAATGAATTGTCGCCGATTATCCGCCACGAATTGGCCAAGCGTATGCGCCTGCGGCATATCTCGGAATTGCGGTTTTTTTACGATGATTCGTTTGATACCGGTATGCGCGTCGCTGAGCTGTTGCGCGATTAACTAGCGTCACTTTATGAGTAAACGCACTTCGGGACTCAATGTCCACGGCATTATCTTGTTGGATAAACGTTTAGGCGTGTCGTCCAACAAGGCGCTGCAAGAAGTGCGGCGCTTGTTTAATGCCAATAAAGCAGGGCATACCGGCAGTCTTGATCCTTTAGCCACCGGTTTATTACCGTTGTGTTTTGGTGAGGCCACCAAAGTGTCAGGCATGATGCTGGATGATGACAAGTGCTACCAAGTGTTGGTTCAGCTTGGCGTGATGACCGACACCGGCGATTTGGAAGGCGAGGTGATAGCCACCAAGCCTGTACCTGAATTGACGCTGGATGCTATTACCGCGTGTTTGGCAAAGTTTACCGGTGCGATTGATCAAGTGCCGCCGATGTATTCGGCCTTGAAACAAAATGGCAAAAAACTGTACGAACTGGCCAGAGCCGGTATCACCGTTGAGCGCAAAGCCCGTCGCATCACGATTTATGATATTCAGTTATTGGCGTTTACCCACAATGAGCTAAGCTTGGAAGTGGCGTGTTCTAAAGGCACGTATATTCGCTCATTAGCAGAAGACATCGGCCATGATTTGGGTTGTGGCGGCACAGTAAAAGCCTTGCGGCGTTTGCAGGCTGGGCAATTTAGCTTGAGCGATGCCTATACGATAGAGCAATTGATTGCGATGTCAGCAGCCGAATTATCCGAGTGCTTAATCGCCGCCGACAAGCCCTTAGCCGGATTGCCAGCGGTGCAGTTGTCGGAAGATCAGGCGCTGCGTATTAATTATGGCCAGAGCATTGACTGGCAAGACAGCTTTTTAGGCACGGTGCGTTTGTACCGTGACAGTGATTTTTTGGGGTTGGGAGAAATCCTTTTGGATGGTAAACTAGCGCCCACACGGTTGTTTAATTTAAATAAACCGTAGTACTCTGGTTTCTGCACCCTATTGTGGAAGCCAAGTTTTATCGGTCGTGACAACACGACTTTCAATTTTAATCTTAACTAAAAAATACTAGGGATTACCATGCCATTTACAGCAGAACAAAAAAAAGCGGTCGTTGAAGCCTATCGTTTAACCGAAACCGATACCGGATCACCAGAAGTGCAAGTTGCGTTATTGACTGCGCATATTTTGCATTTGACCCCGCATTTTGCGGCGCACAAAAAAGACAACCATTCCCGTCGTGGATTGCTGCGTATGGTTAACAGCCGTCGTAAATTGCTCGACTATCTTAAAAACAAAGACAGCGCCCGTTACCGTTCATTGATTGAACGCCTTGGTTTGCGTAAGTAAAATCCAACCCAACAGTCGGCCCTTGCAGCACACAGCTGCGCATAATCTTAGCAAAGGAACCTTATAGTGACTCCTATTAGGAAAGAATTTCAGTACGGCGATCAAAAAGTTACGCTAGAAACGGGTGAAATAGCGCGTCAAGCAGACGGCGCTGTTATGATTGATGTCAACGGCACGTCGATTTTAGTGACGGTAGTGGCTAAAAAGAAACCCAGTGACGGCGATTTTTTTCCATTAACCGTTAACTATCAAGAAAAAGCTTATGCAGCGGGTAAAATACCCGGTGGTTTTTTTAAGCGGGAAGGTCGTCCTAGCGAACAAGAAACTTTGACCTCGCGGTTAATTGATCGACCGATTCGCCCGTTGTTCCCTGATGGCTACACCCACGAAGTTCAGATTATTGCGACGGTTGTGTCGTTAAATCCGGCGGTTAATCCAGAAATCCCTGCTTTACTGGGCGCATCTGCGGCATTGGCGATTTCAGGCCTGCCGTTCAATGGCCCGTTGGGCGCAGCTACTGTCGGTTATAAAGACGGCGCGTATCTGTTAAACCCATCTCCAGCTGATTTAAAAGAATCGCAACTGGAATTAGTAGTTGCAGGTACAGCGCATGCGGTATTAATGGTTGAATCGCAAGCACAGGGCTTATCTGAAGAGATTATGCTGGGCGCGGTGTTGTTTGGCCACGAGCAAATGCAATTGGCGATTACCGCCATTAATGAATTTGCCGCTGCTGCGGGCACTGGCAGTGTTGAATGGACAGCACCTGCGGTTGATGCCACACTTAAGCAACTGGTTGTTGCAGAGCTTGAAGCAGATATTAAAACCTCGTATCAAATTGTTGAAAAACTGATCAGACAAGAGCGCTTAAACGGGCTTAGATCAGCCGCTGTTGAAAAGATCATGGCACTGGGTGAGTATTCTGAAAAGAACATCCGCGGCATTATCGAACATTTAGAATCTGACATCGTGCGTAATGCCATTTTGGATGAAGGCAAACGTATTGATGGCCGTGACGTGTTCACTATTCGCCCAATCAGCATTAAAACCGGTGTATTGCCAAGAACCCACGGTTCGGCATTGTTTACCCGTGGCGAAACCCAAGCTTTGGTAGTGGCGACATTAGGCACACAACGTGATGCACAGATTATTGATGCATTGGCCGGTGAATACAAAGAACCGTTCATGCTGCATTACAATTTCCCTCCGTATAGCGTGGGTGAAACCGGCTTTGTCGGTTCACCTAAGCGCCGTGAAATTGGTCATGGCCGTTTGGCCAAGCGCGGTGTGGCAGCCGTATTGCCGAATATGGAAGATTTTCCGTATACCATCCGCGTGGTGTCTGAAATTACTGAATCCAACGGTTCAAGCTCTATGGCTTCCGTGTGTGGCAGCAGCTTGGCACTGATGGATGCAGGTGTACCGCTTAGCGCACCGGTTGCAGGTATTGCAATGGGCCTGATTAAAGAAGGCGAGCGTTTTGCGGTGCTGTCTGACATTTTAGGTGATGAAGATCACTTGGGCGATATGGATTTTAAAGTCGCAGGCTCTGAGCATGGCATTACTGCATTGCAAATGGACATCAAGATTGATGGCATTACCGCAGAAATTATGAAAGTGGCTCTGGCTCAGGCCAAACAAGGCCGTTTGCATATTTTAGGCGAAATGAACAAAGCTTTGGCGGCGACTCGTGATGAAATGTCTGATTTTGCCCCGCGCATTATCACTTTCAAGATTGATCCGAGTAAAATTCGCGAAGTGATTGGCAAGGGCGGTGCAACTATCCGTAGCATTACTGAACAAACCGGTGCCAGTGTCGATTTGACTGATGACGGTGTTGTCAAAGTGGCATCGGTTGATAAAGCGGCCGGTGAAGAAGCGCGTCGTTTGATTGAAGAAATTACCGCTGAAGTTGAAGTGGGTAAGGTTTATGAAGGTAAAGTGGTTAGATTAATGGACTTTGGTGCATTTGTGACCATTCTTCCAGGTAAAGATGGCTTGGTGCATATCTCGCAAATCTCTGATGAGCACGTTGATAAAGTCAGTGATAGGCTGAACGAAGGCGATGTGGTTAGAGTGAAGGTACTGGAAATTGACCGTCAAGGTCGGGTTAGGCTGAGTATTAAAGAAGTTGATAAAGACTAAGTTTAGGTTTTATTAATGCTGTAGTAAAAAAGAGCCGTAAGGCTCTTTTTTTTAAGTGTAATTTTAACTGTTCAGTTAAATTGTTCATGCTAGGCCGCCTTGTCTTAGCCATCGTTGCTTTAAAATATTTTTGCTTATGCTTAGTTATAGGTAAGCTTGAATTCTGGTTATCCTGCTATTTTGTAATCTGAAGTAGGTAATTTTTAAAAACAAACCCATAACTGACGCTATACTTTCGACTGTTATTGACGCGTTATTGCCCATTGATCAAAAAATAACAATGCGCTCGCTTAACGTATCAATTTTAAGTCATACAGGTACGATATGAATTTCACAGAAAACTATGGTTTTTACAGTTATTTGATAGCAGCAATAACCTATCTGCTGTTGCTAATTTTGTTATTAAAAAAAATTAAAAATAACTACTACGTCGTCCCTTTTATACTTGCTATTGCCCTTTCCCTAGCGTGGTCTAGTTACACGGCATTTGCCATACCCAGTGAGAAATACTTTATTTCGGGGACATTATCCATTGAAACTTTACGGGATGGTGCATGGCTATTTTTACTGTCGGCATTGATTTCCAGGCAATACTCTAACAGTAACTACTTTTTTCTGGTTAAATTTAAGTCCAGTATTCTTATTATTTTGTTGATTGTGTTTGTTTTCGCAATCGAATTTTTTAATGATTTTCGCTACCAATTTCAGGAATTTTTAGGCCGGGATATTCGCCTTGTGGCGCATGTTATTTTTGCAATTTTAGGACTGATATTAGTTGAGCAGCTCTACCGTAATGCGTCTATAGAGTTGCGATGGGCCGTTAAGTTTTTGTGCATGGGTTTGGGTGGGTTGTTTTTTGTTGATTTCATTGTATACAGTAAATCGCTGCTGTTTTTCCGCCTGGATTCTCTGCTTTGGTATTCCAGAGGATTGATGAATGCAGTCGTTGCGCCTTTATTAGCCTTATCGATTTTGCGCTTGCAAGAAGAAAAGCCGCGTATCAGTTTTTCTAGAAAGTTGGTTTTTCATACCACGGTACTATTTTGTTCGGGTGTTTATCTGGTATTGATGTCCCTGGCGGGATTTTATATTCGGGATTATGGTGGTAATTGGGGTGAAATCGCCCAGATAGTTTTCATTTTTTTAGCTGTTTTGGTATTTTTGATTTTTTCGTTTTCGGGAAAAATGCGTGCACTTACCAAGGTTTTTTTAAATAAACACTTTTTTCATTACCGGTATGATTACCGAGATGAGTGGATTAAACTGAGTAAAACCATTTCGCAGCTAAATTCTATTGATGAATTGTCTGGTTTTATTATCAGGACCATGGCCGATTTGGTCGACAGTTCAGGGGGGGGCTTGTGGTTAAAAAATGACCAGGGCGATTTTTATCTGGCTGAAAATTATTATCTGGGTTTTGATGCGCCACCGGTGATTGGAGCGGAATCATCATTAATAAGTTTTATCAAAGCTAAGCGCTGGGTGATTGATTTTTTCGAGTTCTCTTATAAGCCGGAACTATATGAGGACGTCGATCTTTCAATTTGGGATGCAGAAAAAAATAATGTCTGGTTACTTATTCCATTGTTTCGTCAAAACGAAATCGCTGCGTTTGTGGTGCTGACTAAAGCACGGGTCATTCGAAGATTGAATTGGGAAGATCACGATTTGCTAAAAACGGTCGGTATGCAGTTGACCAATGCTCTGGCACTGAACCGAGCCAGTGATGAGTTAGCCCGTTCACGGCAGTTTGAGGCTTATAACCGCCTATCGGCTTATCTTGTTCACGATTTAAAAAATTTGGTTGCCCAGATAGCGCTTATTGTAAAAAATGCCGAAAAACATAGGCATAATCCAGAATTTATTGATGATTCTATTGAGACACTGAAAAATGTAGTGAATAAGATTGATTTTTTGTTGAGTCAGTTAAGGCAAGGTGAAATTAAAGATACCGGCAAAACTATCATTAATCTTGTTGATATTATGAGTGACGTCGCTATACAGCAGGCCGGTAACAAGCCGACATTGCAGTTGGTAGCTCATAAAAATCGTGTTGAAATCATGGCCGAAAAGGAAAAAATGGCCGCTATCTTAGGACATTTAGTGCAAAATGCACAAGATGCCACGGCTGATGATGGATTTGTTAAAATGGAGCTAAGTACAGATAAGCACCATGCCATTATTAAGGTGAGCGATAATGGCACTGGCATGGACAGCAAGTTTATTGCCGAACGCTTGTTTAAGCCGTTTGATACCACAAAAGGTAATGCCGGTATGGGAATTGGTGTGTATGAAGCAAGAGATTACATACTTAAACACACGGGGCAGATTACGGTTGATAGCGAATTGGGTAAAGGTACAATGTTTACCATTAAGTTGCCACTTGCGCCTAACAAATAGCGGTTTCGATTTGAATTAAAAAACCCATACAGGTTCAAAGCCTCTCATGTATCGATGCCATCATGCAGCATCCGCTACGCTATCTATAATTGTTATTAGTGTTTACGTTGTCAAAATCAAATAAAGCTAAAAAAAATACCCAAACTCAGCCGCTATTTATTAAAAACATGCTCAGAAACCTGGTTTTTTACGGTATGTTTATTGTTATTATTTCCTCGGTAGGTTCATGCGTGTTGCTGCGATGGCTACCTGCGCCCACTTCAATGTTTATGCTGTATCGGCATTATGAAGATTTGATAACCGGGCAAGGCTACAATTCAATTGATTACCGATGGGTTGCGGGCAAAAATATCTCTCCTAATGCCTCTGCCGCTGTTATTGCCGCAGAAGATCAACAGTTTTTTTTTCACGCTGGCTTTGATGTGCCTTCAATAGAAAGGTCGATTGACGTTTATTTGAATGGTGGCCGACTGCGAGGTGCGAGTACTATTTCGCAGCAAGTGGCTAAGAATCTGTTTTTAACACCGTCAAAAAGTTTTATCCGTAAAGGTTTGGAGGTATGGTTCACTTTCTTGATTGAGCGGCTCTGGAGTAAAGAGAGAATATTGGAAATGTACTTGAATATTGCCGAATTTGGCGATCATATTTTTGGCATAGAAGCTGCCAGCCAACGGCATTTTGGTATTTCTGCAAAACAGCTGAGTAAATCTCAAGCGGCGTTACTGGCCGCAACATTGCCCAATCCCATACGCTTTCAGGTTAGGCATCCCACCAGTTATATTTTGAAAAGACAACGCTGGATTTTAAGACAAATTCATAATATGGGCTACAATACGCACAGTATCCTTAAGTAATGCTTACGTTAAGATTCAGTTCAGCGTTGCAATGTATAATGTTTAAATAGGCTATCCACTTTTAAGGTGGGACAAAAGGTAATGTTACTGGTGTAGGTTGGGGTGACGCTAGGAACCCCAACACACCATGTGCCGTATGGTTGGGGTTTGTTACCTCACCCCAGCCTACAACGTGTCCCGTCTTAAATGGGTAGCCCTTTGTTTTGGTCAGAGTTGTGTTTAAGCATCGTGAACTGTAAATAACCCACTTATAAATTACCCTTATTATTGTTCCTTGAGAAATCTACTGTAATGAAAATTCGCAAATTACTCGCAGTTTCCGTTTTATTACCCTGTATAAGCGGGAATGTACAGGCTACAACATACCAACTGCCTGAAAACCCTAACGATACCGTTATTACGCAATACCCTAACAAAATGGCTTTGGAGCGCGCTGAGCTGGATGAAACCTTGTTAGATGTCGCATTGCGCAATACGCTTGGACAAAATGAAATCGTCCGGCTTAACCCAAAGTTAGATCGCTGGGAAATTAAAAAAGGCGAAATGGTTAAATTGGCCAACAAACGCATCTTGCCTGATACCCCGCATAAGGGTATCACTCTTAATATTTCTGAGTTTCGTATGTATCAATACCCCGCCAATCAGCCGGGTATGGTCATGTCTTATGCGCATGGTATTGGCCGGCAGGATTGGAAAACACCGCTTGGGGAAACCAAGATAGTCCGTAAAGTTAAAGACCCATCCTGGCATCCCCCTGAATCAATTAGGGCAGAACACGCCGCTAACGGTGATCCTTTGCCAGAAGTCGTTTTACCTGGGCCGCATAATCCTTTAGGTGCGCACGCTCTGTATTTAAACCTGCCGGGTGAATACCGGATACATGGTACAGATATCGACAAGATTTTTGGTATAGGCATGCAAATTACCCATGGCTGTGTGCGTATGTATCCTGAAGATATAGCACAGCTGTTCAATTCCGTGGATGTGGGTACTCCGGTTTATCTGGTTAAACAGCCTATTAAAGTGGGCTGGTTAGATAATACTTTGTATATTGAAGCGCATCCTGATTTACAAGGTGAAGAGATCAGCGATGATCAGCGTCATGAAGATGCTTTCAAATTAATACAAAAAGCCACTCAACAGGAAACGCCTGAAATCGACCAAAAAGCCTTAAGTCAGGCGCTCAAAGAATTAACCGGCGATCCTGTAGCGATTTATGAAGGTGTACCGCCTAGTTTAGAAACGACCACACCGGAAGCTTCTATATCAAGACCGGTAGAAGATATTCAGATACCTGATGAGACTTTAAAGCCAGAGCCTATGTCTGAGCCCGTTAGAAAAGGTTCACCGGATGGCTATTACCACGGTGGCTAGAGTTCAATGCCTTGTTGAGCTAGCCATGGCTTGATAAAAGACAAGAGTACTCCTGCTGAGGCACACGCTGCTATCACCGCAATAACCCCGACTTTATAGCGCAACAGTGCCAACAGCGCAGCAGCGAAAATCAGTAAGGCAGGATAGTCTGGCGTTCCAGCTAGGCCTGCTGGCCAAAATACATGCCAGGCAAAAAATACTGCCAGATTCAAAATAACACCCACCACGGCAGCGGTAATCGCTGTTAGTGGTGCGGTAAATTTTAGTTTTCCCTGCGTAGATTCTACTATCGGCCCACCTGCCAGAATAAAGACAAAGCTTGGAAGAAAGGTGAAATAGGTGGCCAGGCACGCGGCTATAGTCGCTCCGAGCAGCGATGCATTGTCTCCTAACGGCAGCTGAGTCCATCCGGACAAAAAACCGACAAAAGTGACAATCATGATTAAAGGCCCAGGTGTGGTTTCGCCAAGCGCCAAACCATCCATCATTTGTGTAGCGCTAAGCCAGTGATAATGCTCCACAGCACCTTGGTAAACATAAGGTAAGACAGCATAAGCGCCACCAAAAGTGAGTAACGCGGCTTTGGTAAAAAACCAGCTTATCTGGGTGAACGTGCCGTTCCATCCATAGTGCCAACATAAAAACCCTAACACGCTGCCCCACAATATTAAACCGACAAATACGATTATTAATAGGCGCGGCCAGCTAAAGTGTGCGTGATCTGGGGTTGGTGTATTATCATCAATAACAGCAGAGCCATAACTTTTTTGGGATGCGCTATGCCCACCGCCCGTAGCGAATTTTTCAGGCGCAAATCGCCCACCGATAGCCCCCACTAAAGCAGCCAGTAGTACAATCAACGGAAAGGGCAGGTGCAGTACAAAAATGGCCAGGAATGACGCACCCGCAATCCCCCACATAACACTGTTCTTTAATGCGCGTGAACTGATGCGATAGGCGGCAAATAATACAATCGCAGTCACAGCAGGTTTTATGCCGTACAGTACAGCGGCAACCTCAGGAATATGGCCAAAGCGCACATATAATCCGCTTAAAAATATTAACAAAAACAACGAGGGTAAAATAAAAAACAGCCCAGCAATAATGCCGCCCCAGGTACGGTGCATTAGCCAACCCAGATAGGTTGCTAATTGCTGTGCTTCAGGCCCTGGCAGTAACATGCAATAATTAAGTGCGTGTAAAAATCGCCGTTCGGATATCCAGCGTTTACGTTCTACCAACTCTTGGTGCATGACGGAAATTTGTCCGGCTGGCCCACCAAAACTAATAAACCCTAACTTAAACCAAAAAAGACAGGCGCTTAAAAAAGTGATTGTAGCGGGTGATGCGCTGCGGTTAGGAGTGTCAGCGAGTTGTTTTTTCATAAACCTGATATTAAAAGCCATTTGACATTAAAATGAACTTTGATTTTACTATAGACACCCTATTAGTAACGAGACAGTTTTAGTGGTAAATAATCATGGGTTAATTAACCTATGGTTTTTCTGTTTGACAAACCAGTCACTATAGGTATTTATACGGATTGTCAAAGTAAGGCTTTTATTCGACTATGGGCTTATATTTTTTTGTTTAGGGCTTCATAAACTCTACCGCAAACGAATTAAATGTTTGTGTTCTGCGCCCATTGATATAATTTGCCTGCCATTAATTACAGCTTAGGGCTGTTATAAGCGAATGAATTTGAAATGGATGATATGAAAAATAAATTTAGATTAACGTCAATACTTAGATTTTTACTGTACGCGCACCTTAGTTTATCAACGAGTTTTGCGATAAGTGCCGATAAGCCGCTAAAAGCGCCTGAGCCTGCATCGGTAACATGGTTACAGCAGGATTTGAAATTAAATGGTATTGGGGTCGGTGTTGAATGGGCGCATAAAAATGTGTTTTTCTCGTTGGGTAATGGTTTTGATAAGCCCGTCGACTATTACATGACCTTTAATTATAAATATGCCGATGCGGGCTATCAGTTTGCCATTAACGGCATTCCCGTTAGTAACGGTAGTCTCTTTCGATTTAAGCGTGTCAAATACGGGGCTAAAATTCCCATACAACGTTCTCGGAATGGTGTAGTGGAGGCGTATACTTTAATTTTCACCAACCTGCCTGTTTTACAGCTTAATGCAGCGAAAATTGTTGATGAGCCAAAGTCGCTAGGTAGTTTTCGATTGATGAGCCAGCGCTTTAAGCAAGATACCGGTGTGCTAAAAATGGGGGTTGAATTTCGCGGTGCAGGTACGCAATCCTATATTAAAAAATCGCTGGGCGTACAAATTGGTAAGGCAACGGACTGGACAAAAGCATCGGATATAAAATTACTAGATTTAAACAAGGATAATGACTGGATGTTGAATGCAGTCTATGTCGACACTTCTTTTTTTCGCGACCTGGTGAGCTATGATATTTTTCGGGCTATACGTCCTGGAGCTTATATTGATGCGCATGGCGTTGCCCGTGGACAGGCATCCCTAAGAGGTCATCTTATAGAAGTCATTAAGAATGGAATTTACGACGGGGTTTATTCTTTAAATGAAAAACCGAGTCGTAAAATGTATGACCTGCAAAAAATTACCGTACCTCTCGATACAAAGGGTCTGCCGCAGTGGCGTACAGTTAAATTTAGTGTTCCTGAAAATGGCAGTGTGTTTTATAAAGCGGCGGCTTTTGAGGATGTTTTTTATGATTCGGCATCTGTTAAAGCAAATTTTGATCAGGTTTATCCTAAGCCAAAAGATGTTGTAAGATGGAATCCACTTGTTGAATTTGCCAATTTCGTTGCAACGTCAACCGATCAGAAGTTTACTGCGGATATTGCCAAAAAGATTGATCTTGATAGCGTGGTGGATTGGTGGGCGCTGGTGTTGGCGTCACATGGTGAGGATAATATAAAACATAATTTTTCACTGGCTAAAAGTGGCTCGGGTAAATTTTATTTATTGGCGTGGGATCATGAAGGTTCTTTTGGGATTAATTGGTTCGCATTTGAACCCGATACCAATAATCTGATCAAAAGACTGACCAAGCTTCCGGCTACCCATTTTAATACTAAGTTAAAAGCGCGCTGGAAAGCATTGCGCCTTACTGAACTCAGTCAGGGCAAAATGGTAGCCCGCTTCCAGCAGTATTTAAATGAATCAAATAAGGGCGGTGCCAGGGCAAGAAATACCGCGCGTTGGCCTGAGAGAGGCGAGGAAAATATGGGTACGGCGAAATATATTAATGCTTATTTGGCACAGTGGTTGCCACAAGCCGATAAACTTATCGCGGGCTTACCTGAAAAGTAGCTAATACCGAGTGTTGTTTTGAACTTTTTTCCCGATATTTTTTCTAATTAGTTTGTAATGTCGCGGCATTCAACGCACGCAAATGCAACGCACTGTCCTCGAAAGACACGAAAGGTACAAAAAAATGGGTGGAGCATTTATACAAAAAATGCTCAAAAAACTTGAGTAAATTTTGTATACAGGATGTCGATGTGTTTGCATTTCTGCCCTGCGGCTACCATGCGAATGACTTCGCACCTACCGTTGTCAATTGTTTCATGCACGTTTATAAACACCGATGAACGCTCACTATTACTAAATAACCTTCACCTCTACTGACTTAATTGACAGCTCAAAACAACCCTAGATGTTAGCTATATTTGCCACAAAAACATAACGATATAAAAAATCCTCACGCTGTAATCCGTTTGGTTATTGCTTGCGAGTAAATCAAATTTAACCCGTAAATTGCACGTATGCCTGTTACTTAGCAAGTGCAGATAGTGTGTTTGGCCGTTAATTTTTTCACGTCTTTTGTGTAAATACTACACATAACATTAGTGTAACCGTTCAGCCCCCCTCTTTGAAAAAGAGGGGTTAGGGGAGATTTTTAAAATAAATCCCCCTTTTTCAAAGGGAGAGGTGAACGCATACACATTAGTTAGGATATTTACTAAGAAACTCACAATAAAGTAATGCATAAAAATCAATATCCATCTGTCCGCTTAAGAAATCTTAGGCTGCCCGCCTTTAGATCCTTCTGCGAATTATTCGCTTCGGCTTTAGCCTGGCGAATAGGAGTGTAAATGTGGGACGTTTATGGCGCCTTATCTCGTGTCAGCAAATTTTAAAAATATGCCCGACAAATAAACACTGACTAAATGCTAGGTTATTAGACAGTAGAAAAATCATCGAATTTAAGAGGAATGGTATGAAAAATAAATTCAGATTATTGTTAATACTCAGCTTGGGGCTTGGTGTGCTATTAACGTCATCGGCGGGTTTTTCAGCAGCTTTAGCTAATCCGTTAAAATATAAAATCCAGCAAGAATTAGCACCGCCTGTAAAATGGGCGCAGCATAATTTAAAGTTAAATAATATTGGCGTAGGGGTTGAATCAGTTCAAAAAATCTTGTTCGTCCCCCTGGGTAACGGTTTTAATACGCCCACTAATTATGATATGACCTTTACTTATAAACCGATTGATCCGGATTATCAGTTTACTATTAAAGGGACTGTTATTAACAATGGCAGTCGCTTTCGCTTTAAGGGCATTAGCTATGGGTCGATGATTCCATTGCAACGTTCTTTAAATGGAGTAGTGGAAACGTACACGTTACTTTTTACTAATCTGCCTGTTTTACAGCTTAATGCGGCGAAAATTATTGACGAACCAAAGTCGCCTGGTACTTTTCGTTTGATGAGCGGGCAATTTAAACAAGATACCGGTATTTTAAGGATGGGGATTGAATTTCGAGGCATGGGTACGCAAAAGTATGCTAAAAAATCGCTTGGTGTACAAATGGTTAAGGCAACTGCCCGGACGAAAAGTTTGAATGTTAAATTATTGGATCTGAACAATGATAGCGACTGGATTCTGGATGCCGTCTATGTTGACACCACTTTTTTTCGTAATGTGGTGAGCCAGGATATTTTTCGTGCTATTCATCCGGGTGCTTATAGTGATAAACAGGGCGTTGCTCATGGACAGGCAGCACTTAAAGGCCATCTGATTGAAGTCATTAAAAATGGTAGCTACGATGGCGTTTATTCTTTAAATGAAAAACCGAGCCGTAAGATGTATGAGCTGCAAAAGATTAACGTCCCTGTTGATGCAAAGGGCCTGCCGCAGTGGCATAAAGTTGATTTTACAAAACCCGAAAATGGCAGCGTATTGTATAAATCAGGTGTTTTTAAAAAAGTTTTTTTTGATGCGATATCTGTTAAAACTAACTTTGAACAGGTCTATCCAAAATTAAAAGATGCTGAAAGATGGTTGCCACTGATGAGATTGGCCAACTTTGTGGCGAAAGCCGATGATCAAAAATTTGCCACAGATATTGCTAAATGGATTGATATTGACAGTGTGGTGGACTGGTGGTCATTGGTATTAGCGTCACATGCCGAAGATAATATAAGGCATAATTTTATGCTGGCCAAAAGCGGTTCCGGCAAATTTTATCTATTGCCCTGGGATCATGAAGGTTCTTTCGGGGTAAAATGGTTTGCATTTAAACCCGATTCAAATAATCTTATTAAGAGGCTGCTCAAGCTTCCGGCCTTTAACGCCAAGTTAAAGGCACGTTGGGAAATATTGCGAGCTACTGAACTCAGTCAAAAAAAGATGGTTGCCCGCTTTACAGCGTATATTAATGAATCGAATAAAGGCGGAGCCAGGGGGAGAAATGTAGCCCATTGGCCTCAACACCCAACAGATGCCTATATGGGCACAGCAACCTATATCAACCGGTACTTAGCAAGTTGGTTACCTGAGGCCGATAAATTTATTCAGGCTTTGCCTGAGAAATAAAAGCCAAATTCAATGAGCTATTTTATAGGCTATTGAACTTTTACGAGGGTTAATGAATGAGTAGATTTAAGTTATCTTCAACGTTAAGTTGGGTTCTTTACGGCTTATTGATGTTATCTGCAAGTTTTACGGTAGCTGCTAATAAGCAACCCGAAAACGTAGCGCAATCAAAATCAGCTGCACCTGTAAAATGGTTGCAGCATGATTTGAAGTTAAATAATATTGGCGTGGGTGTCGAATCGGCGCATAAAATCTTGTTTGTTCCGCTAGGTAAAGGTTTTGATAAGCCTGCGAACTATGATGTGAAATTGAGTTATAAACAGGTGGCTGGTTATACGTTTGTCATCAAAGGAAAATCCATTAAAAATGGCAGTCGCTTCCGTCTTAACGGCATCAAATACGGTGCGAAAATTCCTTTGCAACGTTATCGAAATGGCCGGTTGCTGGATACTTACACCTTGCTGTTTACTAATCTGCCGGTCTTACAACTTACTGCGGCGAAAATTGTTGATGAGACAAAATCGCCTGGCACTTTTCGCTTATTGAGTGGACAATTTAAGCAAGATACCGGTGTCCATAAAATGGGCATAGAATTTCGGGGCAGTGAGCTTTCGCAAACCTTGCCGAAAAAATCACTGGATGTAGAAATCGCTAAAGCCACAAACTGGACCAAAGGCGATGATATTAAACTATTAGATTTGAACAAAGACAGTGACTGGATTCTGGATTGTGTCCATGATGCTGACAGTAGTTTTCATCGTAATTTGGTAAGCCATGATATTTTTCGCGCTATTCGTCCTGGTGCTTATCGGGATAAGTTGGGTGTTGCTCATGGCCAGGCATCCTTGCGCGGACATTTGACAGAGGTGATTAAGAACGGTGCTTATGATGGCGTTTATGTTTTAAATGAAAAACCAGGTCGTAAGATGTACGACCTGAAAAAAATTAGCGTTCCTGTCGATGCTAATGGTAAGCAACAGTGGGGAAAGGTTAATTTCAAAAACCTAGAAAATGGTAGCGTACTGTATAAAGCAAATATTGATGAGGATACCCTTTTTTTTGAATCACGCTCTGTTAAAAATAATTTTGTGCAGGTGTATCCCAAACCCAAAGACGTTAAAAGATTTGAGCCCTTAGTTGAATTTGCTGACTTCGTGGCCAAGGCCAATGATAAAACGTTTGCTACCGGTATCGCTAAGCGGATTGATCTTGACAGCGTTGTTGACTGGTGGGCACTGGTTTTAGTGTCGCATGCCGAGGACAATATTAGACATAATTTTATGCTTGCCAAAAGCGGTTCTGGCAAATTTTATATGCTGTCCTGGGATCATGACGGTTCTTTTGGGGTTAATTGGTTTGCATTTGAGCCAAATACCAATAATCTTATCCGGCGATTGACCAAAATTCCCGCCACCGGTTTTAACAAAAAACTAAAAGCACGGTGGAAAAAATTACGAGCCACCGAGTTCAGGCAAGCTAAAATGGTGAGTCGTTTTAAAGGCTATATTGATGAATCGAATAAAGCAGGGGCCAAGGCAAGAAATACAGCACGCTGGCGCTGGCCTGTCGATGAGGCGGGTGTTGCTATGGGCACAGCAAAATATATCAACAGTTATTTGGCGGGTTGGTTGCCGCAAGCCGATAAGATTATTCGTGACCTGCCTGAAAAATAAAAGCGTGTGATCAGTCGTGAGTGGTTAATATTTGTCAGCCCCCGCAACAGCAAAAATGACTAATCCCATTATAAGTACAGCGTATAAATTTCAACTTAATCAGGGTAAAAATCCAGGGACATAATCTGTTCATTTGACCAAGGGCAAATTTTAGGAAACACCTTGCGTGCAATCCCTGTTTCTTTTATCGCATCGTCCACTGCATCATCCCACACATCGGCTTGCCAATCGGCATCAGTCAACGATGTTTTTAAGCTGGGGGTTTATGAATGCGCCGCGCGATTCTTTCCCGTTGGGTATGGATGGTATCTTCAAAGCTGCTACCACGCCGTTCGGGTTGATATTCCCATTTTAAAAGGTGCGCCAACAACACCGACATGCGACTGGCCAGTTCGCGCTGTTCACTTTTACCCACGTCTTCGATCTCCTCAGCAATATGTTCAATGTCCAAAAGGGAAAATTGCCCCGAACGTAACAAGTTGGCTTGTTCTTGCGCCCAGGCAATTACATCATTGTCGTAATTGGTATTCATAGCCTGCCGTATTATTGGGTGGAGTGTGGGCTAATTATATATTTTGAGACTGGTCATGTAACGAGTTTTTAACGAAAAACTCGGTTTAGGTACAGTTTGCCCACCGTAACCAACATAAAATGTTTTGAAATCGGCAAGGCGTTGGTGCATAAATTAATCGATACGGACATTTTCCCTTACCCCATTTTTTTAGGACAGAGCTATCCCTACCCGAACCGAAACCGGCATACCCAGGTAGGTCATAATGTTCATCGCC
Source organism: Crenothrix sp. (assembly GCF_043729335.1). Classification (NCBI taxonomy): domain Bacteria; kingdom Pseudomonadati; phylum Pseudomonadota; class Gammaproteobacteria; order Methylococcales; family Crenotrichaceae; genus Crenothrix; species Crenothrix sp. Next base: position 97,546 of record NZ_JAYTLQ010000042.1, on the reverse strand, counting down.
GCGACAAATCGGCAATGCAATGATGGCAGTTTTTCAAGGGTCGAATCAAGCCCATATTTAGGGCGTGGATTTTTACTTTATACTCATTTGATGGGGCAATTTAGACTCTGGTCTGGGTATGTTTTCTGGAATCATTGTATTTATCTTAGGGTGAACTACATTTCTTAAATGAATGCCAGGCATTAATTAGCGCTTTAATGCAATATTGGCGGTAGACCACCAAAAAACCATTCACTAAGAGAAAATATGCACAACAATGTTTGCCGTAAACTCGCTACTTTTACCCTATTTTCGACCCTTATACCAACCATAGGTTTCGCTGCACCGCACGCCATGCTGGAAAAAGCTAAAACATATGCTTTAGACAGCCAAGTTAGAGCATTTCAAGTGCCAACAGTGGATAACACTGGCAAAATTAAATATTACGATATGACCATCAACCTAACCGTTAAAAATGACGGTTCGCCTAATCCTATTGCTAGTGTTGTTGCCAAGCCTTCACCCATTATTAACGCTAAAGCTATTGTAGCGGGTACTTATAAATCGGTTGTTGATGGCACAGTATGTAAAGCTATCAATATGACGCTGACCAATGGACGTATTCAAAGTTTCTTTACTTGCCCAGAGTTTGAATTTTCTTTAGCAACAGGCGGAGTAACAGCTACCCATCCTTATTTTCCTATATTAAATTCTAATGGTATCACTAAAAGATCAGACATAAATACCCAAGCATGGGGTAATGTTACAAGCATAACAAGCACGGATACCTATAGGCTCATCGATACCTTCCATATAGATCGTTGCAAATCTGGTTGGATAATCGGCGCAAAAACCGATGGCAAGACCCTTATATTATCTGCATACGGAAATGGTATTAATGGTGACGGCAGTTTTCAATGTACTGCTACCTTTACTAAACAGCCTTAATACATTGTGCGCTTTTACTTCACTAGTGAAATTTAATATATCACAAGTAAATTAAGGCACACTTTAAGCATTGCATAACACTAGGCCATCATCAAGAGAAAAAGATGCAAAAAAATTTTAATCGTAAACTTATTATCGTTACTCTATTATCGACATTTATCCCCGCTACGGGTTCTTCTACACCGCGTGTTATGTTAGAAAAAGCTCAGACATACGCTTTGGATAATCAAGTTAAGGGGTTTCAAGTACCTACAATTGATAACACTGGAAAAATTAAATATTACGATATATCCATTAAGCTAACTGTCAAAAATGACGGTTCGTTTAATCCTTTACCGAGTTTTACTGCCAAACCATCAATATCTATTAGTACTCGATCTATTTTGCCAGGGACTTATAAAGAAGTCGGTGGTGACGTGTGCAAAGTTACCAATATAATGCTCAGTAATGGTCGTGTTCAAAGTTTTTTTACTTGCCCATCATTTGAGTTTTCTTTAGCAACCGGACCAATAACAGTAGATCATCCAGACTTTGCCGCCTTAACTGCTGCTGAGATACAAAAAAAACCAGACGTAACTACCCAGACATGGGGTGCTATCACAAATGGACACTTTGACCTAACAACTTGTAGTCCCTACTCAGGAACAGGATTTTTGGATGTGGGTGGGCCAATAGGTGCAAAGACGGATGGTAAAACCCTTGTATTGTCTGCTTATTCTTCTCCTGCGTTCGCAAATAATTCTGGTTCATTTATTTGCAGCGCTACTTTTATTAAGCAGTCTTAATGTGTTGTATGTTTAAAGTTTACTTTTTTATTTAATTTTCAGGAATATTATGACCCTTGTGCCTTCCAATTTATATTCACCAATTCAAATAGTAAAAAAATCTAGTTGTTTGAGTAAAAGAAAATCTACCCTTAATTATGAAGTTGGAAAAAATTCACATGATGTTTTATTCGTTCGGATTAACAACTCTAATGGGGGTGGTAGTACCTTTAACAAATGGTTTGCGATCTGTGATTTGGCTCAACTATATGCTAATGGAACGGTAGTAGTATCTTCAAGCCTAGAGCCATTTGACCAAGTCGGCAATCCATTGCCACAACCAAAAAACAATAATACCAAGGCTTTTTTAAAAGCTGTTTTACATGATGTCATTAAATAAAGTCTTTGTTAATAAAAAGGTTCTCACTATGAAAAAAACTAACTTAATAATTTCAATATCATTATTAGCCGCATGTTTTTTGGTTAATGATGTCGCCATTGCACGAGGAAAGCTACCATTTATTGGCACAAAATCGTTTAATTTTTCCGGTGGAACAGGAACAGGGGAATCAATCACCATCAACAAAAATGGCAGCGCCATAATAAAACATTATGGAACAAGTGGGAGTTCAGTTTTATATAAGGGTAAATTTTCGAATCATATTAAATCAAAAGATGGTGAAGAATGGCTTTTAAAAGGTGACAAAATTTATTCATTAACTAACGGAAAAATAGATAAGGATTGCATGGGCGACGGCAAACCCTGTGTTTCAGATCTTTATGGCGATGATCCAACCCCACCAGTTGCATCTGACGCGGGTAAGCTTAAAAAAATGACTGTAACCGGTAAGATATTGTACGGGACACTTGATTCAGGTATCGAGGACATCAACGGTGGACCGGGCCTAACTTTTCTCTCTGATAGCAAAATGGCCGCCAAAATATTTAAAAAATGCCAACAGGACGATATATGCAAGATTTCTGGATTGGTAAAAGTTAGCTACGACGACGGGGGAGGAGTTTTAAGTAAACTTGTATCTGTGAAACTCATAAAGGACAACACACCAGCTTATTAAGACATCAGCTACTAAATGGCATTATAGCATCAAGCAATATCAGCATTTGGTAAAAAATAAATTTGGGAGAGGGATCTCCGAAAATATTTTTAAAGATGACGTGCACAGTTAAAGATGCGCAAATTTGTATTTAAGGAATTAGCGTAATGGTTGCAACTGTTTTTTCGGCAGAACTGTTTCTTTATTAGTCTAGCGCGGTAGGTAGCTTTTTTGTCTACCTACCGCGCTTTTTATCGGCACACAACTTTGCTTTAAAAACAGTGCGTTAAAGGTTGCAGTAAAACTTAGATATTCGAGATCAATAATTAATTCATAAACTGGGTTTTTATTAGCAAACTACCAAAAATCGGCTTCAAACTTAAGTCGGGACAGGTGAAGGTGTGCCGTTCGTGGTGAGCCATTCGACTAGCTCATGAGAGCCTTGTCGAACTATGAGCGGCAAACCTTCACCCCTTCGACAAGCTCAGGCCGAACGGCGTGCCTTATTGAGCGTCCCATCTTATGTGTGTAGCCCAAAAATCAAAGTTAATAAAGCCGGTTCCGACTTAAGATGTCCTGCATTTATGGAAATGTTGGCGTATCGAACTTTCTAGCTACTCACAGTTGTTATTGGTAGTCCAATGAACTACACTCTCGCTATGAATTTTGAATGGGATGAAAATAAAAGTGAGGCTTGCTTCGTACAACGGGGCTTTGATTTTGATTATGTGGTGCAAGCCTTCATTGATCAAAATCGCATTATTAAAAAAGATACCCGCTGGGATTACGGTGAAGAGCGTTATCAGCTTTTAGGCTTAATTGAGCAACGCACATTCGTTGTTGTTTACACACTGCGAGGCTCTACCATTCGAATTATTTCAGCACGAAAAGCTAACCAACGTGAGATAAAGCATTATGAAAACAATCAAAGTCAGTATTGACCCAAACAATCCAGCAACCCTCCCCAAAGGACGGATTGACCCTGAGCGTTTAAACGCTACTAGCGAACAGGACATCGCCGCGCATCAACACATCGACGAAACTATTGCTTTATTAGATGCGGCTCAATTTGCACGTCGGGTTCGTAAACGGCTTGGTTTAAGCCAAACAGAATTTTCTCATCGCATAGAGGTATCACTCGATACTATTCGAAACTGGGAACAAGGTAAACGTCGTCCGACAGGGGCAGCAAAAACCCTGTTAAAAATACTCGATAAAGCACCTGAAGCTGCTTTGGCAGCACTAAAATAATCAGTAAGATTGAGGCAGTTTGCTTATGTAGGAGGGTGAGGTAAAAAACGATACCTTACTTTGTTCTCTTCAAATTAAAATACCTTATCCACTAAAGTCATTGCAATTTCAAAGGCAATCAAGCCAATAATAATCAATTCTAAAATCGACGAATGCCGATGCTTTTGTTCATCCGCCAGCATCTCAAACAACTCATGTATGGTTTCCAGTTTTTTTGACAACACACTGGTGCGCGGCGCTACTTCCAGATATTTTGCCATGATGCTGTAGTAGTTTTCGTATTCGGGGTATTCCCAAAAGAAATCAGGTGTATCAAGTAAATCATAATTGAGAATAATATCGCTTTTGGTTAAAAACAATTGGCCACGAATTTGGGCGATTTTATGTCGGCTAAGATTGATTTTGCCTTTTTCCGCCAATGATTTAGGAATATAACGCGTGTTATTGATGGTGGTAATGGCATTGGTTTCAAAGGAAGCCAGTTTTATGGATTGCGCCAGACCTTGCGATAGCGAGAACAAGACAATAGGATCAGACGATTCAATTTCAATATAATCTTCAACTATGCGTGTGCTGGCACAATCCAGTTCAAAGGTGAAGTTATCTTCTTCGAGTGTGGTCAGCGGATTTTCGGCATGATTTAATAGCAGCTGATGTAATTTTCCTTGCTGCTCTGCACTGACATTCCAATGTACAACCGCGCCGTAAGAAAACACCACTGACCAAGCGAGCGTATCCTCAATCATTAATGCGCCTTTAATAATGCGAATTAACGTGGTCTCAGACAGCAATTTTGCTAACGCGCTAATATCAAAACTTTGCGCGAGACAAAAAGCGGTGCATTGCATGACAGCAGGTTGTTCAGACATAAATCACTCTTAAAGGTAATCAAGATAGTTATTTTAGGGGTGGGTATTTAATGTCCCAATTTCTTGTACTTTTTAAATGGGTTCGCCCGATAAGATTAGCTATGGCTTAGACTGGCAAGCAAGCTTTTAATTTCAATCTTTTTTGGGTTATGCGGGTAATAAATAGCATAAATCTTACGGCTAATTTCTGGATTACACAGGTAACGGCACTGCACATCGTCTGCATTTAAAGGCAAGCTGTACTCAGGCATTAACGCTACACCCATACTAGCGCGTACCAAATTAATAATCCAGTCTTCACTATTGCTACGGTAAGCCGCATAAAGGTTGATTTCCTGATCCTGACAAATAGCCCGCAAACTTTCTCTTAGTTCACAATTTAGCCGATCCAGATAAGGCTCTAACTGAATTTCTTTCAAATCGATTTTAGTCAGCTGATTAAAACGGTGGTTAGTGCTAAAGGCCACCACATAACGTTCCGTATACAATAATGTTGATTGATAAGGTGCGCTGAGTAATTGTAGCGGGGCGCTAATCACTAAATCCAGAAAATCAGCTTCCAGTTGGGTCAGCAAATTGGTTTCGGTGTCAATAATCAGTTCAAACTCAATATTGGGGAATTCTTGCTGGTACTGTGCAAAGACCGGGCTTAACCGCTGTGCGCCGATGGTTGCCATTAGGCCAATGCGTAAGGGAATGTTATTGAGATGGGTAAAGCGAATGGCATCCGCTTTGGTGGTGACTGTTGTCTTGTAAATTTTGCGAAAATTAGGTTCAACTACACGGCCAAGCGAGGTTAACAAACAACCGGAGCGGTCACGGGTGAACAATTCCCCGCCTAATTCATCTTCCAGTTTTTTGATGGCCTGGGTTAATGAGGGCTGGGAAATGTAACTAAATTGAGCAGCGCGGGTAAAACTGCCATGATCACACACCGCTAAAAAGTAACGGATTTGGTGCATCTCCATAAAACCAACCTGAACTTATATAGACAAAACCTATTCTTTCATAGAAAGTTAGTATTTTACAAGCCTTATAAATAGGTAATATGATGGCTCCCAACATAAACAAACCCTATGAAGAGGCTTTGCCATGAAAGAAGCAAAATTAATTGTCATGTACCCCACACCCACCGATCTTGAAACCTTTGAACGTCTGTATGAGCAAGAACACGTACCGATGGCCGTGGAAAAGTTGGCGGGTAAAACCCGCTTTGTCGCCTCTTTAATCACTTCAGCACCCGGTCAAGCGCAAGCGCCCTATCATCGTATTGCCGAAGTCTATTTTCCTTCCATGCAGGCATTGGAAACCTGCCTGAATTCACCCGGTGGACAAGAAACCGCTGGCCATGCGGTTAAAATTTCCAGCGGTGGCGCACCTTTGTTTATGACAGCTGACGTTGAGAGTTTTGATTTTTAAATCTGATCTTTAATTAATCTACGCTAGGTCGTTGCTATTCATCCGAGAGCTAAGACAGCTTAGCTCTCCAAATATGCAGGCAGAATTTGCCATCTTGGCAGTAGTTGCTCTTGGTTTTCGTGTTCTTTGTGCTTGTGGACAATGCATAACATCAGTTAGCATTCCAGTGGATATTTTCGTAACCCCGTATCTTTCGTTAAGGCTAACCCCATGAATACATTATTCCTGTATTTTTTCAGATTATTGATTGTCGCTTCGTTTGTTGTTTTTTTTGTGGGTTTATTCAAGACAGAATGGTTGCGTTTTCGTGGCAAACAAATGGAGGTCATGTCGGCGGTGGTATTATCTATAGCCTTGTTTATGATTGGGTTTACGGGCGCGAGCCGGACATATTATACCGTTGATGAGCATGTCACTGAGGCGGCTAAAGAAGGCATCGTTTTAAGTGAGGCAACTTACAGTAATGATGTGGCGACAGCGGGATGTCAGGCGGGATCAAAGTCAGGTAACGCGGGTGCCAGTGACGATGAAAAAACCGATGACGGTGTTTATTATTCCGTTAGAACGCCAGCTAATTATAACGACACCATCGCGCATCCTTTACTGATGGTCTACGCACCAGCCGGAAAAGATCGGAGCCAAACGGAAGATTTTACTTATCTTACTAAAGAAGCGACAGCGGCAGGATTTATTGTGGCCTATGCTGATCATCGTGCCTTGTCACCTGAAGCGGTGGTCCAATTGGCTAACATACCTAAGGTTGTTGAAGAAAAATGGTGCATCGATAAAAAAAGAATATTCATGACTGGTCATTCGGACGGTGGCACGATTGCTATGGGCATCGCTTTTTTTAACGGTACCAAGCATATTCCAACTGCCATCGCACCTAGCGCCGTGGGTATTACCGGCGAGGATCTGGCTGACCGTAACTGTGTGAAGCCTACGCCAGTTATGCTCATGCACAGCAGCCGCGATAAGCTATTTCCAAACTTTGGCAAACACGCGATTGAATGGTGGGCAAAATGCAATAAATGCGACACTAAAACTTATAAGGTAACTGATCGAAAGGCCATATCGGGGGCTGGCGGTTGGGAAAGCTATTATCAGCAAGAGCTGGCACAAAAAGCCGAAGATCTTAAAGCCGGAAAGCCTTTACCCCATACTACGCCAGTAGAGGGTGTTGAAGGTTGCGTTGCTTACAGTGGCTGTAAAAACGGCGTACAAACCTGGTACTGTGAAGGCACGGGGATGCATCCGGAATGGCCTGGAAAAAATAAAGATATTATTGGTTTTTTCAAGGCTGTGCAAACTAATTAAGTTCGGCTTTACGATGCAGAGACGCAAGATTTTGCGTCTCTGCATTTTATTTTCCTTAGGATTATTGGCTACACACATAAGACGGGACACTCAATAAGGCACACCGTTCGGCCTGAGCTTGTCGAAGGGTGTGCTGTGTGCCGCTCATGGTTCGACAAGGCTCTCATGAGCTAGTCGAATGGCTCACCACGAACGGCACACCTTCACCTGTCCCGCCTTAAGTTGGAAGCCGGATTATTTAGCTTTCTCATCCTGAAACTTGCGGTAATTAATCGATATTTTAAGCCCTGCAAACCGTCCCGCCATTCTTACCAGTTCGTGGCTTTTTTTATCGAAGGATAGCTTAACTTCACTTAATGCCCTGTCTTCATAGCCTTTGTCGATATGCGGCGTGTCCAGCAAAAACAGATAGGTATAAATTTCCTGGCCTTTATCCGGTTTAATTTCAAAAGGTTTACCCAATTTTGCGATTATCGTGTCTTTTTTAGGCAAATCGTCGGCAATTTTTTCTACTGCAGCGCTATTGCCCTGTAACTGCATCTCGGCTTTGTTGATTTCTGCACCCCCTAGCGAGCGCAAAGAAGCTTCCAGAAATTTCGGCGGTGCTATCTGTAAAAACAACGACGAAAATGTCCATGCAGTGAGTTGGTTTTGTTTGTTGAAGGTTAAGTCTGAATAAAATTTCACTTCGGGCGTAACGGGTTTTTTATAGCCGTTAACTTTACGAAACCAGTAACGCCATTTTTTGCCATCGGCTAAAGCGGTTTCTTCGCTGGCATGAAGTTTGGACAACGATACAAAATCTTCACTGAGCATAATTGGCTTTTTGAAGTGCAAACTGAAATCGTCGCTAACCACGACATCAAAATAACGGTCAAACTCGCTCATCTGCAAATAAACTTGATAGGCGCGCATCCAGTAAACACACGCCGACAAAGAACAGGCTATTAATATCAGGCAGATAAAACGCAGACTACGATGGGTAAGCGATGTCATGGTCATAATACCTCAGTGCCGTGTGGTAGAGGACTGTGCAAAGTCCTGCGAAGAAAAAAGCTTGGTAATATCTATGGCGTCAAAATGATAATTGGTGTTGCAGAATTCACAGCCAACTTCAACATTACCGCGCTCACGCAAAATACTATCCAGCTCTTCTTGTCCCAGATTTTTTAGTATGGTTTCGATTCTGGCCTTCGAACAAATACATTGAAAACTGACGGGCTCTGCCTCAAACAAGCGTATATTTTCTTCATGAAACAAACGATATAATATTTGCTGGCAATTTAGCGTCATTAATTCGTGTTCTTTAAGGGTGTTCGCCAGTATTTCGATATGTTCCCAATGGCTAGAATCGGTGTTGCCGGGCAATTGCTGTAATAAGAAACCTACGGCCTGAGTGTCATTGGCAAATAACCACAGACGGGTTTTAAGTTGCTCGGATTGGCTAAAATAACCTTCAAATGCCATTGCCAAATTTTGCCCCTGAAGCGCAATAATGCCTTGATAAGGATCGGCATGATCAGGCTTTATGGTCAAGACGAGATTACCTGATCCAAACATATCCTCCAGCGAGCCGGTGGGCACAAAAGCGTCGCTTCTTATCAGGCCTCTTATTTTTCGATCATGAGTCGCCTGCGCCACCAATGTTTTAATCGCGCCATCGCCTTGGGCTTGTAAAATTAACGAGCCTTCAAATTTAATGGTTGCCGATAACATGGCCACGGCGGCCAAGGCTTGGCCTAGCAGTTGTTGTGCTGGTTCAGGCCCCTGTTGGTTTTTTTTAATAGCCTGCCAGCTGTCAGTCAGTTGAATCCATTCGCCGCGAATACCCTGTTCTTCAAATAAAAATCGGTGTAAAAAATCTTGGTTGCTCATGCTGCTCCGATGAAAAGTTTCAAGCTTTGATTATGAATAGGAATCATAGTAACCTTTAGCTTAACACAGTGTTAATGGGCTCAAAAATTATGATTTTTTCGACAAAAAAAACCGTCATGCCCTCGCAAGACAGTGCTTTACCTGGGCGAGATGCACCTATGGTCATCACCAACCGGCATTTTGTAAACGGCAATCCGATAGTGCCGCCTTTCCCCGAATCTATCCAACAGGCCGTTTTTGGTTTAGGGTGTTTTTGGGGTGCTGAACGCAAGTTTTGGCAACTTCCCAATGTGTTCAGTACAGCGGTTGGCTATAGCGCCGGTTTTACACCTAACCCCACCTACGATGAGGTTTGTACAGGGCTTACAGGCCATAACGAAGTGGTATTGGTTAATTATGATCCGGCTTTGATTACTTACCAGCAACTATTGATATTATTTTGGCAAGCACACAATCCCACGCAAGGCATGGGGCAGGGCAACGATGTCGGCACACAATACCGATCGGGCATTTATACCTACGGCCAAGAACAATTTGATGAAGCTAATAGCTCAAAAGTACATTATCAGCAGTGCTTAACAGACGCTGGTTTTGGCGAAATTAGCACCGAAATTATGGCTGCCGACCCGTTTTATTATGCTGAAGATTATCATCAGCAATATCTGGCTAAAAATCCACAAGGCTATTGTGGTCTGGGCGGTTTAGGTGTTGGGTTCTGTTAGCAAAAGCTCGTTGTCATCATTGAATTCGGCGTTTTACCTGATTTTTTTCACTGTTGTGTTACTCCTAAATATTTTATGCTTTCACACGTTTCAGACTTATCGGAAGATGTTGTCCGTAAAAATTTAAAATGGCTGTTTATCCTCAGAAACTTGATGATACTCAGCGAAGCTATTTTGATTATTTTGTGCATTTACGGTCTTAATATTCGCATACCTGAACAGCAATTGTGGCTGGTTATGGTATCGATTATTATTGTCAATGTGTATACCTCAATGCGCATACAATCCGAAAAACCGGTGACCGATGTAGAGATTTTTTCGCATATCTCTATTGATGTCTTTGCCATTACCTCTTTGTTATACCTGACCGGCGGCGCATCAAACCCGATTACCTGGGTGTTTTTATTGCCGCTGATTATTACCGCAATCATGTTGCCGCAAGCTTACGCATGGTATATGGTGATTTTGACATCATCCATGTACACCATGCTTATTGCCTTTAATGTGCCGTTGCCCTCAATAGAACCGCACATGATTAATCCTGCCATGCTACATCCCGATATGGAGCATTTTGTAGAGTTGCAAATGACCCACGAAATGCGCGATATGGAATATTTTAATCTGCACATGTTCGGTATGTGGTCGGGTTTTGTGTTTAGTGCGGGTTTAGTTGCATTTTTTGTTGTTGAATTAGCAAGAACGCTAAAAAATCAGGAACGAAGCCTGGCAGAAGCGCGAGAAAATGCCTTAAGAGATGAGAAAATAGTCGCGTTGGGTACGCTGGCAGCCAGTGCGGCGCATGATATGGGCACGCCGTTAGGCACGATAGCCATTGTTGCCCATGAGTTGGAGCAAGATTTTCCGGTTCACCGGTTTCCTGATTTACATGAAAAAATTATTATTGTGCAGCAGCAAATCAGCCGCTGTAAGCAGGCGTTATCGCTAATGTCAGCTTCGGCAGGTGAAATGCGTGCGGAATCTGGGCGAATTATGTCGGTCATTGACTATATCGATGGAGTGCTGGAACAATGGCGCACCCATAAACCCGGTGCAAAACTCTGCCTTTTTATTAGCCCGGATATCGCCAGTGAAGCCAGTATTATTGCCGAAAGAACGCTGACTCATTCCATCATTAACGTGTTAAACAATGCTGCTGAGGCAACAAACCCTGAACAAGGTTTAGAATTTCATGCCGCTTGGGATATGCACTATATTCATCTTAAAATTCGCGATTTTGGTCCAGGGATGCCGCCAGAATTGGTTGAGTTTGCTGGAAAAACGCCTGTTATCAGCCAAAAACGGGGTTTGGGTGTCGGCTTGTTTTTAACTTATTCGACCATTAAGCGTTTAGGGGGGCAAATTAATTTCGGTAACCTGGATTCCGGAGGCGCATGTGTGGAAATAACGCTTCCACTTTTACAGACAGAGGAAAGTGATGATAGAGAATGAATTGGATAAGCCGCGCCTTTTACTGGTGGACGATGACGAAACTTTTTGCAATGTGTTAAAAAGTGCGCTGGAAAAGCGAAATTATGAAGTATTGGTTGCCAATAATGTAAAAAATGGTATTCTTTTGGCCGAACAGAACTTACCAGAATATGCGGTGATTGATTTACGCATTGGTCATGAATCTGGTTTGGAGTTGGTAAAAAAGCTTATTTCGCTGGATGAAAAAACTGTGTGTGTGATGCTGACGGGTTTTGCCAGTATTGCCACAGCGGTTGAAGCCATAAAGCTTGGCGCAACGCATTATTTAACCAAACCAGCAAATACTGAAGAAATTATTAATGCCTTGTATAAAAACGTAGGTGATTCGTCGGTGCTACCCAGGGAACAGCCATTTTCGGTAAAGCGCTTGGAATGGGAGCATTTGCAAAAAGTGCTATTGCAACACGAGGGTAATATAGCCGCGACAGCTAGAGCATTGAATATGCACCGGCGTACTTTGCAGAGAAAACTGGATAAAAGACCGGTAAAAGGATAGGGTGAAATCATCATTTGGGTTTGCGTGAAAGGCATGGCCTAGATAATGGGCGTGTTATAAAGAATGAGGTATGACTGAAATCATGAAAATTTTTCCATTATTTTTCAAGAGCCGAATAATCACTATTTTGCTTGGACTGATTGCTATGGTTAATCTGCCGGTTTTTGCTGATGAAAATTATGTGGGTATGGTGAAAACTTATCAGCCACCTGCGGCTGTCATCCATAACAGTGTTGAAGCCGCCATTAATATTGGCACTAAATTATATCTGGGTGATATCGTCGTGACTAAAGCGGATGCAGCGGTTGGCATTATTTTTATGGATGGCTCGGTTTTGTCGTTGGGGCCTGAAACCCACTTTGAGATTGTCGATTTTCTGTTTAAACCGGCTGAGCGTAATGTGTCATTTATCTCAAAAGTATCTCAAGGCACGGTTGCTTTTACCTCAGGCGCAATCGGCAGGATTTCTCCAGAATCAGTTAAGTTTATAACGCCGACATCAACGTTGGGTCTACACGGTACCAAGGTGTTGATCGAAGTAAAATAAGGCTCGCTCACTTTTGGGCATTCGGTAAGGATGTCGGGGGATGGAATGAAACGCAGCACAGTATTTTTTGCAATGTTTGGCTTTATGCTGGCAGGGTGTTCCGGCACAACCGTCGTTTTGGTTCCCGATGCCAGCGGTAAAGTGGGCAAGGTATCGGTAAAGACCAAAGCCGGAGAGCAACTGCTCAGTCAGGCGGGTGCAAGCACTTTTGCTGGGAAAGCCGATAAACTGCCAACCCAGGTAGAAGTTTTCGATAACACTAAAATTCAGGACATGTTTGGCACGGCGCTGGCGAATGAGCCAGCACCGCCCTTGCATTACACGCTTTTATTTCCTTCAGGTTCCGCCGAGTTACCGTCTGATGCCACAGCGCAATTAAAGACGGTCTACCAGTCAATACAGACCCGTAATTCCTGTGATACCAGCGTTATTGGCCACAGTGATCGCACCGGTGATAATAATACCAACAAGGGGATTTCTCTACAGCGTGCTGAATCTGTGGCCAACGTGCTGAAAATGGCGGGGCTTAAAGGTGATTGTTTAGATGTACGTTATTATGGCGAAAATGATCCTGCTGTACCCACTGCCGATGAGGTTGCCGAGCCGCGTAATCGACGTGTAGAAATAGAAGTGCGTTAACTAAGAATGCTGTATAAAACAAGTTGAACAACTGTAGCTGCTGAACAATTATTTCGGAGTAAACTTTGTACATTGTTTAACTTGATCCATTCATTTATGACCGATTTGCCCTTTAAGTCGCCGACGCGATTTGTCATTCCAGGACTTTTTTTAACAGGTTCTTTTATTACTGAGCTTTTTGGTATTGCGTTTATTATTGCCTCGTCATGTGGCCGCTTTACCGAAAACTTAGGCATCTGCTAAACAACAAAACTACTTTTAGTGCAGCCGCTGACTGCAATTATTGAAGCCGTCACCCGCTTTATTGATAGTGTGGGTGCTGATATTAATGTGCTGCAAAAAGAAGAGTTTGAAAAGCTTACCTTGAGCTACGAATGAAACCAGACATCATGAAAAAAAATCCCCGACTGATCAATATCTCTGGTATACGCTGACACAAGATGAAACTTGTTCGGCTTTAAATTGCACAGAACACGGCTTAAGCGCAAAAGAAGCCCAGCAGCGCTCAACGCAATACGGGCTTAATAAGCTAACATCGGTGGATAATCAAGGTGTTTCTGTCAATAGACTTTAGATCCTACAAGATGATGCTTATGACTGTAAGCCTTGATTTAGCAGAACTCTCTAAAGTCAAGAATTAAAAACTTGAACATCAAGTATATACTGTGTAATTAATCGAACTTACCTAGTTTTACACCAATATAAAAATGATATTCACATTTATCATCAATAGCATTATTGTCGGCATTGCCGTTTTGATTCATTTTGAGGCACTGAATGGTTTATCCATTTTGCTGCCTTGGCTTAACATAAAGCCTCGTTTGCGGGTCTTGGTCGGCGTTTTTGGCGCGTTATTTGCCCATGTTATCGAAATCTGGCTGTTTGCTTTTGCGTATTATTTTAAAATACGCTCAACTTACTTTGGCACATTAGAGGGACACTTTAATAATAGCTTGATGGATTGCAGTTATTTTTCCTTTACCACCTACACCTCGTTGGGCATAGGTGATATTAAACCAACCGGTGACCTTCGCTTTCTGGCAGGGCTGGAAGCATTAACCGGCTTGGTATTAATAAGCTGGACAGCTTCTTTTATGTTTTTGGAAATGCAAAAACAGTGGAAAGCCATGTAACCTTAGACTAACGCATTGACTTAAAAATTCTCAATAATGATCACGTTTTTATACACTGAATCAGGAGTTAAACATGCTTAGCTTTATGAAATCCAGCTTGAAATATTTTATCGTCGGTATTTTGGCGGTCATTCCGATTGTGATCGTCCTGCAAGTGCTGGCGTTTTTGGAAACCATCCTCAGGAACTTGTTTATTTACGTTTACGGCTACTCCAACAATATCTTTGTGACAGTTTTAGCCTTTACGCTGTCTTTTAGTGCCATCGCCTATATCGGCTATCGGGTCAGCAAATCTGAAAAACTCTGGTTATTGTCACAGATGGAAGTGTTCATTAACCGCATCCCCATGATTAAAACCATTTACCGCGTTAGCCAAAAGCTGGTCAATCTGCTCGGTAATCAGGAAAAAAGTCTCGCTAAAGAAATTGTGTTTCTTGAATACCCCAAGGATGGTTTATGGGTACCAGGTTATGTCACCAACAAAGCCGGTGAAATGCTGGTAGTTTACGTGCCCACTTCACCCAATCCGACATCCGGCTTCACCTTGGTTGTCCACCGCTCAAAAGTCGTTAAATCGAGCATGGATATTGAAGCCGTCACTAGCTTTATTGTCAGTGTCGGGGTGGATTTGCTGCAAAAAGAAGAGCTTGAAAAATTGGCTGACCTAAACCACGCAGGGGCATCGTCATGAAAAAAACCACCTCAACAGAGCGTAATCTGTGGCATACGCTGACACAAGATGAAACCTGTGCCGCTTTAAACTGCAATGAACAAGGCTTAAGCAGCCAAGAAGCCCAGCAGCGGTTAGCAAAATACGGCTTCAATAAACTGACTTCCGTTGGCAAACGGGGTGTTTTTAAACGCTTTATAAGCCAGTTCCATAATGTTTTGGTGTATGTATTGCTGGCGGCGGCTGGCGTAACGGCGGCCATTGGCCATTGGACGGACAGCGGCGTGATTATCTGCGTGGTGGTCATTAATGCGCTGATTGGTTTTATTCAGGAAGGCAAGGCAGAAAAAGCGCTGGATGCCATACGCAATATGCTCACCCCAACGGCCACCGTGTACCGTGACGGCCACTATTTTACCGTACCCGCCGAACAACTGGTGCCAGGCGATGTAGTCAGTCTGGAAAGTGGCGACAAAGTACCGGCCGATTTACGGTTGTTGCAGGTTAAAAATCTGCGCGTTGATGAATCCATGCTCACCGGCGAATCTTTACCGGTTGAAAAAAACATCGCCACTACCGACAGTGCAGCCCCCTTGGGTGACCGATTTTGTCTGGCTTACGCAGGCACTTTAATTACTTACGGCACGGCGGGTGGGCTGGTTATCAATACCGGCGACAACACCGAAATTGGCCGCATCAGCACTCTGTTACGTACCGTGTCAAACTTGACCACGCCGTTACTGCGGCAGATTGCCGGTTTTAGCACTTGGCTAACGGTGGCCATTTTGGTGGTGGCCTCGGCTACGTTCGCTTATGGCTGGTATTTTCAGCATTCGTCAGTCACAGACTTGTTTATGTCCGTGGTAGGTCTGGCCGTGGCTGCCATCCCAGAAGGCTTGCCTGCTGTGATGACCATTACCCTGGCGATGGGTGTACAGCGCATGGCCAAGCGTAAAGCCATTGTGAGACGTTTGCCCGCCGTAGAAGCATTAGGCTCAGTCACAGTGATCTGCTCGGATAAAACCGGTACACTCACCTGTAACGAAATGACGGCCAAATCGGTATTTGTCAACAATACGCTGTTTACCGTGTCCGGCGTGGGTTATGAACCCATCGGGGACTTTAAAATAGAGGAAAAAAGCACTGATGTCAGCACACAGCCCGCTTTACATGAGCTGCTGCGTGCCGCCGCCTTATGCAATAACGCACGCCTGGAGCAGCAAGCGGGCAATTGGCTGGTACACGGCGACCCTACCGAAGCGGCGTTAATCACCTTGGCGCACAAAGCCAGTATCAACACCGATTTGCTAAATCACGCCCTACCGCGTACCGACACATTGCCGTTCGAGTCCGAGCATCGCTACATGGCAACTTTACACCATGACCACAGCGGCGAAGCGTTTATGTTTGTAAAAGGGGCACCAGAACGGGTGCTGGCGATGTGTGCCTGGCAACGCTTAGCGGGCAAAGACCAGCCACTGGATAATGGTCATTGGCAGCAGATCATGATGCAAATGGCCAGTAACGGCCAACGCTTACTGGCCATTGCCGTTAAAACCCTACCCGCCACACAAAAGCACCTTACGTTTGGCGATGCTGACAACGGGCTGACCTTGCTGGGTATTATTGGCATGATTGATCCGCCGCGTGCTGAAGCGGTTAATGCGGTACGTAAGTGTCAAAACGCCGGTATCCGCGTCAAGATGATTACCGGCGACCATACCGTCACCGCCTCAGCCATTGCCACGCAGATCAATATTGGCGATGGCTCGGTACTGAGCGGCGAGCGGGTAGATCGCATGACTGACAGCGAACTTACAATCGCGCTTCGTACAGTGGATGTGTTTGCACGCACCAGCCCAGAAAACAAGTTGCGCTTAGTCTCCGCCCTGCAAGCCGATGGCCATACCGTCGCCATGACCGGTGATGGCGTTAATGATGCCCCTGCCTTAAAACGTGCCGATGTCGGCATATCGATGGGAAAAAAAGGCACGGAAGTGGCTAAAGAAAGCAGTGAAATCGTCTTGGCCGATGACAATTTTGCCTCCATCGCCGCTGCCGTTGAAGAAGGCCGTGGTATTTACGACAATTTGAAAAAGTCGATTATTTTTATCTTGCCGACCGGTGCGGGTGAAGCCTTTATTATCATTGCGGCGATTATTATGGGTGAAATATTGCCTATCACTGCCGTGCAAATACTGTGGGTGAACATGATTACCGCAGTGACGCTATCGCTCACCCTGGCGTTTGAACCGCCTGAGCGCAACATTATGAGCCGACCGCCCAGAAAACCGAATGAGCCATTGCTGTCCAAGTTTTTAGTATGGCGCATCGTGTTTGTCGCCTTCATTATGCTGATGGGTACTTTCGGGCTATTTCTCTGGGAACAATCACGCGGCGCGTCAATTGAGCAAGCACGGACAGTAACAGTGAATACACTGGTGCTGTTTGAAATATTTTATGTCTTCAACAGCCGCTATCTGCATCACTCTGTACTTAATATACAGGGCTTGTTTGGCAATCAGCTGATATGGCTGGCTGTTTTTGTGTTGCTGGACTTGCAAATGGCCTTTACTTATTGGCCGCCCATGCAGGTGTTATTCGGCACGGCGGCTATCGACGGTCTTGCGTGGCAAATGATTATCGCCGTGGCATCAAGCGTGTTTATACTGGTTGAAATTGAAAAATTTTTCATGCGTTTGTTTACACCTAGAGCATCTACCGAAAATAGCAAAAAATAAATCAGGGAATCGTATTTTCTTAATAGGGTTGCTGTAATTTAAAGGACTCTTTATACATAAATATTTGCAAAAAGGTGACGTTATGATAAATGCTAGTTTTGTCTTTAAATGAATAACTTTTCCGTTAAACCACCCATACGCTTGCTTATCCCTCTCATTTTATTAGCGGGTCTGTTACTGCTCAGTTTTATGGTTTTACGTGGGTTTTTAGTCTCCTTGATTTGGGCATTTATTATTAGTTATGTGGCCTGGCCGCTGTATATAAGGCTGAGACATTGGCTTAACGACAAGCCCACGCTCAGTGCAGCGCTGATGACGGCCATCATCGCGGCAGTAGTCATTTTAACGGTATATTGGCTGGCGGCCATGTTGCAAGCTGAAATCGTTATTGCCTATCAAACCTTGGTCGATAATGCAGCTGACGGGCCTTTTCGGCTACCCGAATTTCTCAGCCGTATCCCTTGGCTAGGCAACTATTTACAGCAGGGGCTAGATCGGCTGAACAGCGACCAGGCCGGGGTAAGCACGCAATTTGCCAATTGGGCAAAACAGTGGTTGGGGCAGTTCGCGCAATTTCTTGGCGGCATAGGCCGTTATGTGATGAACCTAGGCGTAATTTTAGTCACCGTGTTCTTTTGCTTTCGGGATGGCGACGAAGCCATCAAGCAATTGCGCTTAGGCCTCATTCATTTTCTTGGCAAGTACCAGGAGGTTTATCTGCAAGCGGCGGGAGACACCACCCGCGCCGTCGTCTACGGTTTGGTGCTAGCAGCATTGAGCCAGGGCATGTTAGCTGGCGTTGGCTATGCCGTAGCAGGGGTCAAAGCGCCAGTGCTGTTTGGGGCAATCACCGCGTTATTGGCATTGGTTCCTATGGGCGCGACGCTGGTGTGGTTGCCATTGGCTACCATGCTATTGCTTAATGGCCAGACTTGGCCTGGCGTAGGTTTATTGCTGTGGGGGTTTCTGGCGGTCAGCACTGTGGATAACGTGATCCGGCCTATCATCATCAGTGGTGCCAGTCGTGTGCCATTTTTAGTCGTGTTGTTTGGCGTACTGGGCGGACTTACTACATTTGGGGCAGTGGGTCTGTTTTTAGGACCAGTGATCCTGTCAGTATTACTATCGGTATGGCAGGCATGGATTAAGCAGCAGCAAGTTTAGGACAGTAGCCTTAGCAGCAGGCTCCGCAACCCAAATGGACTGGCTACGCTGCCCGCAGAACAAGCCCTGAAAAACCAGGCTTCTGAAATTGCCTTGGGTTTAAGCCAAACAAACGGAGGCCACACAGCATTTAAAACGCTACGGGCACATCAACTTGCCGAGAAACCGCCGCCTCCATCAACACAAGCCTTGTTTCATACCACAGCATTAACACAAACGGATGGGCTAATGACGACCGGTGTTACTGTGTCGATCATTATTTTTGAAGAGCTGCGCAAGTTGTTATTCAGGTAGTAAAATAAACGCCTTAAAAATTAACGTTTCCAGCCCATTCATTAGCTCAACACTAGGAACTTCGCCCATGGCTTCATTAGCAGCGTTGCTAGCTGAAATTCGCGGTTGCACCCTATGTGCGGCGCATTTGCCACACGGTGTTCGGCCGGTATTACAGATCCATTCAAAAGCGCGTGTGTTGGTGGTAGGCCAAGCACCGGGCAGAAAAGTCCACGAAACCGGCATACCTTTCAACGATGCCAGCGGTGATCGTCTGCGTGATTGGATGGGCGTAACACGCGAGGTTTTTTACGATCCGCAGCAGATCGCCCTGCTACCCATGGGGTTTTGTTATCCTGGTACGGGCAAATCTGGTGATCTTCCTCCACGGCCTGAATGTGCAAAGGCGTGGCGTCATCAGTTGTTGCCCCACTTGCAGCATCTTGAGTTGACCTTGCTTGTAGGGCAGTATGCGATTGGCTATCACTTGGACGATAAAAAACCTTCACTGACAGAAACGGTGCGAGCTTGGCAATCCTATTGGCCAGCCATTATTCCGTTACCGCATCCAAGTCCCCGCAATAATATTTGGCTGAGCCGAAACCCGTGGTTTGAGCAAGAGCTAGTCCCGATGCTTCGGCAGCGCGTGGCGCAAGCACTTACAGTTGAAAGCCATTATTTTTAGACAAGCTATGTCATTATTTTACAAATAAAAACAAGACACAGCTTTTAAATTCATAGTTTTGATGCACTAGGTATTTATACAGATTGCACTCTAAACGGTTTTATTTGATGATGCGTGTTATTAACGATAACCGTAACCGGTTCAGTCCCCCTCTTTGAAAAAGAGGGGTTAGGGGAGATTTTTTAAATAAATCCCCCTCCACCCCTCGTAAACTCTCCCCTTTTTAAAGGGGGAGGTGAACACATACCGATGACTTGACTGTCACGAATCTATAGCTGATAAACCGATCATAGTTCGACAGGCTCACTACGAACGGTCTAACCTGAAACTGTTCCGCTTAAAGTAGATAACCAAAAAATGAGCTCAATTGGATCAGGAAATTAATGTTTGTTTTTTTACGTAAACATATTGAACTTGAAAAACCTTTTGGCTTACTAACCACCAACACACGACAAGGAAATCGACTCATGAACCGCTTTAAAGTCACAAATAACCAGGCTTTTGAAATTATTCCATCCCCATTTTTGGCGATGAGATCAGATAAAGTAATAGATGGCCAAACGCAAAAAATAAAACACATCGGGCAAGCCGCCGGTTTAGTATTTTGTGTATTTTTGTCCGGTTGCGCCACCACTTCTCATCATTCCAATGATCCTCTGGAAGGCTGGAATAGGGGGGTGCAATCGTTTAATGATGAGTTTGATGATTATGTCATGAAGCCAGTCGCCAAAGGCTACAACTGGGTAATGCCCGAGTTTGCAAATCAAGGGGTATCCAATTTTTTCAGTAATCTTAACGATATTGGTGTCACTATCAATGATCTATTACAGTTTAAGCTAGCGCAAACCGGGCAAGATGGGTCGCGTTTTTTGCTTAACACCACAGCAGGATTAGGCGGCTTGTTTGATGTCGCCTCAATGGTCGATCTCCCCAAACATCAAGAAGATTTTGATCAAACACTGGGAGTTTGGGGTCTTCCAGCCAGCCCTTATATTGTGTTGCCTTTACTGGGGCCAAGTTCACCTAGAGGTATTACCGGTTTGATTGGCGATGCGGCATTAAACCCAGTAACCTACGTTGGCTTTGGCGCTTTTCCAGGGCTTGATAGCGCCGCTGAAACCGGCATTAGCCTGGGTTTATATGGGTTAAATGCTGTTGATAAACGTGCGGATAATATCGGGGCAGAAAAGGCGTTATCAGAAGCGGCATCAATAGATCGATATGAATTTATAAAAAATGCATATTTTCAAAGACGTAAATATCTGGTCAATGACGGCAATCTACCTGAAGGGGAAGATGATCCGCTTGGGAACCCTAAGGATGGAAAGTTAGCGCCTCTTGATCCGTATTAAGAATTTTGCCTATTGCACAATCGCATCTTGAAGTTAAGGGTATTGAGAGGAAAATAACATGAAAACCAGTCTATTTTTATTAATGGTGGGTATTGTTGCTACCTTTGCTGTAAACAGCTATGCAGCGGCAACCAGCCAACAAAGTACGGTGACATCAGCCGCTGAAAAGCTTTCTGTTGCCACTTTTGCAGGGGGCTGCTTTTGGTGCACCGAATCTGATTTTGAAAAACTGCCCGGCGTAGAAAAGGTTATTTCCGGCTATAGTGGTGGCCACGTCGTTAACCCCAGTTACGAGGATGTTTCTAATGGGGGCACGGGACATGTGGAAGCTGTGCAAGTGTATTATGATCCCAATAAAATCAGCTACGACAACTTGTTAAATGCTTTCTGGCGCATGATTAATCCTACTGATAATGGCGGCCAATTTGTTGACAGGGGGGAGCAATATCGTTCGCTGATTTTTTACCAAACTGAAGAAGAGAAAGCCAAAGCCGAGCATTCGCGCCAGTTACTGAATGAATCAAAACGTTATAAAGAGCCGGTTATTACCGAAATCAAAAAGTTTGAGGCTTTTTATCCCGCTGAAGACTATCATCAAGATTATTACAAAAACAATCCTGTGCGTTATAACTATTATCGCTACAGATCAGGCCGCGATCAATATCTGGAAAAAACCTGGGGCAAAGATTTGCATTTAAATCTAAACCAAGATCAAGGAAAAGCTGACGTTCAATACAGCAAACCCGCCGATGACGTGTTGCGCAAAACTTTAACGCCATTGCAATATCAGGTAACGCAAGAAGAAGCCACCGAGCCGCCCTTTAAAAATACTTATTGGGATGAAAAACACGATGGCATTTATGTGGATGTGGTTACCGGAGAGCCGCTGTTTTCATCTAAGGATAAGTATGATTCTGGTACGGGTTGGCCCAGTTTTTCGCGTCCTTTAGTGCCTGAAAACGTTACTGAGAAAAAGGATTTTCTTCATATTTTTCCGCGCACGGAAGTGCGTAGCCGTTATGGTGATTCGCATTTGGGACATGTTTTTACTGATGGCCCCAAACCAACGGGGCTGAGATATTGTATGAACTCTGCGGCGTTACGGTTTATTCCGGTGGAAGAAATGCAGGCGGCGGGCTATGGGGCGTTTTTGGCGGGGTTTAAAGCTGAAATTCACAAATAAAGCTTAGAAGGAGTCTGCTTTTAAATTTCGTTTGGCTCAAACCAAACCATTTACGAACCCAACGTGCAAATTGAGCCGCATCTAATAAAGCCACAGTTTGTTGGCCGTGTGTTGGGGATAAATGCGGTCATTGGTTTTCATGGCGAAACAGTCGTTGACTTGCGTTCTGATTTTGAGGCAGCCATTGATTTTATGTTGAATGATTGCAAAGTGCAGGGCGAAACTCCCGAAATACCGGCCAGCGGAAAATTGATGTTGCGCGTACCGCCGGAAATCCATTCTGCGGCATTGGTCGCGGCAAAAGTCGAGGGCAAAAGCCTCAACAAAATGGGCAGTAGATATCTTGGCTAAGGCGGTGCATAGCTGACTATGCCATAATAAGCGCATTTTTTATTGCCAATAAAGCCATCATGTCCAACAGAAAAATCCTCGTCACTAGCGCCTTACCGTATGCCAATGGCCCCATCCATTTAGGTCATTTAGTTGAATACATCCAGACCGATATCTGGGTGCGCTTCCAGAAACAACGCGGCCATCAATGTTACTTTGTTTGTGCCGACGACACCCATGGCACCCCCATCATGCTCAAAGCCGATAGCTTAGGCATTAGCCCAGAAGGCTTGATCGCCCAGGTCGGCAAAGAACATCTGGACGATTTCACCGCCTTTGATGTGGCGTTCGACAATTACCACAGCACGCATTCGGTAGAAAACAAAGATTTTTCGGCACTAATCTACACGCGTTTACGGGATGCAGGACATATCAGTTCGCGCACTATTACCCAAGCTTACGATCCCGTTAAAAACATGTTCTTGTCGGATCGCTTTATCAAAGGCGAATGCCCTAAGTGCGCTGCGTTAGACCAATACGGTGATGGCTGTGAAGTGTGTGGTGCGACTTACGCACCCACCGAATTGAAAAATGCGGTCTCCGCTATTTCTGGTGCAAAACCTGTTGAGAAAAATTCCGTGCATTACTTTTTCAATCTGGCCGATTTTGCCGACATGCTCAAAGATTGGACGACCGCCCCTGGCCATTTGCAGCCTGAAGTACGCAACAAAATGGGCGAATGGCTGGACGGCGGCTTGCAGCAATGGGATATTTCCAGGGATGCGCCGTATTTTGGCTTTGAAATCCCTGATGCGCCGGGCAAGTATTTTTACGTGTGGCTGGATGCACCGATAGGTTATATGGCCAGTTTTAAAAATCTGTGTGACAAGCAGGGCTTGAATTTTGATGCTTTCTGGGCTAAAGACAGTACTGCCGAGTTGTATCATTTCATCGGCAAGGACATTATTTATTTCCACGCCCTGTTCTGGCCAGCCATGTTATCCGGCGCGGAACTTAGAACGCCTAGCGCAGTGTTCGCACACGGCTTTCTAACTGTTAACGGCGAGAAGATGTCCAAGTCGCGCGGCACGTTTATTAAAGCGCGGACTTATCTCGACCATTTAAACCCCGAATACTTGCGCTATTATTTTGCTGCTAAATTAAGCGCTGGCGTGGATGATATCGACCTTAACTTCGATGATTTCAGTCAGCGGGTCAATTCGGATTTGGTCGGTAAAGTGGTGAATATCGCCAGCCGTTGCAGTGGCTTTATGGC
Source organism: Crenothrix sp. (assembly GCF_043729335.1). Taxonomy (NCBI): domain Bacteria; kingdom Pseudomonadati; phylum Pseudomonadota; class Gammaproteobacteria; order Methylococcales; family Crenotrichaceae; genus Crenothrix; species Crenothrix sp. The sequence continues at coordinate 73,370 of NZ_JAYTLQ010000042.1, read as the reverse complement.
TAAACGTTTTGCTAACCAACTCTCTACAACGTGTTCCGAGCCAGTGTTATTTCAAGACTTCATCGATGCCAACGTGCAAATTGCCGAGTTCTACGAAGCCCGCGAATTCGGTAAAGCCATGCGTGAAATTATGGCGCTGGCGGATAAAGCCAATCAGTATATTGACGAGAAAAAACCCTGGGTGATTGCGAAGGAAGAAGGCAGGGATACAGAATTGCAGGATGTCTGCACCATGGGTATCAACTTGTTCCGTTTGCTGGCGGTGTATTTAAAGCCGGTTACGCCGCGTTTGGCTGCCGGTGCCGAATTGTTTTTGAATGCTCCGATCACCGGGTGGGCTGCCGAACTACGGCCATTGTTAAACCATGCACTCAACGACTTTGTACCGTTAATGACCCGTGTAGATACCGATAAAATTGCGGCGATTATTGAAGATTCCAAAGAAAATCTGGAAAAAACCGTCGATAAACACGCGGCTGTTGTACCAGTCATTGAAAAGCAGTTTGAGCCGGTAGCGCCGACCATTGAATTTAACGACTTTGCCAAACTGGATTTACGCATTGCTAAAATCGTAAAGGCGGATTATGTTGAAGGTTCCGACAAGTTATTGCAACTTACAGTAGATATTGGCGATGAAACGCGTAATATCTTATCGGGCATCCGTTCGGCTTATCAACCTGCTGAGTTGGAAGGTAAGCTAACCTTGGTGGTTGCCAATTTAGCGCCCAGAAAAATGCGCTTTGGTGTCTCTGAAGGCATGGTATTAGCGGCTGGCCCCGGCGAAAAGGATATTTGGTTGTTAAGCCCTGATGATGGCGCGGTTGCAGGGCTTCGGGTTAACTAGCCCGTGAAGTTAGAGATGCAAGATTTGCGTCTTTAATAATATAAAGGTTATCCACGAAAGACACGAAATAATTACAGCGTTTTCCTATCTGGTCAGATGAATAACATTAATTATTTAGCAATGGAGTAAAAAACCTAGGTTTTTTACTCCAGCGCATATAACTAATCGATACTGAAAACGCTGGATACTGATACTAATCACTAAATGAGCAGGTACAGCTATGAATCAAGACAAAAAATGTCGTTGGGGAATTTTAGGCGCGGCACGCGTTAATGAGCGTTTACTACCTGCTATTGTTGAAGCCGGCAATTCAGAACTGGTCGCTATTGCCAGCAGACGACCGGGTGCTGCTGTCGAAACCTTGGCTAAATATTCCCCGCAATCCCAAAACGTGCGTACTTACGATAATCTGGATGCCTTATTGGATGATGCCAATGTCGATGCGGTTTATCTGCCGCTGGCAAATAACGAACATGCCGAATGGACATTAAAAGCCATCGCCAAAGGCAAGCACGTTTTATGTGAAAAACCGATGGCGCTAGCTGTTGCCGATATTGATGCGATTGAAGCCGCTGCCAAGCAACATAACGTAACTGTTATGGAAGGCTTTATGTACCGCTTTCATCCGCAACATGCACGGGTTTTGGAGTTGATTAGCTCAGGATTAATTGGCGAGATTAGAACGGTACGTGCCAGTTATTCTTTTATGATGCGCCCAGCCCGTATGTACCGCTTAACGGAAAACATTGAAAACGGCGGCGGCGCTTTGTGGGATATTGGTTGCTATGCTATTCATTCTGCAAGGATGTTTTTTAATCAGCCAGCGCTGGCAGTTACGATGATGTCCAGTTATACCGACAGCGGCGCTGATATGGGTAGTTCTGGGATTATTGATTATGGCAGTGGAAAATTCGCCCATTTTGATTTCAGTTTTGAACGGGCGCGGCGCTGTGAATATGAAGTTACCGGCACGAAAGGCGGCATAAAATGCCATGTGGTTTGGCAGTTGCCGGGTGATGCCCCCGTGATTTCCTGGTGGACAGAAGACGGTAGACAGGCTGAAGAACGCATGTCCGCACAAAATCATTTCACACTGGAAATTGAGCATTTTAGCGATTGTGTTTTAAACGGCAAAGCCCCCGCGTTATCCTTGCAAGATGCCAGAGACAATTGCAAGATTTTGGTGGCGGCGTTGCAGTCTTCTGCGCAAGGACAACGGATTAAAATAGCTTAAGCATAAAACCATCAACCTGAAAAGTTGTTTGAACAGCATTTTTTGATCACACAGGACTTATCATGACTGAAATTTACGGACAGCAGCATCGGCATCTGCAAGATAGTTTTGGCACGAGAAATTTGGCTGATCGTTTGGATCAAATCATTGTGGCCACGGAGATTGCCGAAGATCGCAAGGGCTTTATCGAAACGCGCGATATGTTTTTTTTAACGACTATTGACCACCGAGGTTTTCCTACTTGTTCTTATAAAGGCGGTAACCCTGGCTTTGTTAAGGTGCTGGATAATAAAACCCTGGCATTTCCCAGTTTTGATGGCAACGGCATGTTTTTGTCCATGGGTAATATTACGGCAAATAATAAAGTTGGCCTGCTATTTATTGATTTTGAAACCCCGCATCGCATCCGTGTACATGGCACTGCCAGTATTGATGTGGATGATCGCTTGCTTGATGAGTTTCATGGCGCACAATTAATAGTCCGCGTTGCGATCACTGAAATTTTTGTTAACTGCCCACGTTATATCCATAAATACCAGCGTGTAGATAACTCAAAATATGTCCCGCAAAAAAGCTGCGTTACCCCATCGGCGCAATGGAAACGCATTGATGCTGTGCAGGATGTGCTACCTGAGCAGGATAAAAATGTCGCCGAATTATGTGGTGGAATTATAACCCCGGATGAATATGGCGCTATGCTCATAAAGGGTGATGCTTAGCGCCCTATCTTGTTTTACAGAGAATGGGATTTATCTTTGACGATGAAATTTTGGTAACTTCTGGGCGGATGCCCCAATAAATGGGAAAACGCGGTGCTATCTGCCTCATTACCTGCATTGAGCATAGCCAGCGTATCGCTGCATAAAGGGCTGGCGGGGATAACATCGCCCATTAATGCGGTTAATTTTATTAAAATGCCAGGAATATAAACATGCACTGCTTCAGAATGATGCAGCTGTTTTCGGTAGCTATCTAGCATGCCGCGCATATCGGTGGCTTCTAACCCTACCGCAGAAACGGTTTGGCTTTGCGCGTGGTCATCTGCTATCCAACGGGTAACGGCTATGCAAATGTCATCAATATTAACAGGTTGCAAGCGTTGTTTGCCACCAGCAGGTAAACTATGTACAGGCAATTCTGCCAGAAACCGGAACAATTTTGCGCTGGCACCATCCTCGCCGTAAATAACCGACGGACGCAATATAAGATGACGTATGGCATGAGGCATGTTATTTAAAAACGCTTCTGGCGCGCGGCGTTTTTGAAAATAAGGCGTTTCTATGCCTTTATCAATACCTAATGCGGATATTTGCACGATACGTTTAACGCCGGCTTCCTCACAAGCTGAAAATAGTGCAATAGGGGTTTGTTCCAGCAGCAGAGCCATCGGTTGAGCGGCGCTATCACGCAATACGCCAACGGCATTGACTACTGCATCAATTCCAGCCAGTTTGGGTAACCAATCCTCCTTTATCGTATCTTTACAATAATCTACCGCAATGTCATCAGGGTGTGAGGGCTTACGCACACCCCGCACCACGGTATTGCCTGTGGCGCGTAAAGCGGAGGTTAAATGGCGGCCCACAAAGCCGGTTGCACCACAGACTAATATCTTCATGATTACTCTCCTAATTTACAAGTGTTGATTCAAATAGAACAGGGGTAAAACCGATTAGACGGGTTTAAGCGGATTTGTTACATTTTTTTGTAAATAGCCATTAAGTTTCTGTAATCTCTCAGCATACTTATTTTAAATCATTGATAGAACAACGGCCTTCGCTGCATAAGCGGCTGCGCTTTTCCGCGCGTTTTGCCATAAATTTCAGCGTAAGATCAAACAATTGCGGGACACCAAGTTTTGAAAGGGCATTTCTATGTTTAGCGATGAATGGATATAGCCAAATTCGAGTAATGGGCAGTCGCCAAATTTTAGCCACAAAATCCATACCTATGGTTTGATAGATCAGTTCAAACGCTGTTACGCCAATAAGCCATTTTCCTTGAGCATCTTGCACATGAAGGCGAATCATCATATCTTCCAAATTAATATTGTTGATTTTGCAAACGTTATCATCAAAATCCGGCGCAGAACAATCGATAAGTATTAATTGATTATTGATATCATGCAGCTTGATGTTTTGCATTTCGCTGTTGCATAAGCGGCATGAGGCATCGTAATAAACACTGAGGGGATAGGTGATTGCCATGATATTTCCAGTAATTATGGTTATTTATGTTTTAAGCCGACAAAGATAAATCTCAGTGTCAAGCAGTTGGAGCTTAAAAGCATTAGTGATGTTAAAACATCAGGAGGTTCATTAAAGCCTTAAAAGACGAGTTTGTAGGTGGTTTTATATTAGCAAGGTGTAAAATAATTCCATTAAAAATCCATTTGCAATCGGGGTAACACTATGTCGAAACACGACTTATCTAATTCCAAGCCATTATCACGTAACTTAATGATTTTGTATGGATTGCCGCATTTAACCCATGCAATCGTCATTTTGCCGTTGGCGCTTTTTATCCCTTCATTTTACGCAGATGAGTTAGGCTTACCCATGGCCAGTGTGGGGTTGGCGATAGCGGCATCGCGGTTTTTGGATATTTTGATAGATCCTATTGTCGGGGTAATGAGCGATAAGATGCGCACACGCTGGGGCAGACGTAAACCGTGGCTTGCTGTCGGTACACCTTTATTAATAGTGTGTGCGTGGATGGTTTTTGTTCCCGGCAAGGATGTGTCGATAACTTATTTATTTGTCTGGTCGAGTTTGCTTTATTTAGCTTATACCTTTGTTGATTTGCCTTACAAAGCTTGGGGTGCAGAGCTTTCCACCGATTACGCAGAGCGTTCGCGGGTAACGGCATGGCGCGAGGCATTCGGATTTTTTGGCCAGATGCTGTTTTTAGCCATTTTGATTGTGATGACAATAAAAGGCGTTACGGATGTGCGCTTGCAGCTCATGGCCATTGCTATATTGATTGTTGTCATCCAGCCGTTGTTAGTGATGGCAACACTTTGGAAAGTGCCGGAACGTGAACCGGAAATTTTAGCGACTGTTGATTTACAGCCCGTGGCAAACGAAGCTATCTTTAAGAAAACCTGGCAAGCGTTGAGGGTGATGGCGCAAAACCAGGCTTTTTTGCGTACTTTGGCGGCCGTTGTATTATTTGGCACAGCGGTATTAATGCAGGCAACTTTGCACCGTTTTGTGTTGAATCATGTGGTTAAAGCGCCGGATTTATTTGCGCCGATGATTATGGCGGAAAATTTTATTTCAATACTGTGTTTGCCGGTATGGATTTGGGTGTCTGACAAATTAGGTAAGCATCGGGCGATTTCTTTGTGTGCGCTTTGGATAGCGTTGTGGAGTGTTTTTCTGCCGTTGGTGGGGGAGGGCGATACGGTGTTGTATGTCGCTCTTATTTTGCTGCGTGGTAGCAGTTTGGCTTCTATTTTCTTTTTGTCCAGCTCCATTGGTGCCGATGTAGTGGATTTTGATACGGTAGCTTCAGGCAGGCAGCGCACAGGATTGTATTTTTCGATATGGGGTGTGGCGAGCAAGTTGGCTATCGGTTTGGGCGTTTTGTTGGGTACGTCTTTGCCGTCGCTGTTTGGCTTTGATCCGACACAAGCTATCCATACATCCTCGTCTATAACGGCATTGTTGGCTATTTATGGCTGGGTGCCCTGTGTGATTATGCTATTTGGTGTGCCGTTTTTGTGGAATTTTCCGATAGATAAACAGTTGCAGCAGGCGTTGCGACATAAAATTTCGGCTGGGGGTATTGCTGAGGATTTAAATGATATTGGTAAATAATGCGGGTTCACTATTTGTCAGGCCGTCCAAGTTTGTTCTGTCTTCCCTTGCGTATAATACGTAATTCTTCTTCTACAGAGGCAATACTACTGTCTTTGTGTAACCCAAAAAAGGCGTTCATTGCGGCTTCTTGTTCTTGGGTGTTGATAGTATGCGTAGCTGGATGCACAATGCCGAGTGTTTGGCCATGATAGGTGATTTCTACCATTTCGCCACGTTTAAGTGCCGCCACCAGTGCTTTATGCTTGGATTGTAGTTGGGAGATGGTAAGTTGCATTGCTTTAAAAGTAACTATTTTAAAATAGATATTTTAGTTTATTTTTGGGATAGAAGTATTGGAAATTTGTTTGAGTAAAACTTTCCGGAAAAATATAAATTCTTAAGATATTGTTTTTTAAATGATTAACGCTAATGTGCTCTGGTCAGTTGGTTGCGAAAGTTGAATAACTGATGGTATCCATTGTTAAAATCCAAGCTGATCTTTAAGTGCGTATTAATGAATTAATGAATTAACGGATGAGATATTACTGCCTGTTTGCAATTGGAGCGGATCGAAAACACCAGCTGGTAACCCTTAAACACCTAATTACTTTTTGAAATCAACAATAGTTACTGAGCGCAAAGAAGCAAAAATATCTTTAATATCTACATAAATAAAATAAAATACCGGCTGATCAAAAAGTAAAATTTCGTCATACCGGATTTGCGTTTTCTCGCAGGTTTTACTGCAATTGGTTTCGTCTAACGTGATGCAATACTTAACAATGGCTTCAACATCATCACCATTTTTGTTAATATCACTGACAATAAAATCATAAAAATGCGCGAAGAAATTATCAAATTTTTTTCGATTAAAATCTAAATCTGAAATGGCTGCTTGCTCGTTAATAGGCTTGAATACGTGAATGCCTCGCACTTCAAAAAACTTCCGAACAGTGGGTAAAATCAAATTTTTTTCGATTTCTGAATAATTTTTAACACCCAAGTAGCCGACAAAGTGGCTTCTAGCTTGTGATTTTATTTCAATCATGACTTAAATATGCTGCTTGGATTTCTAAAAAGTTAGCTTTAAATACCTTAATTTTATTTGCTAGAAGGCTTGAGTGTAATATTGCATTGTCCATAAAATTACCAATAGCATCTTCTAATTCATCGGGTTCAGCGTAAAACGAAGGAATCACAAAGTGATTTTCAATTGATGTGTCCGCTTGAGATTTTTTCAAACAGAGTTCATAGCAAAGCTGTTTTGTTATATCAACCTGTACTTTTTTATTAAAATGAATAAAACAATCTGCATCCATATATTTCCAATCAAGCAAAAGAACTCCGTGTGGTAATTTAGGTTGGGATCTATACATGTCTTTTATTTTATTTTTTTGTTTTTCAACTTCTGAATTACGATAGCACTTGAAACTATTCTCGCCTATAACTTTTGATCCTGGTGTCATTGCTGTTTTTAAGTTTGAACACAACAATTGATATAGTTTCACTTGTTTTTTATCGATTAGCTTCACATCAAAGTCAATTGCAATCCCATGATTATTTTTAATTATTATTTCTATTGCTTTGTTAAATATCCAATCACTTGCATTTTTCTTTTCATCTAATGATATACCGCGAACCAAATCAGGGCGCATCCAACGTTTGTTACCACGGAACTCAATAAAAAACGAGTCTGTAAAATTCTCTTTTTTATAAATCGGGTAATACCCTGCTGATGTTGTATTTGCAACACGGCATCCATTAAAAACAATATTTGTATCAGCATAAGCAATATCATTAAAATTTGCGAAGGCATAGGCACTACACATGTCTTCCCAAATGGATGAAAAGTTACTAATTCCCCAAAACGTGCCATCTTCGCGTGGACATTCCATATCTAACTCGCCATAAAGAAAAGTCTCTATTGCTTCGTAAAGCCGCCAATAATCATCGTCTTTATAGGTTGTATGCTTGTCAACATCGTCCAAAATGTCTTTCAATGTGCTGAGAGTAATTTCAAACGTTTCTTCATTAAACAAGGATTGTTCGTAACCTAAATGCTGTTCGCTAAAACGATGCGCTAATTCTTGCACACGAGTATCAGTTTCTTGCTCCAATTCATTTTGTAATTCCGATAAGATGAAACAAAATAAATCAATCAACGTTGCAGATTCATATTGTAATGTCTGCCTCGCCAAATCCATTTCGTCGATATAAATCACGTTATTCGGCAAATAAATCGCTTTGTGTAAATAGCGGTCAATTTTTGAATAATCTACTTTTTCGTCTGTACCAATTCGCCTTTCAATCACATCCAGTGCTAAATCATGGTAAGCCTCAAGCAAATTTTCTATTAACGCAATTTTGCTATATAACACAACATCGTTTTCCTCTTTATCTTTAAAACTATAGCCATTATTTTGTTTTTCAATGTTATCTTTACCTGATGCGTATTGATCTAAAATATCCCTTGTGCTGTCACGTTCAAATTTTTTAAACGTGCTATACATTCGGAAAAACAATTTTTTGGTTGCGTCAAAATTATCATCGGGAAATTGTTCAAAACCACGGGGCAAGCGAAACTCTAATCCATTACTCAGACCACGTCGAATGCCAACAAAAGAACTTAAATTGCTGGGATCTGCACGTTTATCCAGCGTTAACGTTTTAAAGTTAAGCATGCCTATAGAAGGTTGATTTTTTCGATGAAATTATTAACTTGTTTCGCAAAATCTCCAAACGTAATCAATTCGTCATGGTGTTTGCTGCTTTCACCAAATAACAAGGTGATTAGCGGCTTTTTATCGCGGTTAAAAACGCTATCCCACAAAAAAAACATTAATTTATTCTGTACACTGGATTTTTTAATTTCATCGTCAGTAATGAAGTAATGTCCGACCTGCTTGTCTTCGATACCACGAATGTATTTGTGATTACTTTTAATAAATATGTTCAACTTACCAACAAATGCTTTCCATTCCTCACGATTTCTAAACGCAACACCTTTTTCTGAAACAGTCGTGGAGTCGATGTCAATAAACTCCCATTCCCAACGGCGTTTAAATGCGCTATCCATGTAATAAATAGAACTATCGGAAGTATTCATACTGGCAACAATCGATAAATTGGGCGGAATTTTTACCGTTTGGTTGATTAAATCAAACTTCAAAAAGTTTAACTTGGTTTGCAACGTCGCCAAATTTTTTACGCTGTCATGTGGTTTTAAACGGTATTCATCAATTCTTTGATTTGAATCGTAGCTGAATGTTACGCCAATTAGCTCTAAAATTTTATGAAAAATAATCTCGTTCACGCTCACACAATAACTTGACCAACCGCCAGTATTTCTATCAAGCAATTGAAATGTGGTGCCGAAAATTGCCGCTGAATTGCCACGATTGATTTCGTCAATCACCAACACGACGTTTTCGATTTCTAAGCCTTCAATGCGATTACCATGTTTATCATGCGCGGCTATGATGTTTTTATAGGCTTGTCCGAGTGCTTTTAAAAAATGACCTTCGTAAAAATTGTATTCGACTTTACTGGAACGAGTTATCGGCATGAGTTTACCGACAAAATCGCCGTAAGTGTATTCAGGATGAAATACTGTTTTAATGATGTTTGCAGGAGTTTTTTCAACATCAATACTTAATTCGTAAGGAATAATCTCTTGGTCAATTAGATGGCTTTTACCTGTTCCAGGGCTACCGAACAGAATTTTTTGAAGGTATTTCATCTTAGATTTTTTCTTGTGATTTGGGTGAACTGCTAATGTAAAATGATTATTTCCAGAATTTTAGGCTAGAAAAGTTCATTGTTCGTGAAAGAGATGCGGTACACCAATTGTCTCACAAATATTCGGCTGTCAATATTCTATAAATTTATTAAGCGTATTCTGTGAAGGTGTAAAGTTTTTATTGCGAACTCAAAATTGTTTAAACCAAGGTTTTAGATGTTTTTTTCGAGAAGAAAAATCATGAGTATTATGACTATACGACTGGCGGATGATCACCACGAACGTTTTAAAATGCTGGCATCCCGCAAAGGCATCAGCCTTAACAAACTATTTAAAGAGTTTTCAACCCGAATATTAATGGAATCTGATGCTGAATCCCAGTTCCGACTGAGAGCAGCAATTCCAGACCCAACGCCAGCCAAACGTTGTTTATAAGCCTGTTTTTGTACGAGCACGTAAATGATCAAATACTGCGTTATCCGTCATTTTCAGACTGATCGAAAACAACAATACCCTGCCTGAATTCATCCATATCTTCATTTTCAACACGATCATAAATATCTGCAACCGAAAGCGTTAAGGCAATTGACTCAAAAGTAATTGAATCACCCAGAAAATAAAACTCATCTTTCCAATCCGTTTTTTTCCGAAAAACATGTATCTGAACAAAATCTTGCTCCACCACAACATATTCCAACAAAGACGGCAGATTAATATAGCGCAACAATTTTGTAGTCAGATCACGTTTTCGGGTCGATTTAGATAACACTTCAACAATAAGCAAAGGCGAGTTTGAAAAATAACTCTTACCCTCAATTTTAGAGCAATCAACCAATACATCGGGATACACATAATTATTTCCTGAAGATACCTTTAACGGCACTTTAATGTCGGACATAAATGTCACGCAGGGCGTACCTTTCAGATGGTTTCTGAATTCACCAAAGATATTGCCGGATAAAATATTGTGGTTGGCACTTCCGCCAGCCATAGCATAAAGTTGGCCGTTAATATATTCACGGCGCACCTCAGAGTCCGGCTCTGTGACCAGATATTCTGCTTCGGATAGGTAGGCATTTTCAGGTTCTGACTTTGCACTTAAGGCCATTGTGGTATTCCCTTGCTTATTGCTGGACATTTTGAATAGCTTAAACTTTTTCTGCCCCAACTGCCAAGCCTCACTTTTTTACTGAGTAAACAAGTGAGCACTGCAAATCAGCAAGAGAGCGAGCTATTTTAGTTATCGGTTTTTATCGCCTTAAAGCCAATATCCGTCCGGTAATAAATACCCTCCCAATCTATAGTTTTAGCTAATTCATAAGCTTTGGTTTGTGCTTCCAGAACAGTATCCCCCAACGCACACGCACACAACACACGCCCACCCGCAGTAACGACATCATTGCCGACCATCTTAGTGCCGGCATGAAACACCTTTCTATCCGCAGCTTCATCTGTCGTCAAACCCGAAATAACCGCTCCAGACTGGAAAGCATCAGGATAACCGCCAGCCGCTAAAACCACACCCACAGCAACTCGGTCATCCCAATCACTATCAATCTTGTCAAGTTTGCCAGCTAAAGCAAACTCACACAGCTCTACTATATCGCTGTTCATCCGCATCATAATGGGCTGGGTTTCAGGATCACCAAAACGGCAGTTATATTCCAACACTTTAATCGTGCCATCAGGACTAATCATCAAACCCGCATACAGAAAGCCAGTGTAAGGATTACCATCGGCCATCATGCCTTTTAAAGTCGGCATGATAATATCGCTCATTACCTTTTGGTGGATTTCTGGCGTAACCACCGGCGCAGGCGAATACGCACCCATGCCACCGGTATTAGGGCCTAAGTCGCCATTGTCACGCGCTTTGTGATCTTGCGAAGTGGCCATTGCCAGCGCATGTTTGCCATCGGCCATCACGATAAAACTGGCTTCTTCACCGGTCAAAAACTCTTCGACCACCACACGGCTACCGGCAGCACCAAACACATTGCCGGATAGCATGTCTTCAACGGCGGTAATAGCCTCCTGTTCAGTTTGAGCGACGATCACCCCTTTGCCCGCAGCAAGGCCATCGGCTTTAACGACAATCGGTGCACCTTCGGCTCTAATATAAGCGATAGCCAACCTTTTATCGGTAAAACTCCGGTATTTTGCGGTGGGGATTTTGTAGCGGATCATGAAGTCTTTACAATAGGTTTTTGAGCCTTCCAGTTGCGCCGCTTTGGCCGTAGGGCCAAAACATTTGAGTCCGGCTTGTTGAAATCTGTCGACAATGCCGCGCGTCAAAGGTATTTCAGGGCCAACGATGGTCAAATCAATCGCTTCACTTTTTGCAAATGCCAATAAGCCGGTAATATCATGGGCAGCGATGGCGACATTTTCAATAGCTGGCTCCAGTGCTGTGCCAGCATTACCGGGCGCAACAAATACGTGGCTAACTTTAGGTGATTGTTTGGCTTTCCATGCCAGAGCGTGTTCGCGGCCACCACCGCCGACTATGAGTATTTTCATGGAGATTCTCGTAAATGTGAGTTATGCAAAATTCGGTTATTGATAGAACACAGGATTATCCACGAAAAAACACGAACGTAGGGGGCAGTATCATAATGTTTAAATAAATAGTTTTTTGTATTTTCGTGTCTTTCGTGGACAAATAAAATCGCCTTAATGCCTAAAATGCCGCATACCGGTAAACACCATCGCAATATTGTGTTCATCCGCAGCGGCAATCACTTCGTTATCCCGCACCGAACCACCGGGCTGGATAATGGCTGTAATGCCAGCGGCAGCGGCAGAATCTATACCATCACGGAACGGGAAGAACGCATCCGATGCCATTGCAGAACCAGGCACTTCCAAGCCTTCATCCGCCGCTTTAATACCGGCAATTTTGGCCGAATACACGCGGCTCATTTGGCCTGCACCCACGCCGATGGTCTGGCCGTCTTTGACGTAAACAATAGCGTTGGATTTAACAAACTTGGCCACTTTCCAGGCAAACAGCAAGTCATCAATTTGCTGTTCGGTAGGGATGCGTTGACTGACTACCTTTAACTGGCTACGTTCAATCGTGCCATTGTCGTTATCTTGCACCAACAAGCCGCCGGTGACGCGTTTAAAATCCAGACTGTTTTGTTTGGCGGTGGCCCATGTCCCGCATTCCATCACGCGGATGTTTTGTTTGGCGCTCAACACGGCTTGGGCAGCGGCACTGATCGTTGGTGCAATAACCACTTCAACAAACTGGCGCTTGATGATCTCGCTGGCGGTTTGTTCATCCAGCTCTTGATTGAAAGCAATAATGCCGCCAAATGCTGAAGTGGGGTCGGTTTGATAGGCTTTGTCGTAAGCAGTCAAAAGAGTATCCGCTTCTGCCACACCACATGGGTTGGCATGTTTGACGATGACGCAAGTCGGTTTATCGGTAAAGGCTTTAACACATTCCAAAGCCGCATCGGCATCGGCGATATTGTTATAAGATAGCTCTTTGCCTTGCAGTTGTTTGGCAGCGGCAATAGTGCCGGATGCGGGCGTTTTCTCTTGGTAAAACGCCGCGTTTTGGTGCGGGTTTTCGCCGTAACGCAAATGGGTGTTGCGATAGAATTGCAGGTTCAGGGTATCCGGAAATTGTTTAGCATTGAGTTTACCTAAATAGCTCGCAATTGCTGTGTCGTAACTGGCCGTGTGTTCAAAGCTGGTCAGTGCCAGTTTAAAGCGGGTTTGTTGTGACAAGCTGGCGTTGTTGGCTTTCAGTTCAATGATAACATCGGCGTAATCGGCAGGGCTTACAATAACCGCCACATCGTTATGGTTTTTAGCCGCCGCACGGATCATGGTCGGGCCGCCAATATCGATGTTTTCGATGGCATCTTCAAAACTGCAATCGGCTTTGGCGATGGTTTGCTCAAACGGGTATAAATTGACCACGACCATATCTATTGGCTTGATGCCATTTTCGACCATCACTGCCTCATCAAGTCCGCGACGTGCCAAGATACCGCCGTGAATTTTCGGGTGCAGGGTTTTAACGCGGCCATCCATAATTTCCGGTGAGCCGGTATGTTCGGACACTTCGATAACGGGAATATTGTTCTCGGCCAATGCTTTGGCCGTACCGCCAGTGGATAAAATTTCGATGCCCAGTTGGTGCAGTTCGCGGCAAAAGTCTACAACGCCAGTTTTATCGGAAACACTGACCAGTGCCCGCGTGATTTTTTTTTGCATGATTACCTTTGTGACGGTGGTTTTAAATCGGTGGATAAATAGAACAATAATTCGGTGTGTAATTTCATTGAATTAAGTTGTCCACGAAAAACACGAAAAAGAGGGCTATTTAGTGCAGTAGTCTATAAATCAATATGTTATTGCGTTTCAGACGGGCTACTATGTCATGGATTAGTTGGCTGATATTTTTCGTGTTTTTCGTGGACAAGGCGTAATTATAATAATTATGAAATTTGATATTGATCAAGCTTTTTACGCAAGGTACTGCGACTTAAGCCCAAAGCTTTAGCCGCTTTGGTTTGGTTATGCCCCGTGTGCTCCAACACCGCTTCCAATAGCGGTTTTTCAACTTCGCTCATCACTATCTCGTATAAATCAACGGCATCGTAGCCATTGAGATGGGCAAAATAATGGTCTATGGCGATTTTAACATGGATAGACAGCGGCACGTCATCGGCGCGTCTGGGCTTAATTTCAACAATGTCGGCGTTTTTTTGGGATGCTTCCATCATGCGGCAATCTCACTCGTTAAATGGTTAAATACCATAGCAACCAACTGCGTTTGTTGGGTGGGTGTTTGCGCTTGGTTGATTGATTGTTTGCTGCTTTGGCTGATGCCGTCAAGGTGATTAAAATACCAACCGATGTGCTTGCGGGCTATTCTAACACCCATCACAGCACCGTAAAAACTATAGAGTTTTTCCAAATGCCCGGCCAGTACATTATGAATGTCAGCCAGCGACGGCCTAGCTAAAACTTTGCCGTAGCGCATAAAATGCTCGATTTCAGAAAACAGCCACGGATTACCTTGTGCAGCCCGACCGATCATAATGGCATCTGCGCCAGTGTGTTGCAAAACCTGCACGGCTTTTTCGGCGCTGTCAATATCTCCGTTGGCAATAATGGGTATGTTGACCGCTTGCTTAACAGCTTTAATGGTGTCGTACTCGGCATGGCCTTCAAACTTGCAAGCGCGGGTACGGCCATGTACCGTCAACGCGCTAACGCCTGCGTTTTCAGCAATTTTGGCGATATTTACCGCGTTACGGTTTTCCAAATCCCAGCCGGTACGGATTTTTAGCGTGACCGGAATATCCACCGCCCCCACAACCGCCTCCAAAATTTGCTGCACCAAAGGCTCGTCACGCAATAACGCCGAACCTGCGGCGACTGCACAGACTTTTTTGGCCGGGCAACCCATATTAATATCAATAATATGCGCGCCGCGCTCGGCGTTAAATCTGGCTGCATCCGCCATCTGCGCTGGGTTGGTGCCGACAATCTGCACCGAGCGCAGGCCGGTTTCGCCATCATGGTTAGTTCTTAACAAGGTCTTTTCATGTCGGCGTAAATCGGGATGGGAAGCCACCATTTCGGACACAGCCAAGCCTGCGCCAAACTGTTTGCACACGGCCCGAAATGGGCGGTCACTGACGCCAGCCATCGGCGCGACGATCAGCTTATTGCTGAGTTGATAAGATCCTATGCGCATGAGTGACCGGTTTACTTGTCTTGCTCGTCATTCCAGATGGGGTTGTCGCGGTCTTCTTTTTCTAGCTTAACGATGTCTTCGGGATAGATATGCCAGAAAGACTTATCAATCTTGGCGTCGCTATAGCCTTCTTTTTTCTCGTGGGTAAACGGACACCACCAATTTTCGACAATTTTTACCAAGTAGGCATGCCATTCAAATACAGCAACACTGACCGGACAATACCAAGTGCAATTGAGTATCCAAAATAATTTGTACTGCGATAAGCTGGCTTTAAATGAGCCATGCATAGTGATTTGATTTTTAAGTGTATAGCGATGACTGGCTCTATCAGGTAAAAAATCAGACAGTTTTTTAATGTTCTCGCCGCCGATTAAAATCAGGTGGTAATAGGTTAAATAGGCGCTGATAAACACAAACGGCAAAGTGACGATGGGTAAATACACCAGCACCATGCCAATTGCCCTTTTCCAGACAGGGACATTATTGTGGTGTTTGCCGATGACAGCACGGCCGTTACAAGAATCACAGGCTTTCATTGTTTTAGGAATCCTCTTTTTTATTATGAGTTGATGGTTTAGTGTTTGTCATAGCTATATTACTGTGCAGTAAACGATAAATACTGACACAGCCCCCGCAACAAAACAGCTGTTGGCCTTTGTCGGTAATCAGGGTAAAGCCTTCAATTTCGACAGGTTGGCCGCACAGGTCGCAAGGTTTTTTATATTCTACAGTGGCCATAACGATGCCTCAATAACTTTATAAGCTTGAAGAGACGGAGCAAAAAAATGTCTTTAAATATTCGGTTTCAGGTGCCGCAGGGTCAATCGGATGATCCGGTCCTTGGCCGCCACTGGCAAAAAATACCAGGTGCCGGTCGATGTGTTTACCTGATGACCTTAGCAATTCGTGCAGATTTTCGCGGCTTAAATGGTGCGAACACGAGGCCGACACCAAGATGCCATTTTTGGCCAACACTTGCAGCGCCAAATGGTTTAGCCGTCGGTAAGCTTCATAACCCAGTTTAAAATCTTTTTTGCGTTTAACCAGCGCCGGCGGGTCTAAGATAATAATGTCGTACAGTTCGTTGTCAAGCCGCGCTTGCTTCAAAAACTCAAACACATCGGAACGGATAAACTGCATATTATCCACTGTGTTATTGAGTTTGGCGTTTTCCAAGGCCAGATTCAGCGCAGCTTCCGAGCCATCGACACAGATCACATCCGTAGCACCGGCAAGCGCCGCAGGGACACCCCACGCGCCGGTATAAGAGAACAAATCCAGCACCCGCTGGCCTTTGGCAAAGCCTGCCACTACGGCGCGGCTGGCACGGTGATCATAAAACCAGCCGGTTTTTTGGCCGTTTAAAATATCAATCTTAAACTGTGCGCCGTTTTCTTCAATTATCACGTTATCTGGCAACGTGCCGTAGATGACTTCTGATTCCAGCCCTAAGCCTTCTTGGCTGCGATGGCTGTTGTCATTTTTAAGCACGATAGCAACCGGGCTTAGCAACTCCACCAAGGCGGCAACCAGGGTGTCTTTGCGCTGCTCTATACCCGCCGTAGTAATTTGCACCGACAACACGTCACCAAAACGGTCGATCACCAAGCCTGGCAGGCCGTCGCTTTCGCCAAAAATCAGCCGGTAGTAGGGTTTATCAAACAGCTTTTCACGCAGTTGCAAGGCGGTGGCGATGCGGTCTTTAAAAAAGTTAATGCCGCATTTTAAATTGGCTTTGCGCGACAGTAAACGTGCGCACACCAAGGTGTTGGGGTTGACGTAGGCCGTGCCCATGTTCTTGCCGTCACTGCTGATAATGTGTACCAAGTCACCGGCGGTAAAGCCCTCCAGTGGTGAGCGTTTGCTGTCCACTTCGTTGCTGAAAACCCAAAGATGGCCTTTGCGTAGGCGGATGTCTTCGTTTTTTTTAAGAAAAAGTTCGGGGTGCGCCATGTGTGGTCTGGAGTATGTTAGGGTTAATGTTTTGCACCCGACAAGCGGATCCAGTCTTCTTGTTGCACCAAAGGTTGCAGCGCGATGTGGCTTTGGTAGGCGGTGATAACAGCGTCGGCCTGTTCATGCAAAATGCCGGATAAAATCAACGTGCCGTTTGGTACCAGCAAGCTGGCGATCATCTCGGACATATCAATTAAGGGTTTGGCCAATATATTAGCCAGTACAATATCAGCTTGCAGCACAGGGAAATCGTTTGGCAGATAGCAGTGGATTTTGTCCTGCACATTGTTTTTTAAGGCATTGCTTTCGGTGGCGGTGATAGCTTGGGGGTCAATATCGACCGCATGGGCAATCTTTGCGCCTAATAACACCGCCGCTACCGCCAGTATTCCTGATCCACAGCCATAGTCAATCACGGTTTTGCCGGTCAGATCGTGGCTGGCCAACCATTCTAAACATAAAGCGGTGGTCGGGTGCGTGCCGGTGCCAAACGCCAAACCTGGGTCGAGTATCAAACACACGGTTTTTGGCTCGTGCTGTTGCTGGTCGGTGGGGCAGACCCAGAGTTTATCGGCAAACTTCATCGGCTTGTAAAATTCCATCCAGGCGCGTTCCCAGGCCTGGTCGCCAATTTCGTCGTATTGCCAGTTAAGTAAAGCTTGGCTTTGGAAATGTTCGATGACTTGGGCTTTAATAGCGTCTGGATCAGCGTCCAGTTCGTACAGGGCAATCACCTGGGTGTTGCTCCAGATTTTGGTTTCACCGATAGCCGGTTCGTACACCGGCTCGTCTTCAGCGTCCATGTAGGTGACCGAGACTGCGCCCAGGTCACTGAAAAAATCGGCAATAAGAGGTGCTGTGTGTTCGTCGCTGATAACAGAAAGTTGATGCCAGGCCATAGTGTCCTAGAAAACAGTGTCTTTAAAAAAACAACAGGGTGCATACACCCTGTTTTTGTGTGGGATTTAATCCCGTTGTAGACCGATGTGTAGGTTGGGGTGAGGCAACGAACCCCAACAGTTTGTGCATTGCAATGTTGGGGTTCCTAACGTCACCCCAACCTACAGGGTAGTTTTCCGTGGAAAATTATCAGGTAATACCCAATTTCTTTTCCAGATAATGAATGTTCTGGCTACCGGCGGCAAAGCCACTGTCATTCATAATGTCTTGCTGCAAGGGGATGTTGGTTTTAATGCCGTCGATAATCAATTCACTCAACGCCGTATTCATACGGGCGATGGCACTTTGGCGGTTTTCGCCATGGGCAATCAACTTACCGATCATTGAATCGTAATACGGCGGCACTTTGTAACCGTTGTAGATATGGGTTTCGCAGCGGATACCAGGGCCGCCCGGCATGTGGAACTGGTCAATCGTGCCAGGGCAGGGCATAAAGGTTTTGGGATCTTCTGCGTTCAACCGGCATTCAATCGCGTGGCCTTGCATTTTGACTTGATCCTGGGTGATCGACAGTTTTTCGCCGTAAGCAATGCGTAGCTGCTCTTTGACAATGTCAAAACCGGTGACCATTTCGGTGACTGGATGCTCGACCTGCACGCGAGTGTTCATTTCTATAAAGAAAAACTCGCCTTTTTCATATAAAAACTCAAACGTGCCTGCCCCTAAGTAGCCAATATCTACGCAAGCTTTGGCGCAACGTTCCCCAATAGCTTTACGCTGGGCTTCAGTAATGCCAGGTGCGGGCGCTTCTTCAACCACTTTTTGGTGGCGGCGCTGCATGGAGCAATCGCGTTCACCCAAATGAATGGCGTTGCCGTGCGAATCGGCCATGACCTGGAACTCAATATGGCGCGGATCTTCCAGAAACTTTTCCATGTACACGGTCGGGTTACCAAACGCACTGCCGGCTTCGGCTTTGGTCATGGCAATGGCATTGATTAACGCCGCTTCAGTATGCACGGTACGCATACCCCGACCGCCACCGCCACCAGCGGCTTTAATGATAACCGGATAACCGATTTCATGCGCCAGTTTCAAATTGGTTTTATTGTCATCGCCCAGCGGCGTGTTATCGCCAGGAACGCAAGGCACACCGGCGGCAATCATGGCTTTTTTGGCGGAGATTTTATCGCCCATCATGCGGATGGTGTCGGCATTGGGGCCTATGAACACAAAGCCGCTTTGCTTTACTTTTTCCGAAAAATCAGCATTTTCGGATAAAAATCCGTAGCCTGGATGAATGGCCTCGGCATCGGTCACTTCTGCCGCGCTGATAATGGCCGGAATATTCAGATAGCTGTCTATGGAGGATGCTGGGCCAATACACACCGACTCATCGGCCAGGCGCACATGTTTTAAGTCCCGGTCGGCTTCAGAATGCACCGCAACTACTTTTACACCTAATTCTCTGCATGCGCGAAGAATGCGCAAGGCAATCTCGCCTCGGTTGGCGATTACTATTTTGTCGAACATACGTTTCGTTTCCCTACCGGTTGAGTTATACGATGACGAACAAAGGCTGGCCGTATTCGACAGGCTCAGCGTTATCCACCAACACTTGGCTTACCGTGCCGCTTTTGTCAGCTTCAATCTGGTTGAGAATCTTCATGGCTTCAATGATGCACAAGGTATCACCGGCTTTAACCGCTTGGCCAATTTCGGCAAAGGTCTTAGAACCTGGCGATGCCGAGCGGTAGAACGTGCCGACCATTGGGGATTTGACGATATGTCCGGTGATTTTTTCTTCCGCCGGTGCAGCCGCTATGGCTAGTGCTGCGCCTTGCGGTGCGGGTGCGTAATTGATTGGCGCGGCCATCACAGTATTGGTCGAATACCGGCTGATGCGTATCGATTCTTCGCCTTCCTTCACTTCCAATTCGGCAATGCCGGATTCTTCTATGATTTCGATGAGTTTTTTTATTTTTCTAATATCCATGGGTTTTATCTCTCTGCTAATATCTGGTGTGCAGCCTGTAAGGCCAGTTCATATCCGGTTGCGCCTAATCCACAAATAACGCCTTTGGCAATATCTGAGAAATACGAGTGCTTTCTAAACGGCTCACGGGCGTGGACGTTTGATAAATGCACTTCTATAAAAGGTATTTTTGTTGCCAGCAGTGCATCACGTATAGCAACACTGGTGTGCGTAAAGGCAGCCGGGTTTATAATAATAAAGTCGACAGCGTTGGCGTAATCTTGATGTATCAGCTCAATGATTTCATGTTCGGCATTATTTTGATAAAAATGCAGTTGGTGATCAAGTAACGCTGCTTGTTTTTCGAGAGCGCCTTGAATCTCAGCAAGCGTTTTTACGCCGTAGTGCCCAGGTTCACGGAGCCCCAATAAATTTAAATTCGGGCCGTTGAGTACGGTTATAGCTGCCATTTCGTTATTTTTGTAGATTTAAACGCAATTTAACGCGCAATTGTGCCCAATTTGCTGAACTTTGTCCAGATATCGCGTATTTTTGCTATAACATTAAGGCTGAGTAATGCTTTTTAAATAGTTATGATTAATCGATTAAAATTATAACTATTTCTATAAAAATAAGCGCCTTATACAATGATAATTAATAATTACCGGGCAGATATTAACGCTACAATTAAAGTGAAAATCAGGTGGATTTCAATAGATTTATTTTCTTTTTAGCGATGCTTATCAGTTAAATCGATGTCAGTTATACTCATTTTTCTAACGGGGAAGTGCCTAGCTATTATTGGATGAGGCATTGTATGTTTACCGGTAAAATGTTTGTGTACAGGGCAGTTTTGAGGAGGTTAAAAATCTTACTGGATTATTGAGTGCTGTACTTGTTTATTGAGTTTTTAACCTCAGTTCCCTTATATTTAAGTTCAACATGTACAATTCAATTTGGGTGTATTTATGGCTATCAGTGTCTTCGAAATTTTTAAAATAGGCATCGGGCCATCCAGTTCGCATACCGTAGGCCCTATGCGGGCTGCCATGGAATTTGCAACGTATTTAGAACAATCGGGTCTAATAGAGCAAACCGAGCGCTTAAAGATTGAGTTGTTTGGTTCGTTGGGTGCTACCGGTAAAGGCCATGGTTCCGATAAGGCCGTAATGTTAGGACTTGAAGGCGAGGTTCCTGATCTTATCGATCCGTCTATCATCCCTGCAAGGCTAGAAGCCATAAGGCAAACTGGGCAAGTTAACGTTTTAAAAAGATACCCGGTTAGTTTCGCTGAAAAAACCGATTTACTGTTTCATCGCAAAGTGCTGCCTTACCATTCAAATGGCATGCGCTTTAGCGTTTTTGATAACACGGGAAGCGAACTGCTACATAAAGATTATTACTCGGTTGGCGGCGGTTTTGTCGTAACGGGGGATACAGCAGCGGCAGATCGTTTAACAGATGATGAAACCTGTTTGCCGTATCCGTTTAAATCTGCAAAAACCCTGTTAGAGCTGTGTTCCATACACAGCAAGCCGATTAGCGCATTAATGTTGGACAATGAAAAAGTCTGGCATACTGAAATGGAAATCCGTAGCAAGCTGCTGCATATTTGGCAGGTGATGCAAGATTGCGTTGAAAGAGGCTTTCATGGCGAAGGTGTTTTACCTGGGGGTATGAAAGTTAAACGTCGGGCCGCTAATCTATATCAGCAAATGACTGGCATTATTCCGCATCAAACACCGGGCGTACCGGTAGGTACATTAGATTGGGTTAATTTGTTTGCGCTGTCTGTCAGCGAGGAGAATGCCGCTGGTGGACGAGTGGTCACCGCGCCAACCAATGGAGCTGCAGGAATTATTCCGGCTGTGCTGCATTACTATTGGCGCTTTTGTGAAGGTGCTAATGAAGAAGGTGTTATCCGGTTTTTATTAACGGCTGCCGCTATTGCGATTTTGTACAAGGAAAACGCGTCGCTTTCTGGTGCAGAAGTGGGTTGTCAAGGTGAGGTCGGTGTGGCGTGTTCGATGGCGGCAGGTGCGTTGGCAGAAGTGTTGGGCGGATCGCCCGAGCAAGTCGAAAATGCTGCTGAAATTGGTATGGAACATAATCTGGGTTTAACCTGCGATCCCATAGGTGGGCTCGTGCA
The DNA here is from genome assembly GCF_043729335.1 of Crenothrix sp. Taxonomy (NCBI): domain Bacteria; kingdom Pseudomonadati; phylum Pseudomonadota; class Gammaproteobacteria; order Methylococcales; family Crenotrichaceae; genus Crenothrix; species Crenothrix sp. Next base: position 51,042 of record NZ_JAYTLQ010000042.1, on the reverse strand, counting down.
AGTACCTTGTATTGAGCGCAATGCCATGGGTTCGGTAAAGGCAATTAATGCAGCACGGATTGCTTTGCGTGGCGATGGCTCACATTTTGTATCGTTAGATAAGGTCATTAAAACGATGCGCGAAACCGGTGCGGATATGAAAACCAAGTATAAAGAAACGTCGCGCGGTGGTTTGGCGGTTAATTTAACGGAATGCTAAAAACTTGCTAAAAACTGAGTTTTTTGACTCTGAGAACGGAAAAAATAACTGGTTGGGGTGTTACCGACAGATTTGGGCAACACCCTAAATTACAAGGATATTATCTAGTATCTAGCTTTTTTTCTCTTGGGTATTCCCATTCTTTAACGGGATTATTTGCCCAGTTACCATAGATGGCAACTCGACCTTTACGGCCTTTAGGATACTTGACGCCGTGTACTTGATTATTGACTATTTTCACGCCAGTTGCGCTACCAAATCTTAAATCTGAATCTCTAACATCGTTACCGCTAAAGTCAGATTTATCTATTTTGGCGCCTTGCATTAGCGACCCAAGCATATTGTTGCGGATAAAACTGGTACGGTGAATCACGGTGTTTTTGTTAGCTTTAACAAGAATTACATTATTCACAAAAATACTATCGCGTACTATCGCATCGCGTAAGTTTAAAGGGATAGCATCAGCAATTTTTTCTTCCTTTGAGCCAAAGAGTACAGGCTGCTGTTTCAGGTTTCCTTCTACAACCACTCTACTCAATTTAGCGCCATTAAAATTGAGTGAGGCAATTTGATTGCCCCGAAAAACAACGCCATTTAAGACAGCGCCAGCAGACAAATCTACCGTGCCTAACCTACCATTTAAAAATACAACATTTGTTAACTCTACTGCCGCCAGCTTTCCAGTAAACGTTGGGTTAATGAACATTTTGTTTTCTAATCTTCCATCTTTTAGTTCGCCCCAATCAAAATGAGCATCGTGAACGACTTCACATTCGCCTTCTACCAAACAGGGTTCGGGCAAGGGTATTACTTCGGGCTCGGTTTTTTGTTGGGCTAAACTCAGGCTCGTTATGGTGACAGTGAGTAACACTGTTGCACCCAATAGATTAATGGTTTTCATGGCTTTTCTCTTTGCAGTTAGGATTGGATTTATGGCAATAGATACTTCGTTTGTTACTGTCCATGTAAACGTTGCGCATATTATCAATACTTTTACCAAACGGATAGGTTCAGCTGAAAAATAATTTCCTGAAAAATCATAACACATTGATTAGTAATTAAATAAAGTATTAAATATGTGTAAGATTTAACGCAGTCTTAGCATATTAATTTTTTAAAAATCAGCTTGTTATAAGTAGTTTTTTGTGTAAAATGCGAAAATTTTTGTGTAAGTCCATAAAAAATCGGTAGCCTGAAAGTTAAAAAGGTCTTTATTTCATGATGTTACAGTCAATATTTGTGCGTTAATGCCACTTTTAAAAGTGCTGGTGCCGAGTATTCAGCCGAAATGGGCATAGCGCATAAGCTGTACTTAATCTGTGATCCGATATGCAGATGGGTACAGGTTGATAGATTGGGTGAAGGTAATTAATGCGGCGCGGGTTGTTGTGCGATGTTTGCGCAGCATGAAAACCAAGTATAATGAAGCGCCGCGCAGCGGTTTGGCGGCTAATTTTATAGGATATTTAGTAGCTTATATACAGGCTTCGTTCTTACCTAATCTGAAGCGTATTTTTGGACACTGCCAGTAGGGGTTGAGAATATTGATCCTATCAGTATGTTAAAATGATCTTCCTGAGAGCATTTCTATTTATGTCCGCATAAGGCGGAGTCTAGTCATTTTAAGGCTAGTTTTTTAGTCTATCTGCGTTTTACAAAGCTAAAAACTTTAATGGCGGTTTTAGTGTTAAATATTTTTCGGTTTTATATGAAAATGAGTCATATTTAAGTTTAAAGCTAAGGTTTTTGTACTATATTTCAGGATTGCAAGGCCATTCTATCTACCCCTAAATGTACGAGCCGTGAGTTGTTACGTTTTTATTCTATAAACTTTAAAGGTTCTTAATGAAGCTAAAGACATTAATATTGGTGGAAACTCCACTTCAATTGTTATGCGCCTGTGAATATATGCGTGTCAATAATGGGGATTTCCGTCTATGTATGAGGAAAAGTTACGTAGGAATCAATGACCAACAAATGGATGCCATGGTCACTGAATTAGGAATGAAGGTCGATTGGATCTTTCGGGTTAAGCCGGGTGACAAGGTGGCTTATGCAAAAGCTTTAGTTGCTTTTATATTTTTGCGTTTTCCTGTTTACGACAAAGTCGTTATTGGCAGTTATTATTCGGGTTTGTTTAAGGTATTTTCTTCTATCGCAGTGAAGAAAGACCTGGTTTTGCTGGATGATGGTGTTGCATCTCTTTTAGCGGATAAGTTGATCAAAGAAAAAATGCCTAAAAAATATTCTGCATTCAGTATATTTTCGCTTGATCCAACGGCCTACAAAAACTATCAGCTGAACAGTTTTGATTCAATCGCGAGAGAATATGCCTGTGTTGAAAACCCTGAATACGCTGTTTTTTTTATAGGCCAGATGCAGCTAGTTGATAGAGGGATGATGGAGATGGATGCCTATATTAGGGTGCTTGAAGCCGTGGCCAAGGCAGCTGATGGACGGGTGGTTCATTACATTCCGCACCGTAATGAAAATCCTGAAAGTATCATGCGAATTAAAGCACTGGGAGGCATAGAGATTCTATGCGCGGATGTCGCGATTGAATATTTCATGCTACGCAACCGATGGTATCCACAAAAAATTTATTCTATTATTTCGACGGCACTTTTTACACTGGCAAGTCTTTTCCCTAAAGCTGACACAACGATGGTTCGTCCCAGTAGTTTAAAGACAGAAAGGTTTGTCCACTACGGTATGATAATTGATGCGTTAAAACAGCATGCATCAATGATTAAATTTTTGGATGTTAAGTGAATACTCTTGATTTTTAATAAGCTATCGAAACTGTTCTGGTTCGGCTCGGTATTTCTGGGCGCTATTGGATTTTCATTGGCCTTACTCGTTGCCCGGGTTTTTTTCAAAAATGCAGGCTTGGTCGAACTGGTGTCTCTACAGACAGATACTGCATTTATTGCCTTTGTGATTCAATCGGGCGCACGCGCCGGATTAAGAAAAGAATATCTGATAGGCCATATAAGATTGGTTCGGCTATTGGAGCTGTATCTACGGAGAGTCTGGATTTTTGTTTTTCCGCCTGTTTCGGTAGCTGCCGTGTATTTTTTTCAAGGTAGTTTCCTGCCGATAATTTACGGCTTGAATGCGATCATTACTTTATTAATTGGCTTGTCGTTGATAAGGCAGGATGTCAAAAGTGCAGGGATGTTTTCAACATTGCTGTTTTTGATGAATTTTGGATCCGGCATGATTTTAATCATGGCGGGTGCGTGGGGCTGGGATAACACTACCGCAGGCATGGCCATAGAAGGCATATCGTGTTTGCTGGGTGTGTTTTTTGTGTTCCATCGTGGGCAAGGCATCAGGTACAACCGCGGATTTCATCTGTTAATGGCTGTGCTTCGTAAGTATCTTGGATTGCAAATATCATCTTTTGTCATCATGTTTTCTGTGTATATATTCGCGCAGTTGGTGATAAGCGTAGCAAATTCTGGCGATGCACCACTGATAGTCATGTACTCAGATGCTATCCTGATTTCAGGGCTTTTAACGTTAGTGCTTTCGCGGGCATTGTTGCTTTTTGAGCAGAGACTGATCAAGACCGGCAAGGTAGAAATTTATCTCTGGCTCATCCATAGCGGTTTTTTTATCTTTATCGCATTAACAACAATGCTGCGCGGTGGCGCATATAGCGAAATGCTGATGTTTTTCTTGTTGCTAATGGGCTTGATTGGGCGCTTTTCAATTGCCCTGGTGTCAGGCTATATCGACGAAAAATGGCGCAAGGAGTTTATGGTAGGTGTGGCGTTATTGACGGGGATTCAGGGAGTGATGTTTGGACTCCAGAAAACCGAATTTTGGCAAAATGATTATTTGTATTATGCGGCAGCCATTAATATGTATGTACTGTCTTTTTTGATGATATTTGTTTACCGATACAGGCAAGGGGCTTATATTTCGAACAGGGGGGCAACCACTGAGCAAGTCTTGGATGCCACTGAGCTTGCAAAGCCTCGTTTTAGATATCCAAGTCTTAGCAGCGGATTAGCCGGTGTTCATGGCTATGTGTACGGGCGACTGCTTCAGCCCTTTCGCCATCTTCATTTTATGCTTACCCAGGAACATAAAATGAACACAGCCATAACGCCAGTGCAGGCAACAGACTCGGCAGCTTCCCTAAACTTGCCCCCTCAAAACCCAGGATTTATGACTTCTGGCGATTACTCAATGCCTGCCTGGCAACAAAGTTGTATGGGAGTTTGGGTGTCGTTTGGGGATTTTATGCTGACGTATATATTCCCATTGGTTTTTTATGGTTTTGCAGTTACCGAAGGTCGTGATATTTTTGTCTATCCAGAGATAACGGCACCGCTCTTGCTGGTATTTACGGTGGTTTTGCTGTTGTTTTTTACGGTAGTGCGACCGTTTTCGTTTTTATTTTCCAGTGTTATCTCTGGGTTTTATCGCATTATCCCGTTTTTGGGAAGAAGATTTCACACTTTGTTTGCCATTTCTTATATGGCGTTAGCGGCTGTGTACCTGCTCTCAAGCCTGAGTTTTAACAGATATGATTCGGTTGCAGCATCGGAAGAGTTAGGCAATACAGCAATCGTGGCTCTTGTGCTATTTTGTAAGGTTATTGCTAGTGCACAGATTTTTTACTTTCTTGTCCTGAGGCTGGACAAACATGTGTTTGGCCAATTTTATTGGTGGTGTATATTTTGTGCGTTAGTGCTCACTGTGGATGGCATGGCGCATATCATGCTCATTGGGTTGGTGCTATGGTTCTTGCTATCCACGCGAACGCTGTATAATTTTTTGAATTCAGGGCTTTTACAAAATTTATCTTACAAGCTGTATGCCACGGCTTTAGTGGCGTGCCTGTTTATTTTAGGGATGGCGTTCAAGGCTAAATCTATGGATGTATTTGCCGAGACCATTAGCGATACCAATTATTTTGTTACCAAACTTTACTGGCTGGTTGATCGTGTCGCTACCATCTATTTTTCGGCGGGGTATGCCATCAATCATTCGGTTATTGATCCGGAATTAAATGCACGTTCATGGGCAATAGTCATCAACGAAAGCAAATACAGGTGGTGTATGTTAACGACAGGATGGGATTGTGCACAGTACAGAGATGCTTATGGCTCTATGTCAAGATTCAATTTTGCTAACATTTCGGTAGTGGATCCGGAACGGGGCGGGGCTTCGCCGGGTGTGATTGGATCGGCAGCCTATCTTTTCCCCATTTATCTCTCCCCTTTAATAGCTATTCTCTACTACAGTCTCGTGTCTTCCTTTGTAGATACTGTGGTGGGTTATCAGGCTAAGGGGACTGCTCTTACGCTAGTTGGCATGATAATATATGGCTATCTGTTAAGAATAATATACCTTAACCCGGTCTCTCTATTAGATCCCATGTCTTCGCCATTTATAGGGCTGATGGGCTTTGTGTTTGTTTCAGCTCAATTTTACCATCTGAGGAGGGCTTCATGAGTATGTTGGACAACGTTTTGTCGAATAAATACCTACATGCGACAGGACTGGTGGTAGCGCATATTCTTAGTATTTTTAGGTCTAAAACTCAGGTTGATCCCCAGATACTGACGGCTTTAAATACTGAAGGTTACTGGATATTGCCGGATTTTTTTTCTGAAAGTATTTGCAATATGCTGGTTCAAAATTTCGATGAGCGCGAATCCATTGCAACCATAGTTGACAGTGACAGGCGCATATTTGGAATGGAAAAGGTGAGTGAGCTGCATCAACATTTGTTTGCGGACTCAGTATTCTTGAAGTCAATCGGCGATGTGCATGTGGGCATGCCACAAATACTGACAACTACAATGGCCGCCAAGTTGTATGCCGCTCCTGATAAATTAGGCTCTGGCGGTGGATGGCATCGGGATTCTTTTTTGCCTCAGTTTAAGGCAATCTGTTATCTCACGGATGTTTGTGAGGCCAACGGCCCATTTGAATATGTGCCGGGCTCACATCGATTAACGAACAAGCTAAAATTTGCGCTAAAAACGGCAACACGGACGCATTCAAATATTCCAAGATACACTCAGGCTTCAATAGACGAATATTGCCGTGTAATGGGTGTGGAATCCAAATTTTTTGTGGCCAAAAAGGGTACCGTGATTTTGTGTGACACCAGTGGCTTGCATAGAGGCAGGCCTATTATGGAAGGCATTAGATATGCCATGACAAATTATTACAGATCTCCGAGATTGTTTCTGGATCGGCGTGCCGGTAAAGGCAAGGTTTATGCCTAAATTGATGATACTATCCTCACCGTAATTGAAAAACAACTGTAGCAATAATGCGTTATAGATATTTCCTGAACCCGAACTGAGATCGATAAAATTTGAAAGTTTTGTATTTCCATCAACATTTTTCCACACCACAAGGTGCCGTGGGGACACGTTCTTATGAAATGATTAGCCGATTGGTAGCCCGTGGACATCACGTTGTTTTGGTGTGTGGCAGTTATGGGGGAGGTGAGACGGGCTTATCGTTACCTTTCAGCAATGGTCGCCGCCAGGGCAAAGTAGATGGTTTCGAGATCATTGAGTTTGATTTAGCCTATTCAAATAATGATGCCTTCCTGAAGCGGGCAATTACTTTTGTGAAGTTTGCGTTACGGAGTATAAGTTTATCGCTAACTGAACAATACGACTTGGTTTTTGCCACGACCACGCCGCTGACCGCCGGCATCCCAGGTATTTTTGCCCGCTGGTTGCGAGGCAAGCCGTTTGTATTTGAAGTACGTGACTTATGGCCAGAACTACCGAGAGTGATGGGGGTGATCCGTAATCCGTTAGTGTTGCAAGCCTTGTCAATATTAGAATGGGCGAGTTATCACTCGGCTCATCGATTAATTGGCCTGTCACCGGGTATCATAGAAGGTATTGCGCGTCGTGGTATACCGCAAGAACGTATTACCCTGATATCCAATGGCTGCGATTTGAATATCTTTGCGGATGAAGCCGTGCAGCCCTGGCGTCCAAAACAGGTAGGATCAGATGATTTTCTTGCCGTTTATGCTGGCACTCATGGTATGGCCAATGATCTGGATGCTATACTTGATGTTGCCGGAGAACTTAAGCGTCGTAATCGTGGTGATATAACGTTATTGCTGATCGGGCAGGGAAAATTAAAAGCCGAATTACAACAGCGGGCCAACACAGAGCAACTGCATAATGTCGTGTTTCATGATCCCGTTAACAAAGCGCGGCTTGCTGGGTTAATGGCCAGTGCAAATATTGGACTGCAAATATTGGCAGATGTACCGGCATTTTGTTATGGCACATCGCCCAATAAATTTTTTGATTACATTGCAGCAGGACTACCGGTTTTAATTAATTATTCCGGTTGGTTAGCGGAGCTGATCACTGAAAATCAATGTGGATTTGTAGTCCCTGCCAGTAATTCGGTTGCATTTGCTGACGCTCTGGAGCAAGCCGCGGATAATCGAGAATTACTTATAAAGATGGGAAGGCAAAGTCGTATTCTTGCTCGCAATCAGTTTGATCGTACCCAGCTAGCGGATAGCTTTGTGGATTGGCTGGAAGGAACGGCAACATGATTAAGCGTTTTTTCGATATATTAATTTCGACGATCGCACTGATGGTGTTTGGCTTTATTATTTTGGCGGTGGCTTATTCGATCCGTCAAAAATTGGGAACTCCGGTTTTTTTTCGGCAGCTCCGGCCAGGGCTTTATGGCAAGCCCTTTGAGATAATAAAGTTCCGTACGATGACTGATCAACGCGATGTCGATGGTAACCTTCTGGCGGATGATCAAAGGCTTTTATCTTTTGGACATTTTTTGCGATCTACGAGCCTTGATGAACTCCCGAGCCTTTGGAATGTGCTGAAAGGAGATATGAGTTTGGTGGGTCCGCGGCCATTATTGATGGAATATATGCCGCTGTATTCCCCAGAGCAGGGACGCCGCCATCTAGTAAAGCCCGGCATTACTGGCTGGGCGCAAGTAAATGGCCGTAATGCGATTAGCTGGGAAGAAAAGTTTAAGCTGGATACCTGGTATGTAGACAATCAATCGTTATGGTTGGATTTGAAGATTTTATTTCTGACCGTCAAAAAAGTGTTGATCCGGGATGGAATTAGTGCAGAAGGACATGTGACAGTTGAACAATTTAAAGGCAGCAGGTAATGAAAAGATTGGCGATTTTAGGGGCGAGTGGGCACGGTAAGGTGGTTGCTGAGATTGCCGAGCTTTGTGGCTGGAATGAAATTCATTTTTATGATGATAATTGGCCTGCTGTCAGTACTAATGGTCCGTGGAATGTGTTAGGAAATACAGAGGGTCTAGTTAAAAATTCCAATGCGTATAATGGCGTTATTGTTGCTATTGGCAGTAACTCAATACGTTATGATAAATCGATGTGCCTGATTTCACAGGGGTTTAATTTAACCACATTGATTCATCCATTTGCAACGGTAAGTGGCTATTCAGAAATTGGCCAAGGATGTGTCGTTATGGCGGGTGCTGTCATTAATCCTTTTGTAAAGATTGGTGCAGCGAGTATTGTGAATACCTCTGCTACGGTAGATCATGATTGCACGATAGGGCATGGGGTTCATATTGGCCCAGGAGTCAATGTCGCTGGTACTGTAATAATAGGAGCGTTAACTTGGTTAGGTATAGGTTCGAGCATAAAACAATGTATTTCAATTGGTTGTCAAGTAGTGGTTGGGGCTGGAGCAGTCGTTGTGAATAATATTTCCGATGGCCTGACTGTCGTTGGTATTCCAGCGAGAGCTGTTTAATTCAAATGATATGTTAAATACGAATTTTTCTCCGTGGCCCAGTTATTCAGTTGAAGAAGCCGATGCGGTTCGACAGGTTCTCTTGTCAAATAAGGTTAATTATTGGACAGGTAGTGAATGTCGCATATTTGAGAAAGAATTTGCAGCCTTTGCAGATTGTGCCTATGCGGTGGCTCTAGCAAATGGAACTGTCGCTTTGGATGTGGCTTTCAAAGCATTAGATATTGGTGCCGGTGACGAAGTGATTGTGACTTCCCGTACCTTTATAGCGTCGATATCCTCTATAGTAAATGCAGGTGCTAGCCCAGTATTTGCAGATATAGAGGCGGATTCGCAAAATATTTCAGCCAGTACCATTGCCAAAGTCATTACAAATCGAACCAAAGCCATTGTGTGTGTACATTTGGCTGGTTGGCCGTGTGAGATGGATGACATTATGGCGTTGGCAGACCAGCATAACTTGTATGTGATCGAAGATTGCGCTCAAGCGCATGGGGCAAAATACCGAGGAAAATCTGTTGGATCAATAGGCCATATTGGTGCGTGGTCATTTTGTCAGGATAAAATTATGACCACAGGTGGGGAAGGCGGCATGGTCACCACTAATAATAAAGCGCTGTGGTCAAAAATGTGGTCTTTCAAGGATCATGGAAAATCTTGGGAGTCTGTATACAGCACAGAGCACCCGGCAGGATTTAAATGGCTCCATGATAGCTTTGGTACTAACTGGCGAATGACAGAAATACAAGGCGTATTAGGTAGGCATCAGCTGTTGTGTATGCCTGACTGGACAGAAAAACGCCAAGCCAATGCTAACAGGATTTGGAATACTGCCCGTGAAATTACCGCGCTCAGGGTTCCTGTTTTGCCAGATTATATTGAACATGCAGCCTACAAGTGTTATGTATTTGTACGCTTGGAAGCGCTTGCAACGGGTTGGGATCGCGATCGTATTTTAAATGAAATTATTGCCAGTGATGTTCCATGTTATTCTGGATCTTGTTCTGAAGTTTATTTAGAAAAAGCATTTGAGAACACAACATGGCGGCCTGAAAAACGCTTGGCTGTAGCAAAAAAATTGGGAGAAACTAGCCTAATGTTTTTAGTGCATCCTACATTAACTGATTTTGAAGTCCAAAAAACATGTGATGCCATTGTTAAAGTAATGGCGAAAGCATCAAAATAATTACCCGTCCTTCATTGCAAATAGATTAATACTGGAGCTTTCGGGTTCAGCTATTGCGTGGTTGGCTATGGCCGGTACAACCGATGAATCGGTTATAATAAACCAGGTTATCAATAAGCAGTCGTTCTGGCGAATCTAAATATTTAGAGAATATATGGGATCACAATTGGCTCAATGGTTTGTAGAGCTTTCAAGGAGTACAAAAGCGCTGATATTAATTGGTGCTGATGTACTCCTCGCGTTACTTGCGCTTTGGGTTGCATTTTATTTGCGTCTGGGTGTTTTGTATACTCCGAAAGGCAGTGAGTGGTATTTATTTGCATTAGCACCGATTATTGCTGTGCCTATTTTTCTTAAATTAGGGCTTTATCGCGCCATTATCCGCTATATGGAAGTACGATCGCTATGGACAATTATCCAGGCGACAACCCTTTATGCGCTGGTGTTTAGTTTTGTATTTTTGCAAATAGACATAAAAAGCATCCCACACACACTTTTTCCCTTAAATTGGCTGGTTTTCATGGTATTGATTGCTGGCAGTCGCTTTATTGCGCGCTGGTATTTAGGTGAAATTCATTTTCGCAATGGAGAAAGTATTAATGTTCTGGAAGGCGGCAAAAAAAGCGTTATTATTTACGGTGCTGGCAGTGCCGGCGTGCAATTGGCGTCTGCATTAGTTTATGGACGAGAGTTCAGACCCGTTGCTTTTATTGATGATGATGATTTGTTGCATAAACAAAAAGTCAACGGTTTACGCATTTATCCACTAAGCTCTTTAAGTTACCTGATGAAAAGGCATGGTGTTTCGGATATTTTGTTGGCCATTCCTTCAGCACAACGTGCCCGAAAAAGCGAAATCATACGCTTGCTTGAGCCTTATGCGGTACATGTGATGTCAATGCCGGGATTATCTGATATTGCCCAAGGCAGAGTGACTTTCGATACACTTCAGGAAGTGGATATTGCCGATCTTCTTGGACGCGATCCTGTTGCGCCGGATCAATCATTATTGCATGCTAATATTGCTGATAAAGTGGTGATGATAACCGGGGCTGGAGGTTCAATTGGATCGGAGCTATGTCGGCAGATTATTCAGTTACAACCGGCGTCAGTAGTGCTTTTTGAGTTGTGTGAATTTGCGCTGTATGAAATTGAAAAAGAGTTGAATTATCTGCTGAAAAAAATAAAAAACGCCGCCAATATAGAAATTGTTTCTGTATTGGGGTCTGTCGTTAATGCAGATCGTATTGAAAAAGTCTGTCGGACTTTTAAGGTTCAAACTATCTATCATACCGCTGCTTACAAGCATGTACCGATGGTGGAAAAAAACCCTGGCGAAGCCATCTGGAATAATGTATTTGGCACATTGCATACTGCCCAGGCGGCCATGCAGGCTAATGTTGAAACGTTTGTATTAATTTCAACTGATAAAGCAGTTAGGCCAACCAATACTATGGGGGCCACCAAACGGTTTGCTGAATTGATTTTGCAAGCATTAAGTTTAGATGCCGGTATTAATCATCAGACACGTTTTACGATGGTGCGCTTTGGTAATGTGCTCGGTTCTTCCGGCTCTGTAGTACCCCTGTTTAGGGAGCAAATAGCCCGTGGCGGACCGGTTACGGTTACTGATGAACGGGTTATTCGTTATTTTATGACTATCCCTGAGGCGTCACAATTAGTTATACAAGCTGGGGCGATGGGGCAAGGCGGCGATGTGTTTGTGCTGGATATGGGCGAACCTATCCGCATTCTTGATTTAGCAAAACGCATGATCCATCTTAGCGGTTTGGAGATAAAAGAAGAGCACCATCCCAATGGTGAAATAGAAATCAGTTTTACCGGGCTTAGGCCAGGTGAAAAGTTATACGAGGAGCTATTAATCGGTGACAATGTTTCCGAGACCTCCCACAAACGAATCATGCGTGCAGAAGAGCATGTAATCCCCTGGACATCACTTGAAAAAATGCTCATTAAATTAAGACACGCCACCCGAGAAGACGACTTTGAATTGATTAGGTCGATCTTGATGGGTGCGGTTTCCGGTTTCGTACCGCCCTGTGAAATAGGGGATTTAATTTGGAAAGAGGAAAATAGGGATATATTAACCAGTACTCGATAGAATATGCTTTTTTGCAAAAATCATATCGCCAGTATACGTATAAATAAAAAATTGCAAGATGAGTTTATTAATCAATCCAGCTAAAAAATCTAATGCGGCCTCCCTTCAAGACCCTGCCCAGGCAGATTTGGTACGTTTTTCAGATGACCGCCCCGTCCGATACTTGGGCTATTGCATTATCCTGTTTGTTTTTGTATTTCTGGGCGGCTGGGCTTATTGGGCACCGCTAGGGAGTGCAGCCTTAGCGCCCGGTAGTATTAAAGTCGAAGGTGAGCATAAAACAGTACAGCATTTGGAAGGCGGTATTGTTAAAGCCATTCATATTCATAATGGCGATATGGTCAGCAAAGGCCAAATTCTGATAGAACTGGAAGACACTTCTTCTAAGGCGCAGTTGCAAACCTTGCGCGGCCAGTTTTTTTCTGCCTTAGCCCGTGAAGCACGGTTAATTTCCGAAAGAGATGGCAAAGCGGCCATTAACTATCCTGAAAGCCTAAAAAATGAAAACAAAGACGTGAGGGCGCAGGAAGCTATGCGCGTCCAGACCCAATCCTTTGTCGTGCGTAGGCAGTCACGCCAGGGTCAAATTGGAATACTAAAAGAACAACACCAGCAATTATTGGCTAAGATTGAAGGTATTAAATCTCAAAAATTTAGCCGTAATAATTTAGCCAACTCCTTGAATAAAGATTTGACAGATATGCGTGCCATGCTCGTTAAAGGTTACGTGGAAAGGCCCAAGGTCAGCGAACTGGAGCGCCGTCTTACGGAAGCGCAAGGCGACCATGGTAATTTTGTTGCTGATATTGCCACCGCACAAACGCAAATCAGTGAAATTGGTTTGAAAGTCTTGCAGATTGACAAAGATTTTCAGAAGGAAGTTATTGATGAGTTGAGTAAGGTTCAGACCGAGCTTTCTGAGTTGCGGGAAAAAATTGAATGGCTAAATGATACCGTTACCCGCACCCTTATCAAGGCGCCAGAAGCCGGTATGGTCATGAATCTTAAGATTTACACGGTAGGTGCGGTTATTGCGCCGGGTTCTCAGCCTGGCCAGCCGGGTGAAGGTGGAAATTTGCTGGATATTGTACCGCAACAGGAAAAATTAATTGTGGAAGCGCGGGTTTCACCTGTGGATATTGATCGGGTGCATATTGGCCAAAGTACTGAAGTTCGGTTTAGCGCATTTAAAAGTGCTAAAACACCGAAAGTTGATGGCCGTCTTATGAAGTTGTCTGCCGATATAATGCTGGATGAAAGAAATCAGCAGCAACCTAGCTATTATCTGGCCAAAGTAGAGGTGGATAAAGCTGGGCTGGAAGAATTGCGCAAGCGCGGATTGATTTTAATGCCCGGTATGCCTGCTGAAGTGCTGATTAATACGGGCGACCGTACTTTTTTTGAATATTTAGCACAACCGTTCAGTAATATATTTGCTCGCTCGTTAATTGAGGATTAGGCGCGTGCGACCATTTATTTATTTAGGAATGTTATTAGTTAGTCTGCCAGTGTGTGCTGATGATTTGTTGTCGCTTTATAAACGAGCTGTCTTGGCATCGCCTGAACTCAGTGGCAGTGAATTCGCTTTAGAGGTGGCTCGTGCCCAGGAAGATCAAGCTTTTGGTCAGTTATTGCCTAAAGTTAGTATTAGAGGCAACTATTCTTTGAATCGATTTCATTCGGAAGAAACTCGAAACCAACGTGGGCAAGTTATAAGGCCTGTCCAAGATGATCAATTTGAAGGTAACGTTGCCAGCATCAATGCCCGTCAGCCTTTGTTTGATGCAAAAGCGTATCTATTGATGAAAAGCCAAAAAGCCCAAACTTCGCAGAAAGAGGAAGAATTACAGGCAGCTCATCAAAAATTGATAGTCGATCTTGTTGACAGTTATATGGAAGCACTGGAAGCCAGTGATAAGCGCGAAATTATTGCTACTGAATTGGACTCTACTGTGAAACAGCTCGCACGCGTAGAGAGTCTGCAATCACGACAATTAGCTTTAATTACCGATCTTTACACAATACAGGCAAAAACTGAAACCTTACGTACCGAGTTAATCGACAGTGACAATGAGGCCAATATTGCCTTGGAAAAATTGCGCGAATTAACCGGTGACAAGGTAACCAGTGTTCAGTCGGTTCGTCTAAATTTTAACCAGACACCGCCTCAAAATAATGTTGCAACTTGGATAGATGATGCGGGAAAACTTAATCCTGATTTGAAAGCATTGAATTATGCTGTTGATTCTGCCAAACGCAGTATTACGGGTTATCAAGCGGGACATTTGCCGCGTGTTGAATTACAAGTAAGCGGTACCTACAACGATACGGCTTTTACCAGTAGTGGAAACTCATCTCCGGCTTTCGATATAGGTACTTTAGGTGTTGAAGCCACTATTCCACTCTACGAAGGCGGTATTACCAGCGCGACTGTAAAGGAAGCTCAAGGCCGAAAAGGACTTAATGAAGCCAGACGCGAACAAAAATTGCGTGAACTGGAACAAAAAACCCGTGCCGCTTATCTGGATATGACCTCTTCGCCAGCACGTAGCCTAGCGACTGATCGCCAGCTAGAGGCCAGTGAGAAATCCAGAGATGCCATGATAGAAGGCTATGAATTAGGGGTGGTTACTATTGTTGATTTGCTCAATGCCGAAAAGCAGCTTTCCGAGTCTCGTAAAATACAGCGTGAGGCGCGTTATCGCTACATTAAGGCATACAGCATGTTGTATTATCAGGCAGGGCGACTACTTGCTGATGAAGTTATTAAATTGAACAGCTGGTTGGTGGCAGGCACTACCCCTGAAAAATCTGACCTAGCTAAAAAGAATCCGACTAAATCAGCGCAGTAGCTCCCTCAGCCATTGGCTACTCAGGCTACCATTTAATCCGACTAATGTGGATGCAATAAGAATAAACCATTTAATAGCCGGTGATGCGACCCCCACTTGTTCAAATAAGTCGAATAAACTGTTCAAATCTATAGATAGGACGCTGTGATTAAAAAAACTGGCAACCATTAGCGCAATGTTGAAACTGGCAAGAATACCGCCTAATACGCTATGAATAAATCCCAAAGCAATAAAAAATGTTATAAAGTAGAGCATCAGAAATAGCTTATGATTTTCTGGAATTAAGAAAAACTTTAGGGTAAAAAACATAACCAGGGGCATGACAATAACATCTGCATTTAACGTGAAGGCAGACGAAAAAGTTGATCCTTGCAATACTTTAAAAATGATGGGCAGTAAAGCCGGTGAAGCAAATAACAGCATTTTAAGTGAATGGTGTTGCTCCAGTAAATGCGCTATTTTTATTGTTTTATCTGCGTTTACCATGCTTAAGCCTACAGCGAAAGACGCAAAAATAAACACAGTAATTTGAGCATTTTTTATAAATGAGTGACTGTTAATAGTTTGATATCGGGTCACTAAATTCCAGATAACAAACGAACCAAGAACGATTGTTACTATTGATTCTGTCATAATTTTAATCTCAACGGATAACCTTTTCTGCAATGCGGCAATCGCAAAACAAGCTTAAATCAATAAAAGTAATTTTTGAATGAGCTGCGCTCAGCCAAGGGTTCATTTATAAGTAATAATAGTTTTTTTATTGTACTTGTGTGATCTTAGCTTCAAATATTGTGATCTGTGTCACGTATTTGAAATTAATATAAGCCAGTATTAATAGTCAAAAATTAAAAGCTGACTAATAGTCAATCATGCTAGCCATTGCTGGCAGATATAAATATGGCTCACAACGAATTTTCATAAAAATCTACCAGTAAAGCAGGGCTTTTGCAGTCCACCACAAAAATATGAGAGCTTAACGCACGTTTGAGCTTGGAACTGGTCAGAGTTGTTGGGTACCTGATTTGCAAAAGCTATAGCTAAAGTGATTCATCCAGACAGTCATCTAATCATACTAAAAACGTGCCAAGTTTTGTTGACTCTACAAAATTAGCAGATAGGATTAAGTGCAGACTGGGAGAGCGCACGAGATTTTAGACCTATAGCGTTATTAGTCTAATGCGCGATGGTGTTATTCTAGCTACGGAAAATAAATTACCTTCCCGTTAGTTGCTACACAAAACAATGGTATTCAATAGATAAAGTAGCTATCTTAAGGGTTAAGCAAGTGATCCATGAGGATGTTGTATTTTTCATTAGCTGTGCAATAACATCAGTTCACATTATTCAGGTAAAATGAGTACCCAGTATTTGATTCCAGCGCTGCAAATGGCGCGTTAATTCTTTACATAATTTTTTGAGGCGTTGTATGCGAAAAAACCTTCTTGCCGTTATCGGCAGCACTGTGCTGCTTTTTGCACATTTAGAGGGTCAGGCCGCGACTGATTTACCTCCTTCCGCAAAGGTTGATATCACGTCGCCAGAGGATGTCTGTTCCAATTTTACCGATCCTGAATGGCGTAAAGCGCAAGTTATTGATGGCGTGGCCATACAGGAATCAAAACTCTGTAATCCAGATAATCCTGCTGATATTGCTGCTTTTGTTAAGGGCACTAACAATATTTCCATGGAAACATTAATGGAAACACAGTTAGCTGCTGATGCTATTACCATGTCCGATGATGTCGATGGTGATGGCGATCCAGATAAAATAATCATTAAACTGGAAGTTGTTGAGTTGAATGGTCGTTCGCCTGATGTTAAATCGCCTATCACAACATTTGATATTGCGCCTGGAATTCAGCCAACATTTTGGGTGTATGCACCAAAAACGCGTGATATGTCCACACTTAGCATTTATGAACCGATTGCCAACCCGTTATTGCGCGTACCGTCGCCGGTTATTCGGGTAGAGCAGGACGATACTATATGGATAGTTTTAGAAAATACCCATTATTTGCCGCATTCCATCCATTTACATGGAATCGACCATCCGTTTATGGACCGCGGTGGTAATGGCAATGACGGCGTGGGGCAAACCAGTAATATGGATACCATGCCCGGCGAAACCAAAACTTACGTGATTAAACCGCGCCAACCCGGCACCATGTATTACCATTGCCACGTCCAGCCGCACACGCATATCTCTATGGGATTGCAGGGTATATTTGTGGTTGAAGAAAATCGGCCTAATAATTGGGTACAAACCTTAAATGTCGGGGCAGGGCAAGTACGTCATCCTTCGGTAGCGGTTAGCGAAAAATACGCCAGTGAATACGATTTGCATTATCAATCGGCGGATAAAGAATTACACGAAGTGGTCGCTCGTTCAGCGAATGATCCCCGTTTAATTGCTAAACACATGAACATGGAATACGACATCACCGATTCGATAGATGATTATTACATGCTCAATGGCCGCTCGTGGCCTTATACAATCAGAGAATCACTGATTGAAATGGATAAAGATAAATTGGTCAAGTTGCGCGTACTGGGTGGCCACACTGAAAGTATGGCATTGCATTTTCATGGCCATAAACCCACGATTACCCATTACGATGGGGTAGACAACGGACCAAACTCCCATATCCAACGTGATGTCTTTGGAATGGAGCCAGCCCAACGTCTTGATTTGGAGTTAAGTGGGGTTGACGACGGGTTGCACAGCTTTGGACCCGGTGTCTGGATGTTTCATGATCACGTTGAAAAAGCCTTTACCACTAATGGTATAGGTGAGGGTGGTGATATTAGTCTGGTGGTTTATAAGGAATTTTTGGATGATAAAGGTATTCCTAATATACACGGTATGAGCTTAGCGCCTTATTTTAGTAAAGATCACTGGAAAGGCAAGTATCCTATTTGGCAAGATTATGATGCGTGGCGCAGTTTAGGCCTGCCTGATTTAAATGCAGAATATCAACCGTCTAAAGTAGCTGTTCCGCCAGCGGTAAAAACGCCCATGGGCGTTACACCTCCGGAACAGAGCTCTACAATAGGTAATTTGTTTTTTGGTTTAATCATGGGCTTGTTGGCTTATACCCTGATTACTAAAAGACAGGTACTTATTGATCATGCACGTAAATTAATAAAAAACCAACGCTAATCAGTTTAGGTTGAAGCTAGAGATGCAAGGTTTTGCGTTTCTAGCTTATTAAATACTCAAATTTTTATAACCATTCACCTCCCTCTTTTTCAAAGAGGGGGACTAAAGTAGTACAAATTTTTTATTTACTGATTAACGTTGTTGCCGCCAACGGTAATAAACTTTTCCATCATCACACAACCAGCTCGCTTCTTGGTTGCCATAAGCACTTTTTTGCAATTGGCAGTTGTGCTGGGTTTTAAATTCATTCCAGGTGTCATCATCAACGGTGACACTGGTATTCAAGCTGATGAGTTTGATAACTACGCCCGCCAATATTAAAAAAATTAGAATATCAAACATATTCCTACCTGTTAATGACGTTATTTTTGTTGATAGCTGTCTTAAATTCATAAATACCACGCGCTAGGTTTTGGTCAAAAGGAACTCGTTAATTATGGATATTCAAACCGTTAAGGCCACCGTTTTATCTTCCCCTGTATTTGTGCTGGATGCAACGGAAATCGTAGCTAACTTAAGGGTTTTGGCGAGTTTGCGTCAGCAATGTGGCGTAAAAATATTATATTCAATAAAGGCATTGCCAGCATCTGTAGTACTTGAAATAGCCAAGCCATTTGTTGATGGTTTTTCGGTGAGCTCTTTGTTTGAAGCGCGGTTGGCACATCATGTTATTGGCAGAAAAGGTCAGATTCATTTAACTACGCCCGGCATTAAGCCCGATGAAATTGCCGCATTAGCGGGAATAGTTACCCATATCAATTTTAATTCCTTAACGCAATACCAGCAGTTTGCTGATGCCGTTAAAGTCAGGTCATCCCTAGGTTTGCGCGTTAATCCCAAGTTATCCTTTGCGAATGATGCGCGATTTGATCCGTGTAGAAAGCACTCAAAGTTGGGCGTAGATATTGATACTTTATGGCTATCAAATAGTATTGACCAAGTACAAGGCTTGCATATCCATACGGTATTTTCGGCGCTTGATTTTATGCCGCTGCTTAAAACGGTAGCTAAGCTGCGTGAGTATATGAGTGATAAGCTGGCTAAGCTCAAGTGGATTAATTTAGGCGGCGGTTATCTTTTTTCTGCTATTAAAGATCATACAGCCTTTGTTGATTTGGTTTTGAAACTAAAACAAGATTTTGCTATCGATGTATATATTGAGCCCGGTAAAGCGGTAGTCGGCAATGCAGGTTATTTGCTGGCAACTGTGCTGGATAGTTTTGTGAGTGAGGGTAAAACTATTGCCATACTCGATACATCGGTCAATCATAACCCTGAGGTGTTTGAATACCAGCGACCGCCTGAATTGCACGAACATGATGAGCTAGGCAAATACGAGGTAGTTTTAGCGGGCTGTACGTGCCTTGCAGGTGATGTGTTTGGTGAATACCGTGTTAAGGAAGCCCTGAAGGTGGGCGATAAAGTGGTGTTTAAAAATGTCGGCGCTTATAGTTTGATTAAAGCCAATCGTTTTAATGGTTATGCGCTGCCCAGTATGGCAGTGTGGAATGGTGGTCGCTTTGATATTATAAAACAAGATAGCTATGAAGATTATTGTCAGCAATGGGTATCTGATAACGTGTTGCATGCCAGGGCTATTTGATTTAATGATTATTATAGTTTGGGGATCTTATGCTGACTTTGGTGATGCAGTTTCTGTTAGGTTTAGTGTATGCCAATGCAGGTGAGTGGTTTATGCATAAGTATATACTGCACGCATTGGGAAAAAATAGACACAGTTTCTGGGCGTATCACTGGTATGAGCACCATGCTATCTGTGCCAAAAATGCTATGCTCGATCTTGGTTATCAACATTTAAAGTTAAGCACCTGGAATACCCAAAGCAAGGAATTGGTCGTGCTGGCCGCTATTGTCTTAATGCATTGGCCAATGGCAGAATTGTTTCCTGCATTTGTCGCCGCAATCTATCTGTCTTTGGCGCTGTATTACTATAAACACCGCCGCGCACATCTTGATCCGGTTTGGGCGCGAAAACACCTGAGATGGCATTATGAGCATCATTTGGGTGGCAACTGTTCTGCAAACTGGTGTGTTACTTGGCCTTGGTTTGATTATTTACTAGGCACGCGCGTAAAAAATAACACGCTCGAATAGCTTCATTTTTTTACATTAAACTTAAAAGCAACAATCAATGAGTGAAATAAGCCAACACGAACTTGAAGACTTTATCAAAAGCTACCAGATGCTGATGGCATCACAGCAAACCCTGTTGCTTTCAACAGCTTCAGTAACCGGTAGTCCTGACATCAGCTACGCACCTTTTGTGTGTGACCCAGCCGGTGTGTTTTATATTTACATCAGCGAAATGGCTTGTCATACGGCTCATCTAATGGCTAACCCGCACGCTTCAATATTGTTTATCCGTTCGGAATCTGAAACGGCTAATCTTTTTGCACGGGAGCGGGTGGTGTTAAATTGCCGCGTTGAAGAAATAAGCCGAGATGAGATAATCTACTCGGACAGTCTAGACGCCATGCACGATAAGTTTGGTGAGGTGGTTAACGTGTTGCGTTCATTATCAGATTTCCATTTGTTTGCCTTGCGTCCAGAAACGGGGCGATACGTCGTTGGTTTTGGCAGAGCCTTTAAAATTGATGTTAATGATGGCTCTTTGCTGCATATTTAAAATCATGTAAAACTGGGCTTTATGGAAACGCCGCAGCCATGCTTTTACTTGATATAGTGCAGATTCATCATAGCCTCAATGAGGTCGGTTGCTCTCTCCTCTCAGGATTTTTTCAGCTTCTTCTCGCGGCAAATAATCCAAATCCCAATGACTGGTGTAACTCTCTTTGACACGCCTTCTGCCTTTATGCAGCTCTTTTGGCTCTTCAGGGCTAGGAACAGCGGCAGTGCTGATGGTTTTTTCAGGGAGATCAATGCTGGTTTTAGCATCCTGGGCGCTGTGTAAGGCGCGAGATATTTTTTCAAATAATTGATTCATATTGCCTCCTAAGCCAGAGCGGTCTCTAGCGATGTTAAAACTCAAATCAGCAACCATAGAATATTGATTTGAAGCTCTTTGAGATTACAGATTATCACGAATTACCTTTCCCGTTTAAACGGCAGATAAGAAGCGGTATCGGTTTTATAGCTCTGTAGTAATGCTTGTTCGCTCATCACGAATTGGTCAATAGCTTTTGCAAACCGCGTATCTTTAATCCAGTGTGCAGAATACGTGGTGATGGGCTCAAAGCCCCGGGCAATTTTATGCTCGCCTTGTGCGCCAGAATCAAAACGCTGTAGGCCATGTTCAATGCAATAATCCAAACCTTGGTAATAACAGGCTTCAAAATGCAAGCTGTTATAGTCTTCAAAACATCCCCAATAACGACCATATAAGGTATCTTCACCGACAAAACTTAACGCAGCTGCAATTGGGTTGCTGTCTTTAAACGCCAAAACGAGCAATAATTGCTCGCCCATTGTTGCTGCTATCTGCTGAAAAAACGCCAGATTTAAATAAGGCGATGAGCCTCTTTTTAAATACGTCATGGTGTAAAACTCAAAAAACACCTGCCACTGTTCAGCATTCACATCACTGCCAACAAAGCGTACTAATTGAACACCTTGTTCCTGCACGCGGCGACGTTCGCGCTTGATCATCTTGCGCTTGCTGGCGCTCATGGCTTGCAGGAAATCATTAAAATCTTGGTAACCGTGGTTAAACCAGTGGAATTGCACACCTCCACGAATGCTTAAACCCAGAGAGCGCAGTTGTACGACTTGTTGCTCAATTGGAAACAAACAATGCCACGATGAAATTCCTGCTTGTTCGGAAAGCTGTTTGATAAATTCCAGTAATAGCGGCATGACTTCAAGCGGATCCATACCGTCTTTAATCACCAGCCTTGCGCCCTGGCACGGCGTAAACGGAATGGCGGTTAGCCATTTTGGGTAATAATCAAGTCCTTGCTGCTGATAAGCTTTTGCCCATTGATGATCAAATACATATTCGCCCCAAGAATGTTGCTTTAAATACAGTGGCATGAGGGCAATTAATTGCTTGTCATCATCCATGACTAATAAATGCGCTGCTGACCATCCGGTATCTTCACAGATTGCACCACTTTGCTCCAGCGCCCATAAAAATTCATGGCGTATAAAAGGGTAAGCTACACCGGTCAGTCCATTCCAGTCCGTAGCGTCTACTTGGGTCATGCTTCTGATTTGTTTTACGTGCATTTTTAAACACAAGTGCCATTAAAATCGCAGCATAGCATCAATTAAACCCATCACTGGGCGTTTATAAGGTATTTTACCGAATAATTTAACCCGTAGAGATTTAAGTCTAGCGTCTGTATAAGCGTTTTCTAATGGTTTTAGGGCTATTATTTATCATCACCACCTAAATCTTTTTGCCCCGGGGAATAATCTGCAATAACTTCCTAATACGCCTTTCGGTAATAAAAGCCAGGAAAAAAAGCTGCAAAAAATTGTCCGCTTCGATGATATCCAAGCCAATTTTTTGCGGAACGACTTCCTGACGGGTACCAAACAGTTTATCCCAAAATGCCAGAACGATCCCATAGTTACTGTCGTGTTCACTGCGTAAAGTAGAGTGATGGGTACGGTGCAGTGACGGCGTAATAATAAATTCCGACAGCTGTTTTTCATTACTAAAGGTAAGGTTGGAATGATGAAAAAATATAAAAAACAATTGTATGGTTTCAATCACCAACACTATGTTGGCATCTACGCCAATAAGGATAACAAATAAGCACTTGTATAAGATTTCCAGGAACAAATCAAAAACATGAAAACGAAAACCGGTAGAGGTATTAAAGCTTTTGTCACTATGGTGAACCTTATGGAATCGCCATAAAAATTCATATTTATGGCTCAGAACATGCCAGGCGTAGATAGCTAAATCATAGAGTAATAAGCTAAACAGCCATTTAATAGGGTTGTTTCCCATGCCGCTCAACAGTCCGTGTGAGGAAAATTGCTGCGCTACAAAGAATAGCGAAGTGGCACGTAATGCAGTCAGAATGACATTATTAAATAAAAATGCGGTGGTGTTGGTGACAAAAGACGCTTTCCCTATAGTGTTGGTAAAGCGTCGGTAAGGTTTTAGTTTTTCCATAATCACTAAAGCGAAAAACCCAAGCATAGCAAAGCCAAACAATATTTGACTAGGAAGCATGTTAATTGTATCGGTTTGCATTTTTTTTCACCGGTGAGAAATTCACAAAAGAGTGTTTTACTGCATATCTAACAAAATTAATAAAGATCAGCCGCTGGTAACTTACTACCCAATAAACGGGTAAGCTCCTGAATTTCATTTTTGGCGTTTTCCTGATAGGTGACGTCATACTGAACACCCAGATAATAAATAACATTCCCTTTACGGTTAACAAGTGGCGTTATTTTTAAGCGGTTAAAAAATAATTCGCCGTTTTTTCGGTAATTTCTGAGCGTCACTTCAATTGGTTGATGATTTTTAACAGCATCAGCAATTTGGTAGCGGGCTTGCTGTTCTCGATCAATGCCTTGGAGAAAACGGCAGTTATGGCCGATAATTTCTTCTTGGGAATACCCCGTTAAATTTTCAAAAGCCTTATTAGCATAAATAATGGGCGTTCCTTCTAAATCCGGATCTGCTAAGGTTACGCCGTTAACACATTCGTCCAATATAGACGAAAGAATTTGCGGAATTAACCCGTTATCTTTTTCAACAACAAAACTCATATAAAACCCCTCGTTAAATTGGGTTTGAAGACCCGTCAGCCAATAAATTTTTAATATTTTCTACCGTATTTTCAGCGCCTTCTTCAATCGCCATGCGAATCAACTTTTCAAATGGCCGCATGAAGATATCTAGTTCCATCAGTTCAAAAGAAAATTCCAGGTCTGTTAAGTTCTGATCATCGCGTGCTGTAAAGCTATAGGTGTTTTTAAATTGGGCAGTAACCCCTACTAAAGTCATTTTTTTGGGCGATTCAAACTCCGCTACCTCAAAAATTGACTCTACTTTTTGCCCTTGTTCAAGGCGTACTTGGTGTGCCCTTGCCCCTACAAAAACATCCGTGCCCGTTAAAGGTTTAAATTCCGAAACTTCTACGGCCCATTTAGGGTAGTTATCAAAAAAATGTTCGCCTACAAAACAAAACACATAGGTTAGAGGCTTATTTATTTCAATACGGGCCTTACCTAATACCGGTCGGGAAATATCAAAAATGTTCATACAAAGTGTCTCCAGTCAAAAATAATTAGCTTTTCGCCAGTTCGAGCTACGAGACCTCTAAAAATTCAGTTTTATTCTATAAAATAGACAACTTTATTAATTTTTAAGCATCTTAAAGTGGTAAAGCTTATTTAAAAAACCAAACTATAAAAATTAACTTATCTTTTTTTAAGCGAATAGCAAATTCACATTAAAATTAAAGTTGTGAGAATTCTTGCCGCATATCTGCAAGATAATTTGTATTTTTGCAATTTACCGTTACAACTAACTCACTGTGAAAAAATCTAATTCAAGATTTAAAGAGTCCAGTAATATTGAGTACAGTTTGGTTTTTGGGTGGTCTAAGCTAAATATACTCCATAACGTTTCTCTCAAGGTGTTGCATAAGTGATAAAAAGAATTTTGTTGAATTACATTTACGTTGTTTTAATTAACTGTTTTTTAGGTGTTAGTAATGCAGGGGCTGAAAATAGTATGGCTAATAAATCAGAGGAGGCCATTTTTGCAGGTGGATGTTTTTGGTGTATGGAAGCTGTTTTCGAGCCCTTGCCTGGAATTATTAAAACTATATCTGGCTACACTGGCGGACATACTGAAAATCCTACTTATAAAGAAGTTTCAAATGGTAAAACAGGGCACTCGGAAGTTGTTAAAATTACCTATGACCCCTCTAAAATCAGCTATGAAACATTACTTGAAGTCTTTTGGCGTAATATAGATCCATTTGATAATAATGGTCAATTTTGTGATAAAGGCGATCAATACAAGGCGACCCTTTTTTATACCAATACCAAACAAAAGCAACTTGCTGAAGCATCAAAGGTAGCCATCCAGGAAAAATTTATGGGTAAACCTATTGTTACAGCCATTAAAGGTAGCGGAAAATTTTTTCCTGCTGAAGATTATCACCAGGATTATTACCTTAAAAATCCTTACATTTATAAATTTTATCGCTTTACCTGCGGTCGTGACCGTCGCCTTAGTAAAGTATGGGGTTAGAAAGTAATACGAAGAATCTCGTAAATTTTTTAAGTAATATAACGTTTTAATAAACAGGGCTCTGTGCGCTGGAGCACAGACAGTATTAAAATTATCTCTTAAATTAAGCTCTCAATGTAACCTGTGCTTACATTGGCAACTAAGTTTAGCCATGAACTAAAAATATCATGATTAAACCTATTTTAATCGCTTATTAAAGAGGTCATTTTATGAAATTATTAAAACTTTTGTTACCACTGGTATTAGCGTTAAGTGCAAATTTCAGCGTGTATGCGGCAGAGGATGATCATATCGATGAAGCACTGAAACATGCTAAAGAAGCTGCCGATGCGTCAACTCCAGCAGATATAATGAAGCATGTCGACATGTCCAAGAACCATGCTAAAACCGCCAGTGAGCATTTAAACATGGCGTTAACTAGTTTGGATAGTGCGGCAGAGCATGCAAAACTGGGCCATGCAGATATGGCTAAAGCAGCGGCCAAAGAAGCAGTTACCCATTTGAAAGCAGTGGATGATTAGCCTAGATTGAGTTGTTTCTAGCGTAACCGTTCAGTCCACCTCTTTGAAAAAGAGGGGTTAGGGGAGATTTTTTAAATAAATCCCCCTCCACCCCTCGTAAACTCTCCCTTCTTCATAGGGGGAGGTGGACGCATACCTAAAAGCCACCCGCTAAAGCAGGTGGCTTTTATTTTCTAGTTTGAGTACGCCATAAATTAACAATCTCATCCACATTCAGATCATCAATGCCATTTTGCCAATGAGTAAAGTAATCGACGTCGTTACTTTTAGGTTCTGGATTGGGTCTATAAATTTGTACACGCATGGGTAAAGGTGTCGCTTCACCCAATACCAAGGCTTCGCCTCTTCCTAACGAGGTGAGAATATCAGTCAAATCACCTTCGGCATCGGGTACCAATCCTCTAATATAAGCCTGATCTTCCGGGTTAGAAGTACGCAGACAAATAAAAGAACTGCACTGCGCCAGCATGGTTTCCGATAATTCGGTAGGGCGCTGGCTGACCACGCCAATGGAAACACCGTATTTACGGCCTTCTTTGGCAATACGTTCCATCATTTTTTTTGTGCCTTCAAACTGCCCGCCTTGTTCTCTCGGAATGTACGCATGGGCTTCTTCACAAATCAAGGTAATAGGAAATTCGCGGCGTTTAGGGTTCCAGTAATTGAATTCATAGACCAAACGACCAATTTGCGAACACACCGAGGGCCTAACGCCTACCGGTACCGAGCTTAAATCTACCACGGTAATATTAGCTTTATGGGCTCCGCCGCCAACAATCTGGCGCAAAATACCCGCCATGCTCTCGGAACTGGTGGATTTTTTGGGTTTTAATAAAAAATCATAACGCACATCGTTGAAGCGACTTTGCATTCTGATCATAAATTCGTCAAATTGCCCAAACAAGGCACCATGCACTTTACCAAACTCCTTCATTTCTTCATTGGCGGCCTTAAATTGCATATACAGTTCCATCAAGGAAAAATAGATGGGTGTATCGACGGTAACCGACATTAAACCGATGCGTTTGGCTTCTTTACGTTTGAGTTGCTGGATAATTTCACGCATATAGGATTTTTGCATACTGCTGCCGGGATCGTAGCGGTCAATAAACAAATCAACCAGCTCGGCGTAGGTCATCAACCAATACGGCATCTCCATTAATGTCGCATCAATATAATTCACCTGATCTTCTGCAAAAGCCGATTGCAGCTTGCCTTTGTTATCTCGCCAGCAATATTCGCCGTGTAAATCCAGCATGATGATATGCGCATGCGGCATAGCTTTAATGGCATTTTGGATAATGCTGGTGACTGTCCAGGATTTACCTGCGCCAGATTGGCCAATGATGGCAAAGTGGCGACCGAAAAATGTCCGGGGATCAAGACTGACGTGATATTCCTTGTGTGAAGCAAGTTGGCCGACAAAAAAACCGTAATCACTGAATTTGGAGAAAATGGCGTTAATTTCGTTAAGGCCAACGGCATAGACTTCTGCGCCGGGGGTTGGAAATTGGCGCACGCCGCGAATAAAGCGGTTGTCTGTGTCGATTTCGCCGACCGGAATCAGGGCGATAAAGCGTTCTGATTGACGCGTGCCATTGGTGAAGTGATCTTTTTCCCAAATTTTAGACACCAATGCCAATAGGCTAATGCGGGCTTGGCGGACAACGACGTAGCTGCCGATACCGCCGGCCAACATTTGGTCATTGCCTATAGTTAGCATGGGTAAGTTGGTGGTGTACTGTTCGGTGATTCTGGCATCCATGCCATCGCCGCGTACTTCACAGACGTAAGCGATTAAATTGGTGAGGTGGTTTTGAGACATAACGCAACTGAGCTTAAGTAAATAGTCATAAGCTTAGTCGATTTTTGGATTGTGAGTGGGTGCTTGATGGATTATGGGACGGTGCGGAAAGGGATCTTGCACAGTTGGGTAGGTTTTGGGATTTTGCTTTATAATCGGACTGAGTACATCAGAGGACCTACCATTGCTAGCCACCATTGAGCAAACAAGATTAAAAATATCAAAAAATACTCAGGCTGAACGAAAATCACAACTTGGTCAATTTTTTACACCTGCAAGAACGGCTCAGTTTATGGCCAGCTTATTTACAGCAAAAGATATTTTCGATTGTCGTTTGCTTGATGCCGGTGCAGGTATCGGCTCACTTTCAAGTGCCTTTCTTGAACGGTGTATTGCTGCGGAATTAAATTTTAAAAAAATAGAAATAACCGCCTTCGAATTGGACAACCTTATTCACGAAGCATTAAATAACTCGCTCTCCAGTTATAAGAACAGACTACCGCTTGCTTATGAAATACTGGGCGATGATTTTATTGAGCAGGCTGTCAACAGAATACAATTTAATTTTAGCAATGGATTCACCCATGCCATCTTGAATCCTCCCTATAAAAAAATTAGCAGCAACTCCCGCTATCGCCTATTGCTCCGAGAGGTAGGCATAGAAACGGTCAACCTCTATTCTGCTTTTGTTGCCTTGGCGCTGGCGATGATGGATCCGGGTGGGGAAATCGTTGCAATCATTCCTCGCAGCTTCTGCAATGGGCCATATTACCGACCTTTTCGTGATTTTATAGTGGAACGGGCTGCAATTCGGCATATACATTTGTTCGATTCGCGTAACAAGGCATTCAAGGATGATGATGTTCTGCAAGAGAATGTTATTTTGTTGCTTGAGCGTGATGGTCAACAAACTGACGTAACGGTGACCACATCGACTGATGACAGCTTCACTGATCTCGTAACGCATACACATCCATTCAACCGAATCATGTTTCCCGATGATTCCGAACGTTTCATTCATGTACCGACTTCGCCCGAGCGCAACATTATCGAACTTTCAACCGCAATTCACTGTTCATTAGAGGATGTTGGTATTAAGGTGTCGACAGGGCCCGTTGTCGATTTTAGAATGAAAGATCATCTTCGTGAAATGGCTGAATCTGGCACTGTGCCACTGCTCTATCCCGCTCACTTTACCGGGCTTAACATAGAATGGCCAAAACTTGGCATTAAGAAGCCAAATGCTATTCAGCGTAACTCTGAGACGGAAAAATGGCTTTATCCTAATGGTTTCTATTGTGTAGTGCGTCGTTTTTCATCAAAGGAAGAAAGGCGACGCATCGTTGCCAGCGTTGTGCAGCCAAGCACCTTTGGCGACGCTGAAATGCTGGGTATAGAGAATCACTTAAATATATACCATGAAAATAAACACGGTTTGCCAGAAGCACTTGCGCGAGGCTTAGCTATCTACCTAAATACAACAGGTGTTGATGAAAATTTTCGTCGTTCGAGTGGACATACCCAAGTCAATGCAACCGACCTTAAGATGATGAAGTATCCGAGTCGAAAAGCTCTAATTACGCTTGGAGAATGGGCTAAGTATAGCGACGATCCTACGCAGATAATTATCGATGAGCAATTGGAAAAACTGATCGCATGACGACCAATAACAATCATATCGACGAGGCGCATCAAATCCTCATTTCTCTGGGTTTGCCTCGTGGACAGCATAACGAGAGATCGGCTCTGTGTCTGTTAGCATTGTTGAATCTTACCCCTAGCAAGACGTGGGCGCAGGTTGAAAATCCACTTGTAGGCATTACGCCGATTATGGACTGGTCTCGTGAACACTACGGCAAGGAATATGCGCCAAACTCACGGGAGACGTTTCGGCGACAGACAATACACCAGTTCGTTGATGCGGGTATTGCGCTCTATAATCCTGACAAGCCAGATCGTTCAGTGAACAGCCCAAAGGCTGTTTATCAAATTGCCCCTGCTGTGCTGACTTTGTTACGCAGTTTCAACACCACAGAATGGCACGACAACCTGACGACTTATTTATCTTTAAATCAAACGCTAGCAGCAAAGTACGCAATGGAGCGTGATCAAAATCGTATACCCATGCAGATTGCACCAGGTAAGGAAATCACCCTCAGTCCAGGTGAACATAGCGAATTAATCCGCGCTATTGTAGAAGATTTTGGCCCTCGTTTTGCACCAGGCAGCCTGTTGGTCTATGCTGGTGATACAGGTGACAAATGGGGTTATTTCGATGCACCCTTACTGGTTAAGTTAGGTGTCGATGTTGATTCGCACGGTAAAATGCCTGATGTGGTTCTGTATTTCGTTGATAGAAACTGGCTATTGTTAATTGAGTCAGTCACCAGTCATGGCCCAGTTGACGGCAAACGACATGCCGAATTGGCCAAGTTGTTTGGCGGATTAACAGCCGGGTTGGTCTATGTGACTGCATTCCCGAATCGCTCCATCATGGGTCGGTATCTAGGTGAAATAGCATGGGAAACGGAAGTTTGGGTAGCAGATGCTCCATCGCATCTGATTCATTTTAACGGTGTGCGCTTTCTTGGGCCATACAATGAACCCTAATAAATCATGCTGAGCCGTTTAATAGAAAATAAACAATGGACACAAGCACAAGCCGCTGAACAACTGGGAGTCAAACAATCACGCATATCCGATTTAGTGAATGCCAAAATTGAAAAATTCACCATAGATGCGTTATTCGATATGTTGGACAAGCTTGGTTTTCAAGTAAGCTGGAATATGCCATCGTTACAAAAAGCTACAATGGTTATAACAGCGAAAGCAACTCAGTGAGTTTTTTTGATTTCTGCCAGCAATGTTTTTAAGCGCTGTTCAGCCACCTTCATGGCTTGCCGGTCAACATCACAGACTAATGTTAAAGCCTTCCCTTCAATACATACTAGGCCTATAATATAACCAACAAAAGTCTTGTAATACCTAAAAATTATGAATTCAATCAACCAACTACGTTTCGCCGTTAATGACAGCATCAATGATGTTGAAGTTAGTCCGTCACATGTCAGCTTGGCGTTACTGGGCGAATTTCAAAAAGACGTGAGCGAGTTTTTAAAAGGATCAAACCGTGATGTTGACCCATCTAAGGTTGTAATTTCCATAGAGAACGGCTCTTTAGCTTTTGTGGCGACTGGACTGCTGGCCGCAACTACCCTGTGGAGTGACCTTGCGCATTTAAAGTCAGAAGATTCACTCAATTTAATTGACTCGAAACGAGCCAGCATAGTGGAACGCTGGCAAGCATCAGCTCAAAAGAATCCGCATAGACGATATTTTATTGCAGACCCATCAACTAAAATATCTTTTGCAGTAGACTCAACATCCAACTTCCGAAAAACTGAAGATGCGTGGGTACATGTGGAAAAGTACTTACACGGCACTGTTGTTGATATGGGTGGAAGCACCAGAGTCAATGTCCATCTTAAAATAGAAACTGGCGCAACCCTGACAATCGATTCAACTCAGGATTTATTGGCACAAGGTGAACAAAACCGTTTATATCGTTCTGCGTTGCTCCATGTAACCGCAGAGGAAAATTTGCTTACCGGTGAATTGCGTCATTTAAGATTACTTGCTTTTGAAAACCATCAACCCAGCTACGATGATTATGAATTTAATCAAATGGTAGAACGAGGGACCCAAGCATGGGCGAATGTACCTGACACAACATCTTGGTTGGAGATGATACGTGGCAGCCAAGCATGACAGCATCTGTTTTGCTGGATACGAGTTTTTTAATTTCACTTGTTGACCGAAACCGAGCTAATCATACTATTGCAGCGCAGTATTATAAATTACTACTTGAACAACAGTTGCCCATCTATTTCTCCGCCATCGTGGCAGCAGAATTTGCTATCAAACAAGCAATTACTGACTTAACACTCAAAAATTTCCGATCGCTTCCATTCAATATTCCGCATTCAATAGAATCTGCACGTATCTGGAATCTACTTGATGGACGTGATAGTGGTGATAATCGGGTAGTGATTCGAGATGATATTAAAATAATAGCGCAAGCCCTGCATGAAAATATCCCCTTCATCCTGACAGATGACGCAAAGACTTTTTACAAATATTGCGAGCGATTGCGAAGTTCGCACAATTTGAACGTTAGAGCGATAAAATTAATCGACGGTTTTGATTCCAGTGCCTTGCGATTGGATGGCCAGAAGGGTCTTGACTGTTTTACGTAATTGAATAGGGCTTTATCATTCGCAGAGTTGGGCACAAAAAACCCATACTTTTGTGAAGAATACGGGCGATTAAAATTTTGCTTTGAATAAGCCATGTATTCGTTTTTGCCAACCAAACGTCTAGATTAACAAGTTCAATCACCTATACCAAATGTTTTTAAAAATATAAAAAAACCCGCAAGTTATAATGTCTGGGTAGGTTTTTTATTGCCAATGATATATAGACAGACTATATTTACGCCCAATGTTTAATATCGGAAACCTTTTTGTTTGTGGTAGAGTCCCAACAGCAAGGTTTTACCGCGGAATAACAAGGAGAACGTCATGAAACTTCCTATTACAGGGGGATGTTGTTGCAGTGCGGTACGTTATGAAATTTCTGCAGAACCGTTAAGCGGTTTTAATTGTCATTGCCGCACGTGCCAAAAGTCTGTAGGTGCGCCTTATTTGGCGGCCATGTTTGTTCTAGCGTCAGCGCTGCACATTACCGGAAACTACAAAGAATATGCCACGCCAGCGGCAAGCGGACATATTATGTATCGGGGCTTTTGTCCTGAGTGCGGCAGCTCTTTGTTTGGCAGAAATAATACATTTACCGAAGTGAGGCCTGTTGCGGCAGCTACTTTAGATGATCCGAGTATTTTTAAACCTAGTAAGGATATATGGGTATCAGAAGCGCAGCCCTGGGATTATATGGATCCGCTGTTACCTAAATTTAGCGGTAATTTTACTAACTGATAGCCTTTTTTAACTTGATAGCCGTATGGATAATTTATGGACGCAAAACTTAGCACAGTTAATATAGAACCTACCACAGCGCACACGCATTCAGTCATCTGGTTGCATGGCCTTGGAGCGGACGGGCACGATTTTGAAAGTATCGTTCCCAGTCTTCATTTGAATGAAGAAGCGGGTATACACTTTATTTTTCCTAATGCACCCAGTCAAGCGGTTACTATTAATGGTGGCGCAAACATGCCTGCCTGGTACGATATTTTGGAAATGTCCATGGAGCGTCAAGTTGATGTTGCAGGTATTTATCAATCTGTCGCTGCAATAGAACAACTTATCCGTGAAGAAATTACCAAAGGCATTCCTTCTGAAAATATTCTACTGGCTGGGTTTTCTCAAGGTGGCGTAGTTGCGCTGCATACGGGGTTAAAATATCCGCAAAAATTAGCGGGTATTATCGCCTTATCGACCTATTTGCCGACTATAGAACAACTAAAAATAGAACGCTCACCGGCCAATAACACCACGCCCATTTTTATGGCGCATGGTATTTTAGACACAGTTGTTGATGTTGAAATTGGTAAAAAAGCCGCTGATGGCTTGGTGGCCATGGGTTATGATGTCAGATGGCATGATTATGTTATCGAGCATTCTTTGTGCGTGGAAGAGGTTGATGATATTGCCGCCTTTATTAATGAGATTTTTGCCGGTTGATTTTATCTCTTCGTCCCAAACTCTCTCCTTATGCAGTTAAATAAATAGGAGAGAATAGAGCGCTTCTAATAATTTGGTCTTATCTTTCGCTAAAGGCCGGTTAACGCACCAAAAAGTGTGAGAAATATCCAAGTTTACAATCCCGTATGCTATCAATCGAACGATCCACCGGTATTGCCGTGTACATCGACCCATAAATACGGCAAGCCCAAGCTTTCTAACCAAGCGGGGCCCTGTTCTTCTTTGAGCATAGCAATGGTGGAGGCGCTGCCAGCGACCACACAAAAATCCCCTACCACGCTAACCGAGGCTAAGTGTCGTACTGGCCAACCCGTTTTGGGATTTAAGACGTGACCATAACGAATGCCATCGATTTCAATACAACGTTCATAATCGCCACTGCTGGCCAAGCCGCCTTTATGCAGGCTTATGGTTTGTATAATGGTATCTTTTTCACGGGGATGACGAATACCCACGCGCCACGGTTCGCCATCTGCGCGTGAGCCGATGATTTTAATATCACCGCCCAAGTTTATCACCCCGTGCCGTATGCCTGATGCCCAACAAAGGGCAGCAACACGATCAACTGCGTATTCTTTTACTACGCCGCCAAAATCGATTTCCATCCCAGCACTAGGGAAGGTGAGTACCGGTGATTTCCAGCGCAGTTTGTGCCAACCGACTCTATCCAGCAAGGCTTCAACCTCGTGAGCTTGTGGCACACAACCGGTATTAAAACGCCAGACTTTACGTAAGATGCCGGAAGTAATGTCAAACAAGCCATTGCTTTGCTTGTAACAGGCGGTGGCATAATTTAGCAGGCTGGCGGTTTCTTCATCAACAGTGATTGAACCACCCACCGCCGCAACGCGGTTAATGTCACTTAAAAAACTGTCGGGGCGATAGCGAGAATAGCGCTGCTCCAAACGCTGCACATCGGCAATGACAATGTTAGCGACGTGCAGTGCTTGTGCATGTGTGGCGGCAAAAAGCTGTATGTCGCAGGGCGAACCCATTGCGTTAAAGGCACGTTGGTAAAAGATCATTACCGAGCCGATGCTAATGACTTCAAAACTGTAACTCCAGGTTGCCAATAATACGGCATCGCGTTCTACTCGGTAACCGTTAACATGTACTGGAGTAAGCGCTCAAAACTTAAAAGAGGCTTTTGCATCGCGAGGGAATGGAGATATTATCACTCCCTCGTTTGTAAGAGGTGTTTACATTTGGTGATGCATATTCGCCATATTCAAGTTTTCCTCGGCAGCTTTTTCATACACATCAATCAGCCTTTGACAATGCATTTTAAGATCTTGCGCCTGTCTCCCATAGAGATAGCTTTTTGACTGATACTGACTAAGAAGCTTCTTGTGTTCTTCAACTTTACTCTGCATTTCTTTCGCTGCTTCTTCATAGTGTTTCGCCAGAGCCTCATGATCGGCTTTAGATTCAGCGTTTTGCACGGCCAGACTCATATCCATAGGATGCGGGTTCATTTCGCTGCAGGCGGCCAGTAAACCAAAAGTCAAAAGTAGAGTAATCAGCAATTTTATTTTCATGGGTTTTCTCCAAGTTAATTAACTAGGTGAACAGTATAGCAAATGCAGGGTGATATCGAGATATAGTATTACTCCAGACAAGCTATGGCAATATCAGCAACTTGTTCGGCTTGTCTGTGAGTGATAGCGAAAAGCTGTATATCACAGTACAAATTCATGGTGTTAAATGATCGACGGTAAAATATCATTCAATACGCGTATCCAAGTTACAATTACGTACAGATATTAAGTGCCTCAAAACATATAGCTCCAGGTTGCCGATAAGGCCGCGTCACGCTCTACCTGAAAACCGTTAACATCGGTATGCACGGGTTGCAACCATTCAAAACTCAGGCGGTTTCCTCGCAGATCCCCGCCGGGAATCATTGTACTCAAACCAAAACCAACGTCCCAAAAGCGTCCGCCGTAGTTGCCCGTATAATCCGCAGAGCCACCCCACGCGCGACCCTCAGCACCATCGCCAAAGTGGGGTCCATTAAACTCACCTTTGATTGTCCCCTGTACGGTATAAACACCACGTATCGAGGCAACCAGCCAGTTGGTCAGGTTATAGCCGCTCCAAGCGGTGGCCTGAAAAATATCGCCAAAGGCAAAGCCTGAAGAATTTTTGCTTTCCAGGCGCTTGGTGCCACTGGCTTGTGCGCCCCATGACCACCGATCCAGCTCGCCGGTGTAAGTAATCGCGGGCTTAAAATCCCAAGTGCCACTGCCCAACTGCATACCGTAATGAATGAAAAGATCACCTTGTTGATGCGTATCCCGCAGTTTTACACCCACATCGCCGGTAGGTGCGCTAACGCCTAAACTTAAATTGATGTGATGACCTGGTTTGTCGAATAATTTAGTAATGGCATACATGCCGGTATCACCGACACCGCCGGTGTTATGGCCACCTTGGTGTATATGCATGTTTGGATCAATGGGCGCATCCTTAAGCTGACGCATATCCATATTCATATCAACAAACTGCGGCATTAACATTAATGTTAACCAATCGGTGGGCGCATACATGAGATCAAGCATGTGCATGTGCATGGTCATGTAAGTGGGGGTTGTGCTACAGGAATTATTAGCACAGCCCTGCTTAAAAGTATCCGAATCCTTGGCGATACTGTCACCGTGCAAGGTATTGCCAGATTGATTGCCATACATATAACGATACCCCAGCATTATATAACCCGCTTTATGCAGAGCATGATCGAACATTACACCGGCAGGTGCATGGCTCCCGTGTCCACTGTGTCCCTCATGATGATCGGAGCGGCTATGGCCGTGTCCATTACTGGCTGTTACCAGTGCATCCAAATTAACCTTCATACCCGCATTGGCAACGTAATAATTAAAGTCTGCATAACTGCCTTCACCGCCACCGCCTAATTTTAACGAACCGGCATGGGTATAATATTCAAAGCCCACCTCAAAATTAACACCCTTAGCAAATTGCTTACTAAGGGTTACGCCGCCACTGAGCGCACCATAGCCTGACAAACGTTGATCGCTGGAGTAATTACTGGGTAAGGTGCGTGGATTTATGTCGCTGTAGTTTTTATCCGTTCCAAGACCGTCCGGGCCTAATACGGGCGATCCTGGTAAGCCTTGTTTGGATAGAAATACCGGCTGATAAAAATCAGCGGCGCTCTGTGAGTAATAGCGAAACTTAGGGGTAATCGTCCAACCGTTACCTAAAGGCTGTCCCCAATCTAGCTCAAAGGTATGAGCGTTAATGCCCCAGTCATCATGAAAAAACCGGTAGTCAACATGTAAAGCCGCATCCAGGGCATCAATATGTTGCACGTAGCGTAGGCTTTCCGTCCATTGATTACGCTCGTTCGGCCGCTGTTCAAGCAATGCGGCATAATTGCCATTGTAGTTACCATCAGGGCGCAAAATAGACTTTGGATCTACAAATATAAATGTCACTGCCTTGTAGGGATTTTCCATAAAACCACTGCTGTAGGTATAACCCAGATTGAAATTAACCAAAGCATTTTTATTTAAGATTTGAGTTAATCCTAAATGCGTTGCCCAATCTTCCCTATTGCCATCAATAACTCTATTTGAAGTTCCATTAGCGCCCGGAATCAAATGAGTTTCATTCTGGTACGGGTTAAGTTTGCCTTTTGTAAAAAAGTAAGGCTCTGCGTCGTGATCGACCATGGCATGGGTATGGCTGTTGGTATAACTGACTCCAGCGCTGACACTGGTGAGCTTTTGATTAAAATCCCAACGTCCGGCCAGATTGCCAAAGCGAGATTCATAATCGTTTTCGATAGAAATACCGCCGCCCATATCTACAGCAGCATTATCCCAATCATAACTTAATTTAAAATCACCTTGCTTACGGGTTTCTGGAGAGGCGAAAGATAAAGTATGCACTAGACGCGTATCTTTACCGATAACGTTAGCATCAATGGAACCTGGGGTGTCGACTTTAAGAGGATTAAAGTTTTTATCAAAAACGCCTGAAGTATTTCCAATATAAGGCGATGCTCCAGAATTAATGTCAGCGTTTTGCAAGCTATTGCCATCTCTAACTAGCGGCGCTGTGGTAATAGGCGTTGCACCCGACCAGGTATCTTGTGTGTAATTAAAGGCAAATCTAATGCGTTCGGCTAATTTTACTTTAGCACTGCCTTGCAGACTATCCACCTCAATCGGGTTAAGCTGGCTTTTTGAATCAAATAACTGGCGTTTGCCTTCCTGATAATGGCCATATTGAAAACTGACTTCTTCATCGGCCGCAAACGCTGGCATGGCTATTAATCCAGGTAACGCCAAGGCTGCGGCTGTTAATGCGTGTAGCGATGCACTTGCTGATCTTTTTGGTTTACATTTTGTTGTAATTTTTAGCTTAGTAACAGCCACACCCACCGCCTTCTGCACTATTTCCACCTGCCGAACCTTCACGGCTACTATAATTATGTTGAGTTAAGCTGCTGTGTAAAATATTAGCGTCTGCTGCCATGTGGGGCTTGGCCAGATTACCTCGTTCCCACGGCTGTACAGCAGTGCATCCCGATAGCCCTAAATACGTTACACACAATAATAATGGCAGACATTGTCTAGTTTTCATGGTTAGCCTCTTAGTACACGCTTTATTAATATCAGACGCTGGCTTTAACGTTCTGCCAATAATTGTTCAACCTTTTGTTGAAGATCAGCGGTTTCTCCGGGGCGAAAGCCTAAATGTACGTAGCGAATGACACCTTTTTTATCAATAAGAAACGTGGAAGGCATAGCCTCAACACCAAACCCCGTTGCACACTGTTTGCTAGCATCCGCCGCTACCGTAAATTGAGCCGGATGGCTAAGCAAAAATGTTTTAGCATCTTGGCTATTTTCATCGACATTGATGCCTACTACCTGTAAACCCTTATCTTTAAAGGTATCATTTAAGGTGTTTAAATACGGAAAAGATTTTGCGCACGATGCACACCAGGAAGCCCAAAAGTCGATATAAACGACTTTACCTTTGAGTTGTTGCAAATCGTAAGCTTGCCCTCCTTCAATCGGAGTTAACAGACAAGCGGGGGTTGGCTTATTGATTTCTTCTGCACTGATAGCGAACGATGCTGCTAGTGCTAAAGGAATACAGAACAAGGTTAATATCCGTGCAATCATAGCTTGCCTTCTTATGAGTTATTACAATATTGCCTAAGCTGACTCAAGTCAGATTAGCGTGGTTATCGGCATTATGATACCGATTAAACCACGCTAAACCAACCTACAACGACAGAACTAAATCAGCACGGTCGCTTTTATAATAATAACATTTACTGATTTTGAACTTGCACAGGCTCCGTTTGGCCGCTATGTGCACCGCTTGCGGTTTGGCAATGCGCCTCAAGCACGTAGTTTATTGGCCCAGTGCCACTTTTATCTACCAAAATAGTGTAGACACCTTCGCCGCCACTTTTAATGATGGCATCTGGGCTGTAAGCGGCATTACCGCCTAAAGCATCAGTAGTATGAGAAGCCAGCTTGCCTTTAGAAGCCTGGATACTCACTAAAACGCCCTTTGTTGCCGCTTTTACTTTGGTAAGAAACTTACCTGTTGCTCCTCCTGTTCCTTTTGAACACGTGGTTTGATACACATCAACCGAGCCTGCTCCAGCTTTCAATGCACCGTTTGCAGAGTGTGCAGAAGCCGTGCCGACATAACTTATGGCTGCTAAAAGTGCTGTTACGGTGACCATATTGTGTAAAACTGTTTTTTTCATGCTGTTCCTCATCACGTTAGAAAACTAACGATAAATTAAAAAATACCGATCATTTCATCCTGAAATCATCACTACAAACAAACGAAAGCTGTTGTTTTCGTTTGTTATTTCATTTCCGTTTCTCCAAAAAAGCTAACGGGAAAGCTTTTTTATTGAGCCTCCCGTTTTTAACGGCAGGCATTATGTCATGATTAGCGCGTATTTTCTGTGTTCAAGCTTTCAAGTTTTAACGCCGCTAAAGAACGCACAATCTCATCTTTGTCGTGCAATGCTTGTTGTAACAAGGCAGTATTATTGCGCGCACTGTCAACCGCCATAACCCGCACATCAACAGATTCATCTTGCAGGGCGGTTTGTAACGCGCTTTCTGTGCCTTCTTCATTACGGTGCGCAAAACTGGATATGGCCTGCGCCCTCACATCGGCATTGCTGTCGGATAATGCCGCTTCTAAGGTTGCTTTTATGGTGGGGTCGCCAGGTTTACCTTCAGCCAGCAAGCCACCAATCCCTTGTGAACGCTCAGCCGGATCTTTTGATTGTGCCAGTTTAAGCATGGCATCAGTTTGATCCAGACTGCTAGCGTCTGTGGGTTTTTGGTTGCGCATTGCCTGTAATTGATTTTGCTGTTGCAATAGTGTTGCTTCGCAGTCGGCTGAGCTTACCGCTGGCGAAATGGCATCAAATTTTGCGCCTAGCACCCAGACTTCTTCAAGTGCATTGTTTGGCGTATGCCACACGGTTTTATGGGGATAGCGGAAAATTAAATCTGCTTTGTGGTTCAGCACACATTCCAGAATCTGCCTTAAGGTCGCGCCCACACAAGTGGCAGTAACACGGCCTTCAGGTAAAACTGAATAATGGATAGATACGCCGGTAGTTTGGGTTATTTTATCTAGCACCTGCGCTAAAGGGGCTTGTCTGGCTTCTAGCTGCAATGCCGTTGTTATGTCCTTGGAGATAATTAAGCTGACGCTGGCGTCATCGGCTGAAACTATTCCAGAAAATATCCAAAACACAAACGCCCACCCAAGCATGCCTAATTTCATAGTAGCAGTGTTATTTTTGGGCGACAAAATCGATGGCTTATTTTTAATCAACATGGCTAAATTAAAGCATTAGTCATGCCATGTTTTTTAAATTGCAGTTTTATTGTAGATTTAAGTTATATTATTTTGAATATAATGGTATTTTTATAAAAAATATTATTCCCCCTTATTTTCAGTAGCGTTTTTTTATGTATTTTCTGTACTTTTATGTGATCAGAAAAGCCATAACAAAACCAGTTTGGCGTTATTTAACACATAAATATGTTAAATAACGCATCTATTAAGGGTGTTTAGCATTTTAAGTAATTGAAATTATTGTTTAAAATAAAAAATGTGTCATATCACGCATTAAAAGTGTGTTAAATAACATAGTTTAATTAATATCAAAAAAGGGCTGTCAACTTAAGACGGGACAGTTTTAAAAAGTCGTTCGCGGCGAAATAGAATTTAAACATACTGCCCCGCACACCAAGCCGATGACCACGCCCACTGAAAATTATAACCGCCTAACCAACCGGTAACATCCATCACTTCCCCAACAAAATAAAGATTAGGTATTGCTTTGCTGGCCATGGTTTTGGAAGAAATAGCATCACAATCAACGCCGCCCAAGGTTACCTCGGCGGTGCGATAACCTTCCGTGCCATTGGGTTTAAGTGACCATTGATGCAACTGCGTGGCAACCGCTGCAATATGTTTATCGGAACAATCCTGCAAAGACAGGCTCAGTAATTCTTCGCTAAATAAGCAACCGATTAGCCTTTTGGGTAAATAATTTTCCAAAATGGTTTTCAGAATATTCTTGGCCTTTTGCTGACGCTTGGTTTTTAACAGCTGTTCAATATCCAAATCGGGCAGTAAATCAACCATAACCGCTTCCCCCGATTGCCAATAAGATGACATCTGTAAAATGGCCGGGCCGCTTAAACCACGGTGCGTGAGTAGAATATTCTCATGGAAGCTTTGGCGTGCATTGCTGACTACACACGCTATAGCAATACCCGATAACGGTGAAAAAGTGTCTTTGTCATCCGGCTGCAAAGTAAAGGGCACCAAGCCTGCCCGCGTTGGCCACACTTTTATACCCAATTGCTCGGCAATTTTATAACCAAAAGGCGTAGCGCCCATTTTTGGAATCGACAATCCACCGGTAGCGATAACTAATGATGCGCAGCAATAACGATCTTGATGACTTGCCAATAAGAAAGCATCGCCACTGTGCTTGACTTCAGTAATAACGGTATTTAACTGAATGACAACGCCTGCTTTATGGCATTCGGCTAGCAGCATGTTAAGAATATCTTTAGCGCTGTCATTACAAAATAACTGACCATGTTCACGTTCATGAAAAGCAATCTGGTAGCTTTCAATTAACGCCAAAAAATCCCATTGTGTATATCGCGTTAAGGCAGATTTACAAAAATGCGGATTATTAGAGATAAAATTCTCCGGTTCAATGCTGTAATTGGTGAAATTGCAGCGCCCGCCACCGGACATTAAAATCTTTTTACCGGGCTTATTGGCATGGTCTAAAACCAGCACTTTGCGGCCGCGTTTGCCAGCTTCAATGGCACACATTAAACCTGATGCGCCCGCGCCAATGATGATAACGTCAGTTTCTGTCACAGCAACATCCTTAAAAATTGGCCACTATACAATAATCAGCTAGCGGCTTTTGTTAAATTTGATTTAAGAATTGAATGCTAAACTGTTATTAAACACAGCTTCAAAATGAACAGGCAGTGCTGGGATTAGATTTATTTAAAACACGGAGCCGTTATCAAAAAGAATGCCATTACAAGGCATCGCACTTAAAAACCATTGTTATCAAAATGTTATGTATAAGCGATTGATAGCTGGTTTACTAAAATAAACAGCATAACCACCTTTTTAAATGACTCGGCGTTTTTTACGAAATCGTAACCTGAGTAATAAATAACAGCATTCAATGTATGCGTTCACCTCCCCCTTTGAAAAAGAGGGGGACTGAACGGTTACCATTCAATTAAACCTTTTTGAGTAAACGCTACTGCATGAAAATTATGGATTTACCGCGCATGACCTTTTTTAAAATCACCTTATTGTGGGTATTGATGAGCTTTGTCGCGCCTTCAATTTGGGCTGAAAATACCCTCGCAGATACCAACAAAGATAGCGCCAACTTTGCTATTACTAAAGAGTCGTTGCGCGTCAAAGTAGATAATATAACCAATCGGCAAGATTTTGATGAAGCGCTAAAAACCAAATTACTCAAGTTTTACCATGCGGCAGAAGACAATGTTGATGCCGAAGAAGATTATAAAAAACGCACGCTAAGCTATAAGGAAGCCAGCAAAACTGCGCCAGGAGATATTAAAAAAACACAAAAAGAACTGGAACAGTTACAAGTAAAATCCAGTAAACCCAGCAGTGAAGATATTGACAATATTTCCATTGATGAGTTAGATCAGCGCCTGGTGATTGAAAAAAATAAAATTAATGGCTTAGATGAACAAATTAAACAGCTGGAAAATGATATTGCTATCCAGCAAGGTCGGCCACAACAAATTCATGAAGAGACGGTTCTTGCACAGCAGGAGATTGATGCGACTAGCAAAAAATTAGCAACCCCCAGTAATAATGGCGCGCCAAAACAAGAGAGTGAAGCACAACAAACCTATTTAAAAACCTTGAGCGATGCCCGGCTTGCCGATTTGAAAATGCTGGAGGCGGAAGCGCTCAGTAATCCCATCCGGGTAGAGTTACTGAAAACTAAATTGCAGTTAGCTAACAGTCAGAAAAAAGTACTGATGCCAGTGCTGGAAACCCTGGAATCTACTTTAACTGAGCGCCGCCAGCAAGAAGCTAAAAATGTTCAGGATGCACTGACGCAAGCGGAAAAATCCACGCAAGGCAAGCATCCATTGATTCAAGCCAGCACCCGGCAAAATATTCAACACAGCCGCGACTTACAGGCAATTACCACCAAAATCGAACAATATACCCAGCAAAAAAATAAGATTGACGCTAAAACTCAGGAAATAGAAGCGGACTTTAAAAGTGCAGAAAAAAAGATTCGTCTGGCGGGATTAAGTCCGGCGTTAGGCAAAATTTTACGCGAACAACGGCGCAATTTAACCAGCAAAGATGAATTTGAAATGCAATCGGAAGCGATGCAGAGTGAAACAGCATTCACTAGCCTGGAGCAGTTTAAAATTGAGGATCGCCTCAAACAATTGGCCGATATCGATGCCGAACTGAAAAATGTGATGGCTACTCAGGTTAAGCACGATTTGCCCAAAAATCAGCGCATGATGATTCAAGCTGAATTACGAGATTTATTAAATAACCAAAAGGATTTGTTAAACAAATTGTCTACGGCGTATTCAACTTATTTACGGGTGTTGGGTGATTTTGATTTTGCCCATCAACAAATGACTATCCAGGCCAAACATTTTGCGACTTATCTGGATGAACGCTTGTTATGGGTACCCAGTTCCGAGCCGATAAATTTACATTATGTCGTCGGTCTTTATGAGACGGTTCAGTGGTTTTTGTCGCCGTTTAATTGGACAAATTTGATTGTTAATACCTTAAAAAATGCGCTTTATAATCCTTTTTTAAGTTTTATTGCCTTGCTCAGCCTTGGGTTGCTATACACCAGTCATAAGTGGTCTAAAAAACAATTAGTTACCGTCAATGAAAAAGTTGAAAAAACCTATACGGATAGTATTGATAACACCCTCAACGCCTTGTCTTATAATTTGTTGCTGGTATTGCCCTTACCGGTCATCAGCCGTTATTTAGGATGGGTTATCAGCGGTTCTGTGCCTAGCTTTGAGTTTAACAAAGCCATAGGGGAGGGCTTAAAAGCTATTGCTCTGCCGTTGTTTTTTATACAATTTTTTTATATTGTGTTTGCGCCTTACGGTATCGCGCGCAAGCATTTTCAATGGCAGGCACATACGGCTGATTTATTGCGTTCTCAGCTAAGATGGTTACGTTTTGTTATTGTGCCGGGTGTATTTGTTATCAGTGTAACCGGCGCTGCCAACGTATCTACTTATAGCGATAGTTTGGGACGTTTAGCGTTAATTGTCACCATGACAGCGATTATGGTGTTCTTGGCGCGTTCATTGCACCCAACCAACGGCTTGCTTCAGGGTTATATTAAAAATGAACCGAATGGCTGGATAGCAAAATTACGTTACGTCTGGTATGGCGCGGCCATTTTAGCGCCCCTGATTATCATAGGTTTTGCAG
Organism: Crenothrix sp.; assembly: GCF_043729335.1. Lineage (NCBI taxonomy): Bacteria > Pseudomonadati > Pseudomonadota > Gammaproteobacteria > Methylococcales > Crenotrichaceae > Crenothrix > Crenothrix sp. Next base: position 6,445 of record NZ_JAYTLQ010000042.1, on the reverse strand, counting down.
TGGCGGGATTTTATTTGAGTGCCCTGGAGTTGCAACAAAAGTTAATTATTACCCTGCGCTTAACATTTATACTGGTTATTTTTCACGAACTGGCTATTCGCTGGATAACCTTGGTTAATCGGCAACTGGCTTTAAAAAATGCCAGACAACGACGAAAAGCCGCCGCCGCATTACATGACAAAATATCGGTAACAAGCACAGGCGGGGATGACCCCATATTACCGATTGATGAGCAGCAGCTGGATATTCCTAAAATTAACGCCCAAACCCTAAGAATCGTGCATGTGCTTATCAGCTTTAGCCTGATTGCCGGTGGCTGGTTGATTTGGAAAAATATTTTACCGGCATTTTCTTTCCTGGATCACATTGAGCTGTGGCAGCACTTGGTTAAAAAAGATAATCAGGAAAGCTATCAAGCCATTACCCTCACCAATCTGTTGTTAGCGGGCTGGTATTTTTTTATTACCGTGGTGTCTGTGCGTAACTTTTCAGGGGTAATGGAAATACTGGTGTTTAGGCGCGTATCCATTGAAGCCGGTGGGCGTTATGCCATCAACCAATTGGCAAAGTATGTGTTAATTGCTATTGGTTTTATTTCGGTGGCGAATGAGTTGGGAGGCAGTTGGTCACAAGTGCAATGGCTGGTGGCCGCGCTCAGTGTGGGCTTGGGTTTTGGGTTGCAAGAAATTTTTGCCAATTTGGTATCGGGTATTATTTTATTATTCGAGCGGCCCATACGGGTAGGCGATACGGTCACCATTGGCGCTGTTAGCGGTAAAGTAAGTCGCATTCAAATGCGGGCAACTACGCTGATCGATTTTGATCAAAAAGAACTTATTGTTCCCAATAAGACTTTTATAACCAGCCAACTGACTAACTGGACTTTAACCGATGCCACCACGCGTATTGTTATTCCTATTAGCATTGCTTATGGATCTGATGTAGAGCTTGCCCACAGCGTATTGTTGAAAACTACACAGGAGACCTCATTAATACTTAAAGAGCCACCGCCAAGCGTGATTTTTACGGGATTTGGCGAGAGCTCGTTAAATTTTTCCATTCGTATTTATGTCGGGGAATTGTCCAGTCGCCTGTCAGCGACTCATGATTTGCACATGCGCCTTGAAAAAGCACTACGGGAAAATAATATCAGCATTCCCTATCCGCAGCAGGATGTGCATATTCGTTCTTTTGTGCGAGATTTTGACGCACCCACGGAAGTGTCTACGTGTCATCCACTTTATTCGCCAGAGCCACCAGCTGGTTAACAATGCCAGCCAATTGTTCAGACGTTTTGGCGCGTGCGGTAGCATGGGCAACTTTGCGGCCTTTTCTTGGCGCTTTGTCATATAAATGCAGATGGGCTTGCGTAATGCTAAGGATTTCTGCGCTGTCTGGAAGGCCACCGATAAAATTAATCATTGCCGATTTTTCCACGGCCGCCGTGGAACCTAAAGGCAAGTTAACGATGGCGCGTAAATGATTTTCAAACTGGCTGGTTTCTGCGCCTTCAGTCGTCCAGTGGCCGGAGTTATGTACTCGTGGGGCAAATTCATTGGCCATGAGATGGCCATTGACTTCAAATAATTCTAACGCCAGCACACCGACATAATCCAAAGCTTCCAGCAAGCGCAACGCATAGGTTTCGGCTTGCTGTTGCATAGGATCGCCCTCGCGGCTTTGGGCAACGCGCAAAATACCGCCACGGTGTAAGTTTTCTGATAACGGATAAAAAACCACTTCTCCCTCGACATTACGAGCAGCAATAATCGAAATTTCCCGATTAAAAGCCACAAAAGCCTCAACAATAGCTGGCACACCGTCCAGTAACTGCCAAGCGGCGGGTAAATCAGCCATTGATTTAAGAACAGATTGACCTTTACCGTCATAACCCTGGGTGCGGCTTTTTAAAATTGCTGGCCAGCCAATAGTTGGCATCACAGCTTCTAAGGCTTCAAGGCTGTCTACCGGCGCATACAGCGGCGTAGGAATATCAATACTGTTAAAGAAAGTTTTTTCCACCAAACGATCTTGCGCTACCGCCAATGCTTTGGGGGAGGGATGCACTTGCGTATGCGAAGCCAAAAATGCAGCGACATCAGCGGGTACATTTTCAAACTCATAGGTGACCACGTCAGCGCGTTGCGCCAGTTGTTGCAGCAATTCCGGATCATCATAAGCGCCATGCAAATGCTCGCCCAAGCCCGTGGCGCAAGAATCTTTTGATGGATCAAGAAAAATAAATTTTAACCCTAAAGGATAACCCGCCAAAGCGATCATTCTGGCCAGTTGGCCGGCTCCCAATATACCAACTATCATAAAATAGTATCCCGTGGATCAGCGTGAGCGAGCACAGTTTCGGTTTGCGCCGTACGGAAGTTTTCTAACGCTGGGCGATATTGGATATGCTTATTGCAGATAATGGCGGTAGCTAGCAACGCGGCATTAATAGCCCCCGCCTTGCCTATGGCTAACGTACCTACCGGAATTCCGGCGGGCATTTGTACGATAGATAACAAAGAATCCATGCCGTTTAATGCTTTGGATTGCACCGGAACCCCTAAAACCGGCACGAGGGTTTTAGCAGCCGTCATCCCTGGTAAATGGGCAGCGCCACCGGCACCGGCAATGATCACCTCTAGGCCTTTACTTTGCGCTGTTTCGGCATAACGAAATAGTTTGTCAGGTGTGCGGTGTGCAGAAACGATTTCAACGTCATGCGGAATGCCCAGCTGTTCAAGGGTTTCTGCGGCAAAGCGCATGGTCTCCCAATCAGAAGTGGAGCCCATAATAATGCCAACCAGTGCTGTCATTTGTTAAGCCTTACGATAGCGGTTAAATTTACAAATTATCGCATAAATGACAAGTCATGTTTGTTAAGTTTTTAGCGTAACGACCAGTAAATACTTCAAATCTGTAGGCCTGGATGTTATTTTATGAATTGAATGGCGTACCGGTGTTCCGGTTGTAATACAATAGACCTTAGCTTTATTTTACAAATCTCATTACTACAATTCAGAAAAATTATGAATAAATTTATAAAAAAATCTTTGTTTGTTGCCTTAACGGGTGCAGTGATAGCCCTAGGTGTTAGCGGTTGTTCAGAAGATAAAACGCCAGCGCCCGCTAAAACAGCGGCATCAACAGCCGATTCTGTGCCTGAACCCGCTGCTAAAAAAGAATACGAAACCTTTGATGTCAAACCCGATAACGAAGTGACAGCAGTAGAACGTTTAAAGTTTGAACATGATTTTACGGCACAGTGTGTTGAACGCGAGTTGAAAAATTCTGTTAATAAAGAAGATGATGAAAAGCGTTTTACCGAACAGTGTGCCTGTATTACTAAGGAAGTCTCAAAAACCTTAACCGATGAAGAAGCAGAAAAGTTTGTTGGCGAGCATGAAGATCCACAGTCTTTAATTATTAAATTTAAAAGTGCTGCTTATACATGCGTACAAGAAAAGGCAAAGCCTATTGAACCTAATTTCTCGCGTAAAGAATAAAATAAATACCCGCTTTGGATGTAGAGACGCAAAATCTGCGTCTCTACGTATGCCATTAAGTTAACACTTGATAGCAAGGCGTGTATTTTTTGCCCGGCAATTTCATACGATGCTGGCTAACAAAAGAGCCTAATAAGGCATCCATTAATTGCATGATGTCTTTATCGCCGTTTATTTCAAAATGACCGTATTGTTCAATAGCGCGAATACCCGCATCTTTAACGTTACCGGCCACAATCCCTGAAAATGCACAGCGCAAATTAGCCGCCAGCAAATGCGCTTCCTGATTTTTATGTAGCGCCAGGTTTTTCATATTTTCGTGGGTCGGTATAAAAGGTTGCTGAAACGCACTGTCTATTTTTAATAGCCAATTAAAATAGTAAGCATCACCAGTTTGTTTTCTAAAATGCCGCACCTGTGCGATGCCTGCTTGCATTTCACGGGCAACTTGCACCGGATTATCAATAATAATCTGGTAGCGTTGCTGGGCTTTTTTGCCTAATGTTCCGGCTATAAAGTTGTCAATTTCCTCAAAGTAACTGGCTGAACTGGCAGGGCCTGAAAATATCAAAGGAAACGGCATGTCCTGATTATCAGGATGTAATAACACTCCCAGAATATAGAGGATTTCTTCAGCGGTACCTGCGCCGCCAGGAAATACCACAATGCCGTGTCCAGTACGTACAAAAGCTTCCAGGCGTTTTTCAATATCCGGCAGAATAACCAGTTGATTAACTATAGGGTTAGGCGATTCCGCCGCAATAATGCCAGGTTCGGTAATGCCAATATATTGACCATCTTTTATGCGTTGCTTGGCATGACCAATAGCCGCACCTTTCATGGGGCCTTTCATGGCACCGGGGCCACAGCCCGTGCAGATATTCAAGCCGCGTAAGCCCATTTCATGGCCGACCAGCTTGGTATATTCGTATTCTGTACGGTTGATGGAATGCCCGCCCCAGCACACCACCAGATTCGGGTTAGTCATGCTGTGCAAGCTATTGGCATTGCGCAGGATATGGAACACGGCATCGGTAATACCACGCGATGTCGCCATATCAAAGCGGGGGTTATCGTTGATTTCATCGCTGATGTAGATAATGTCGCGCAGTACGGCAAACAAATGTTCGTTAATGCCTTTGATCATTTTGCCGTCAACAAACGCATGAGCAGGCGCACCGATGACTTCCAGCTTAATGCCACGTTGTTCCTGCACAACACGGATTTCAAACGATTGATAACGTTCCAGTAGCTCCTTGCCGTTGTCGGTAGTGCTGCCGCAATTTAATACTGCCAGCGAACAATTACGAAATATTTGATATAAACCGCCCTGACTGGTATCAAGCAATTTACTGACTTCCGCTTTTGATAAAACATCAAGGCGACCTTCCGGGGTAATTTGTGCATCAATAACCTGTGATTTCATACTGTTCATTTTAATTGATTAGGTATCCGTTGATTAATTAATATAAAAATTCTTTTTTAATAATGGTTTTGTAAGTTGTAAAAAATTATTACTTATTATTTAATATAAAATATTCACCAAGATGAATGGCACCGGAATTATTCAAATGGTTGCTATCTTGATAGAGTATTTTTCCGTCTTTACTTGCCCAGCAATAATTTAAATCACAGAAAGCAGGTAAGCTATCAAAAACTTTAACGGTTGGGAATTGCTTCAGTACGTTTTTGATCATATTAATATATTTATGCCGACGCTTATCTACGTGGGAGCGTGGGATGGCACAGGGGATTTTAGTAGCCACGCCGCTAAGCCGCCACGGACGGCTGATGCACACCGCTGGTTCAAATTCCAAATCAGGTATATCAAGCACAAAAATAATTGTTTTATGGGTGTTTATTAAACGCTGCAAGGTGTTTTTCATGCCCTTTTTAAATAAGACATACGGATCATATTCTATGGTTGCTTCTGAATCTATATTGGGAAAAAATCCCAGGTGTTTTTTAGGTAGAAATGTTTGTTCATTAATGTCTGTTAAAGCCCGCCCCGCTAATATAATGGTTTTTACTGAAGGGTTTGCAACCGCTAATTCTAAAGCTTGGTTTACCAGTGGACGACATTTCTCATTAGGATAATTCGAGTTATCAAAAAAAGGAAAACAATCGCCCACGCCTAAATTCAAAAGATTTCCACCTGTTAATGCCGTATGTTTTATCAAGCCAGAGTACAGATGATGTGCATGGCTGTCGCCCACTAATAATGCTGTTGGTGGCATTTTATTATCTTGAATTAAGCAAAAATCGGCATTAGGAAATTTTGCTTGGCATTCTTTAAATAAAATTCCATTTTTTATTGTGATATCCGTATCTGGTGTTATTTGAGCAATGCTGCCATTATAATCTTTAAATCGACTCGGATAACCTTTTTGTTGTTGAACGATATATCCCAATGATCCTATTGAAATTAAAGCTATAAACAAATAAAGACTTATATTATTATTTTTATGAAAACGGATTTTTTTTTCAACAAAATAATACGTGGCCCAGGCTAAAATAATACTCATTAATATGAGCAGTAATTTTATTAATGGCTTAGGGTTTTCTATTTCAGTAATACGTATAAAACTCAATAACACCCAGTGCCATAAGTACAGAGGATAGCTAATTAAGCCAATACCAACGGCTATTTTACTGGCTAAAATATGCTTATTAAACCAGGCGTTTTCGCCGGCCATAATTAAACATGCCGCCCCGAGGGTTGGTATTAGCGCCCACCACGATGGGAAAAGTATTTTTTTGTTATCAAAAAAATACCAGGCACTAAAAATCGATAAAATACCAAACCAAGCTAATAAGTTGGCTAATGTGTGGCTGCTAATATTGTAAAAATTCAGACCCCTCTAAATTAAAAAATCACCACGTCGCCTAAAAAAATTGTACATTATCACCCATGAGACTAAGCGACCACGACCTGCTGCAAC
>NZ_JAYTLQ010000041.1:0-13878 GCF_043729335.1 Crenothrix sp. | reverse complement strand
CGTTCGTGGTGAGCTTGTCGAACCATGAGCGGCACACCGTACACCCTTCGACAAGCTCAGGCCGAACGGTGTGCCTTATTGAGTGTCCCGTCTTATGTGTGTAGCCCAATTAGGTGAGTAGAGACGCCCTATTTTACGTCTCTACTTGCAAGCCATTAAATTAACGCGTCCCAAAAACCACTATGGTTTTGCCGTGCGCAGTGATTAGTTTTTTATCTTCCAGTTCTTTAAGTACGCGACCGGCCATTTCTCTTGAACACCCAACAATCCGGGCGATTTCCTGACGGGTAATGTGCAATTGCATACCGTCAGGATGGGTGATGGCATCCGGTTCTTTGCACAAATCCAATAAGGTTTTGGCTATTCTGCCTTCAACATCCATAAACGCCAAATCACACAAATTACGTCGCGCCACCAATAGCCGAGCTGACAGCTGAGCACCCAGAATATAGAGCAGCTCAATAGCGTAACCCGATAATTCATTCTTGAGTGCGTGGTGAAAACGTTCATAACTGATTTCGGCTAGATAGCAATCGGTGCGGGTTTTTACGGTTACTTTACGGGTTGCGGTGCTTTTAAAAACACCAATTTCGCCAATAAATTCGTTTTTATTGAGATACGCCAAAACCAGTTCTTGGCTGCTGTTGTTATCTTCTGCGCAAATGCTGACTGATCCTTCAATGATAAAATGTAAATTATCACCCGCATCACCGGGTTGGATAACAATCGTTTTTGCCGGATAGGTTTTTTTATGACAAAGCTTTAAAAACTGCTCTAATGCGATTTCATTCCTTGCTAAATGCTCTTCTGTGTTTATCGGGGGGGGATTGCTCATGTAAACTCCATATCCATATATATCCTTTTAAGAGTATGCGATTTTAACAAAAAATCAATATTTAGGTATTTATATGCTACCCTATGCGACATTTATGGCCTGGAGGTGTCATGCAAGCAACAATTAAATGGATAGATGGAGTCATGTTTGTCGGCGAGACAGGAAGTGGTCATGCCGTGGTAATGGATGGCCCACCAGATCATGGTGGACGCAACATTGGCATGCGCCCTATGGAAATGCTGTTACTGGGCGTGGGCGGTTGTTCATCGTTTGATGTGGTACACATTTTGCAAAAAGGCCGAAATGATCTGGTCGGCTGTGTAACTGAAGTAACGGCAGAACGCGTTGATGCTATACCGAGTGTCTTTAGCAAAATGCACTTACATTTTGTTGTTTCAGGTCGCGGCTTAAAAGACGCCACTGTAGAACGGGCGGTTAAGTTATCCGCAGAAAAATATTGCTCAGCAGCAATTATGCTGGGAGCGGCAGGGGTAGAAATTACCCATGATTTTAAAGTTATCGAGGTTTAACTGGTTTGAATAAATTGCAATTACACGGCTTTAACAATCTAACAAAGTCGCTCAGTTTCAATATATACGATATTTGTTACGCGCCTGCCGAGCAACAGCAAGCTTATATTGAATATATCGATGAAGCTTACAATGCGGATAAGCTTACACAAATCCTTAAAGATGTGGCTGAGATTATCGGTGCAACTATTCTCAATATCGCTCATCAGGATTATGAGCCGCAAGGCGCTAGCGTCACCATGTTGATTTCAGAAGGTAATGTAGAACTGCCCTCGAGTATGCACAGCCAATCGCCAGGGCCGTTACCAGATACTATTCTGGCGCATTTGGATAAAAGCCATATTACCGTACACACTTATCCTGAAAGTCATCCGGATAATGGTATCAGTACGTTTAGGGCTGATATTGATGTGTCAACCTGCGGTCGTATTTCGCCATTAAAAGCGCTAAATTATCTGATTCACAGCTTTGAATCGGACGTAGTCATTATGGATTATAAAGTCCGTGGCTTTACCCGCGACATCTCCGGTAAAAAACATTATATCGACCACAATATTACCTCTATTCAGAATTATATTGCCAAAGATACCCAAGAAAGCTATCAAATGATTGATGTTAACGTCTATCAGGAAAATATTTTTCATACCAAAATGATGCTCAAAGAAACCGAGCTGGAAAATTACCTGTTTGAAAAAGAAAGTAATTTGAGTGACGAGCAAAAGGCTGGCATACAAAAGAAATTGCAAAAAGAAGTGACTGAAATCTTTTATGGCCATAATTATCGCCGTAAAAAAATAGATGTCGCTGACACCTAATAAAACACATTTCATCTTTGGGTATGCGTGTTGCGTACCCAAGTCTACTAAGCTGACACGCGTATAATCAAGCTGTTGCCTTCAGAGCAACTGAGCTTGCACTGTTTCTGCCAAGCCCTTTATTTCCCCATGACTAATAAACACCAAGCGGCCAATACCGTCGTCAGAAGATCGGGGCGGTAAATAGCTGGATGGATACAATTTTCCAGCCGCACCGTTTACCATCAAAGCTTGATTTTGTTCAGTCGTGTAAACCATGCCTTTTATGCGTACCAGTTGTTCACTGTAATGTGTCATTAGGTAGGTTAATGCGTTGTGTAATCGCTCCCAAGAGATAGGTGTCGTTAGCTGTACGCTGATGCTGCTGAATTCATGGGATGGTAACGCGGATAATTCATGATACCGTCGTGGCCGAAATTTTTTGCCAGCGTTCAAGATGACATCAGGATCAATCTTACCTTGTACAGCAATCAAGCAGGTTGCAGCGGGCGCTAACTGATTCAGTTTTGCTTGAATGCGCTGCTGTTGCCAGGTTTCGGCCAAATCATTTTGGGTTAAAATCACGGTATCTGCCCAGGCTATTTGAGCTGTTACCTCAGGGAAGCGTTCAAAATTTTGCTCATCCATAATGGCTGACACTGTCGTGATAGCATTTTGCAGGCTATAACGTGCTGACAGCCAGCGATCTTTTAATAAAATATCCAATATTGGCTCAGGATTGGCAACGCCACTGGTTTCAATAATCACCCGCTCAAAATAGTTATTGTCGACATCCCAGGCCATGCGCAGATTTTTTAATATAGGCGCTAATGAGCCGCGTACCTGACAACATAGGCAACCACCCACCAAGGTTGATAACGGAACTTTATGTTCGCGTAGTATTTGTTGGTCAATGCCTGTTGCGCCAAATTCATTAATAATAACGGCTGATTTGGGCGCATGGCTTAATAAACGATTGAGCAGGGTAGTTTTGCCGCTGCCTAAAAAGCCGCTGATGATGAATACAGGGATACGCCGTAGGGTTGCAGCTGATAAGCGTTCAGGAGTCATTGGTGTTTTGATTATGGGTGGGTATTACAAGCGTTGTCATTGAGCACAAAACATCAATTAAGCACTATCGGAATCCCATCAAAGCCAACTGCCGAATAAGTCTTCAACCAGTTTTGCACACGACTAACCGTATTTAATAATTGCTCGTCTGTATAAGGCACAGCAGCAAACTTCCCCCACACCGGCGCAGGCCACGCTATGTCGTTTTGATAGCGTACAATATGATGTATATGCAGTTGCGGCACTATATTACCGATAGCAGCAATGTTCATTTTGTCGGCTTTAAAGCTTTCGGCGAGCATTTTGGCAAAGTTACTGGATTCTTCACCCAACTGGCTGCGTTCAGATTTGGATAGTTGATAAATTTCAGAAATATTAGCGACTTGCGGCACCAAAATAAACCACGGATATTGGCTGTCATTCATCAATAATAATCGGCACAATTGAAAATGGCCAAGAGTGATGCAATCTTGCTGTAGGCGCGGATGAAGCTGAAAAGTTGAGGACATGTGATTGTGAAAAAAAATGAATAAAGACTATTGAAATGAACTAAGTAAGCGGTGTAATTTATGGCTTCATTTAATTATAAAACAAATAAAAAATGCCATCATGTCTGCTCAATCTATTTCAACTCATGAAGTAACCGCTCATGCTACAGTCGCTGTCTCATTTAAGCTACTGTTAGGATTATACGCAATTATTCCCGCTTGTTTGCTGTTAAGGCTTTTTGATAACTGGTTCTGGCAAGATTATTTACAGCACAACCTCCCTAGCAGTCCGTACCATTTTATTTTATTCCAAATCATGTTCGGCACACCGCATATTATCGCCAGTGCGATTGTACTGGTCAGTAATACTGAATATATAACACACTACAAACGCCACGTTATTTTAATGACGTTTGCCATTGCTGCGGCTTACTTTGTGGGTAATCTGTTCATTCCTTATCGGGTACTTTACGTTGTTGTTGCCTCGTGGACGGTGTATCACGTCCTTAAGCAGCAACACGGTATTGCACGGGGTATTTGCCGGTTGCCTAATCGAGAATACAATCTTGTGTTGTGGCTAAGCGTAGTGGCAGGTATTTGTGTTTATATCGGTATTTTTTTAAGGCAGGGTCTTAGTGTTGAGCAGACCGACTGGCTTAAGGGGATTGCCGCTGTTTTATGCTTGGCTTTGGCCATGAGTACCCTTAAAGCGCAGCAGTATGTCCACAGTTCGTTTGGGAGATGGTTTTTGTGGTCAAATGTATTGCTGGTGTTAAGCAGTTTCTATTTGTATGTGCAGCAGTATTATTTCTTGGCGATATTAGTGCCGCGCTTTGTGCATGATGCCACTGCTTATATTTTTTATGTTACTCATGATTACAACAAGCATCATGAACAACCGAAAAACTTTATTTATCGCTACGCCGCACGCTGTGGTGTGCATGTGTTCGTGGTATTGCCGGTTATTTCATTCGCGCTGGCATTTGTGTTGCAAGCGTATGGCGATGCTGTCGTTAATGCCATATCGCAGTTGTTTTTTGGCACGGAGTTTTATCGGGTAGTTACTGTTGGATTACTGGGCTATTTGGCTTTAATGCACTACTACACGGAAGCTTTTACCTGGAAAGGCGACTCGCCTTATCGGCAGTTTATTGCTTTTAAAAAATGATTATGCGAGTAGGGCACAATATCAATTTGCTCTATAACTAGGAGCTGCGTGTAGAGACGCAAGATTTTGCATCTCTACATATACCGCATTTTATTGGTTAGATTAATGAATCAGTTGGTTTCTTGTTGCCGATAATAAACATCCAATTCCTGCAAACGCTCTGGCGTACCAATATCCATCCAAAAGCCCGTATGCTTTTGCCCGGAAACCCGTCGATCCGCCATAGCCGCCCGCAACAAAGGCGCCAATTTACTTTTCCCAGGTGGCGTGTCTTTAAATAAATCTGGGTGATAAACGCCAATACCGCTAAAGGTGAATTTTTCTGCGCCGCCATCATTCACATAACCGTTGCTATCCAGAGAAAAATCACCGTGTGGGTGATGGTCAGGATTATTAACCAACACCAAATGCGCTAAATCAACTGTTAAATTTTTAAGGTTGGCAAAGGGGAAATCAGTGGCGATATCGCCGTTGATCACCAAAAATGGCGCGTTGCCCAATAACGGCAAGGCTTTCACTATGCCCCCCGCAGTTTCAAGTGCGCCATCAGCCTCAGAAGAATAGGCGATATAAGTACCAAACTCACTGCCATCGCCCAGTGCTTCTTCAATCTGCTGACCCAAATGCGCGTGGTTGATAACAATATCAGTGAAACCTGCGGCAACTAATTGGTAAATGGTATGGACAATCAACGGCTTCCCTGCGACTTGTAAAAGTGGCTTAGGGGTGTGATCGGTTAAAGGACGCATTCTTTCGCCGCGTCCTGCGGCCAGTATCATCGCTTTCATACGGACAACCGTTGATTAGGCATCAGGTGGTCGTTTAAGTAGCTTGAAAATTCTGCCAGTTCAGGATAACTGGCGCTAATGCGCGACACGTAGTTTAAGGTGCGGGGAATGTCGTTAAGATAGCCGGATTTGCCATCTCTTAAATGCAGCCTGGAAAAAATACCGATGGCCTTAAGGTGGCGCTGCATGCCCATTAAGTCAAACCAACGTTTAAATTGCGTGCTTGTACAAGCCAGTAAACCGGCATCGACAAGCCGCTGATAATAGCTGGTCATCCACGTTTCCACTTGCTGTTCTGGCCAGGCGATATAACAATCGCGTAATAGAGACACCAGATCGTAAGTAATTGGGCCAATCACCGCATCCTGAAAATCAATCACGCCCGGACAGTTTTTATCGGTAGCCATCAGGTTACGCGAATGGAAATCTCGGTGTACACACACGCTGGGTTGCTCCAATGCCGAAGCAATCAACACGTTTTGGGTGCTTTGCCATAACGCATCAGGGATTTCGCTGTCCAGTAATTGATCGATATACCAGTCTTTAAAAATGGCCAGTTCGCGGGTTAACAACGCATGGTTGTAATGGGGTAGGGGACTGCTCTCAATCGCTGTATTAGATTGCAGGGTCATCAGGCTATCCAGTGCCGATTGATAAAGCTCCGTGGCATTATCGCTGTTCAGCTGATCTAGAAAACACTGCGAACCAAAATCTTCCAGCAATAAAAAACCGGCCTCAATATTGTGCTGAAAAATCGTCGGTACATTAACCTGAGAACCGCTCAACAAGGTGGCCACTTTAATAAACGGCTCGACGTTTTCTTGCGGCGGCGGTGCGTCCATCACAATATACTGTTGCTCTGGTGTGGTCACCCGAAAGTAGCGCCGAAAACTGGCGTCGCTGGATGCCGGTACGCAATTTAAGATGGTTAACAGCAAATCATTTTCAAGCCAGTCACGCATGGCCAGTATTCTTAAGTCTTCAATCATCATGCTGCTTAGGGTAGATTAGTTATAATGCAGCGGCAAATTGGGTTAAAATGCCCGCTGGATGTTTTATTTGATTCACGATTCATTACGTCACAAGACCTACATTGCCTATGGTTCGTCGTTTATTTTGGGTTTGTTTACCTACATTGCTATCGCAGGTCAGTTTGGCCAATGATGCCGCCTGGAATTGCCAACAGGATAAGAATAGCAAAGAATGGGTTTGTGTGGGCGATAAAAAGCCAGCCGTTCAAACCGATGCTGTTCAGCCACTTAATGACAGACCGCGTGTTAAAAACAATAGTCGCACTAGTGTTGCGCCAGTTACTCAGCCAGTTCCGGTAAGGCCAGTAGAAGTAGCGCCAGCTCAAATAGTCGCGCCAATCCAACGCATTGAAGCACCTAATGCTGTTAAAATTGAAAGCCCAATCGCCCAGCCGGCTATCAACATTACGCCCCCCGCAGCAACCAAATCTGTTGAAGAAAAGCCAGCGATTCCTGTGGAAACGGTTAAGGAAGCCGTTAAAGCTGAGCCGCCAGCAAGCCTTAAAGCAGTTGAGCCATTATCGCCCGCCCCTGTTATTGCAGAGCCGGTTATTGCAGAACCGGCGCAGATTCCTCAAGCTGAACCAAAGGCTTCAAAAGTAGTTCAAGACGAGATTCCCCCAGTTGTTGAAAAAGCAAATATCGCTGAAGCGAAACCGGCAAATTCTTCGAATGATCCGGGTTGGCATTGCGGTACGGGCGGCGAAAAACAAAACTGGGATTGTAAATTGGTGGGTGCAGATCCTAAAGGTAAGCCGCAAGTCGTAAAAGCCGATGATGATTTTAGCTGGCGTTTGCTAAATCCGGTATTTGATCATCAGCAAGAGAATATTTTCCATAATTTAAGTGACCGTTTTCCTGTTGATCCATGGGCGGGATGCAGTATAGAAATGTCAGCGCCAAGGCCAAAATCGACCGATAAAAAGCTGCGCGAAGCATCACCTTTAGATATGAATTCCAATTACTCGGAAATCTTTGATAACCAGGTGGGCAGCTATTTTGGTAATGTTGACTTTAGCCGTGCTGATCAACGCGCCTCTGCACATGCTGCGCATTATGATACGGTTTCTGAAATACTGGATTTACACGGCGATGTGTTTTATAGCGAAGATGAAATTGCCATGTACACCGATTCGGCAACCATTAAATTGGCTACTGATGAAGCACGCCTTAGAGATGCCTTGTTTATTTCACCGACCACGCCCTTAAGAGGCAAGGCAAAAGCAGTTTATCGTGATAGTCAGTTTTTATCACGCTACCGTGGCGCAGCTTATACCAGTTGTAAGCCAGGTAATCAGGATTGGGCGGTACACGCCAGCGAATTAAAGTTAAATAAACAAACCGGTAAGGGTGCCGCTAAAAATGCCTGGGTCGAATTTAAAGGTTTCCCGGTATTTTACTCGCCGTATTTGTCTTTTCCGATGGATGACCGGCGGATGACCGGTTTTCTGGCACCCGTATTTGGCAACACCCGCAGCAATGGTTTTGATTTTTCCACGCCTTTCTACTGGAATATAGCCCCAAACTATGATGCTACCTTAAGGCCCCGATATTTAATGGAACGGGGTATTTTATTAGGCGGTGATTTCAATTATTTAACCGAAAGTTCGCATGGCACGTTCAGTGGTGAATTTTTGCCCAATGATGGTAAGCAGGCAGGAAATTTTAATAATACTAGCACTGTAGCCCCTGCTGATAATACAAACCCTTATTATAACAAGGCCAGATATCAGTTTTCCTTGAATAATATCACTCGATTTTCTCCTAAAATAAGTTCTAATCTGGACATAAGCTATGTGTCGGATAAAAATTATTTTTCTGATTTAGGCAATTCTTTAAGTTTTTCTAATTTTAGGTATATTAAGAGTTTTGCCGACCTTAAATATATCGATAAAGGCATTTCTTTAATCGCCCAGGTGGTTAATTACCAACGCGTGGATGAGTTGTTAACGGGGCGAAGTATTCCTTACCGTAAACTGCCACAGATTAATTTGGCCTTGGATCATGTGTTTGAAAATATGGCTGTGCCGGTTTTCACAGCGCTTGACAGTGAGTACGTGTATTTTCAACATGTTGACAGCGTCTCACCGCCCGGCGCAGAAACCATTACACCTATACTACCAGGGCCCTTCCCTGTGGTAGATCCTATTACCGTAGAGCGGCCTTCTATAGGGTTAACCTCGCTGCCCGAAACACAGCGCCTTAATATTAAACCGTCGGTAAGTTTACCCTGGAAAACATACTCTGCTTACGTAACGCCCAAATTATCAGTGCAATATACGCAATATCTGCTTAATAACCAGGGTGCAAGTAACCCCAGTAGTGTATCCAGAGTATTGCCGATACTGTCTGTTGATAGCGGTTTGTATTTAGAGCGTGATTTAGATATTGCCGGCACTACGTTACAACACACTATAGAGCCACGGTTGTTTTATTTATATAT
Source organism: Crenothrix sp. (assembly GCF_043729335.1). Lineage (NCBI taxonomy): Bacteria > Pseudomonadati > Pseudomonadota > Gammaproteobacteria > Methylococcales > Crenotrichaceae > Crenothrix > Crenothrix sp. Next base: position 4,730 of record NZ_JAYTLQ010000041.1, on the reverse strand, counting down.
CCCCAGAACCGACCAGCGCGATATTCCGATATTCGATTCGGCATTGTATGATTTTCGCTTTAATACCATGTTCAGGGAAAATCGTTTTAGTGGTACCGATAGAGTGCAAGATGCCAATCAAATCACACTGGCGCTAACATCGCGTCTTATTGATCCGGCGTCGGGATTGGAAAGACTGAAATTAAACATCGGTAATATCTTATATTTTCAAGACAGAGAGGTATCGTTGGCTTATTGGGATCAAAATGGCATTAGCCAAGAGGCCAGACCCGAAAAAACCGCGTTTAAGCAGCAGCGCTTTTCTAATTTAATAGCCGAGGCCAGTAGTCAGCTGAACGAACATTTTTCAGTCGATACCGGTTTACAATGGAACCCGCGCACTAATAATATGGAACGGGGCAATATTGGCCTGCATTTTGTCAACCAACCTGGGGAGCTGATTAATTTAGCATTCCAGTACCGAAAAGATGACTCAAGATGCCGCCCCGCTGATAATGCCACAGCAACAGCACCCGCAACACTGGGTTGTAAAGATGTGAATGGAAATGTGATTGATGGCACCACTGATGCCATCCGGAATGACGTTATACTCACTGATACTTCTGTGCGTTGGCCCATTTATGACGACTGGTATGGGATAGGACGTTGGCAATATTCATGGCTGTATAACAGAACTCAGGAGGCGTTTTTGGGCTTGGAAAAAGAAAACTGCTGTTGGCGTTTCCGCATTATTGGACGGCGTTATTTTAATGGCCTTACTAATCCTAGTGGCTCAAGCACTGCCGCACTTGATCCCAACCAAGCTCAGGCGCAAACAGGTGTGTTTTTTCAGATAGAACTTAAAGGCTTGACCGGTATTGGCCAGAAGCTTGATGACTTTTTTGAAAAAAATATTTATGGTTACCAGAAGCCACAAAAATGATGAAACAAATACAAATAAAGAAAACCCTTGTAGCCGTCATAATCGGCCTATTGTTATGCATTAGCTTTGGCGTGTATGCCGAACAGCTCGATCGAATAGTGGCCGTTGTTGAAGATGATGTCATCTTAGAACGTGAGCTAGAGCGTGAAGTGACCGCCGTAGTTAAAAAGATACAAACCAATAAAATGGAAATGCCGCCGTGGTCTGTATTACGCAAACAGATTTTAGAAAAAATGATTGTAGAAAAACTCCAACGATTATTGGCAGAACGAACTGGCATAAACATTAGCCAAGAAACTTTGGACAGCGCCGCTGCCGATATTGCCCAACGCAATAACATGACACCTGAACAATTCAAAGCTGAACTGGAAACTCAGGGCTTATCTTACAAAGATTTTTTAAATAATTTGCGCAACGAAATTATCATTAATCAAGTGCGTGGCAAAGAAATTGGCGGGCGTATTAATGTGAGTGATAGAGAAGTTGAACATTATCTGGAAACACAAGATAAGTTTGGCGAAGAATCTACCCAATATCATCTAGGCCATATCTTGATTGCTGTTAAAGAAGGTGCTTCTTCGGCAGAAATTCAAAAAGCCAAGGCTAAAGCTGACGAGTTGGTTAAAAAATTGCGGGCCGGACAAGATTTTAATCAAGCGGCCATCAGCAATTCGCAAGACAGCAATGCTTTAAAAGGCGGGGATTTGGGCTGGCGTAAAATTGCCGACGTTCCAAGCTTATTTTCAGATGTCGTTAATAAGCTGTCGCAGGGCGATATTACTGATCCTATCCGCAGCCCCAGTGGTTTTCATATTGTTAAATTGCTGGAAGTTAAAGGCATGGGCAATGCAATGATTACCAAAACCAAGGTACGGCATATCCTCATAAAAACCAACGAATTAATAGATGATAATGAGGCAAAAAATCGTCTGCTGGCCTTAAAAGCACGTATTGCAGAAGGCGATGATTTTGCGGTACTCGCACGCGCCCAATCCGATGATAAAGGCTCGGCGTTAAAAGGCGGTTCGTTGGATTGGGTGGGGCCTGGCGATTTAGTCAAACCTTTTGAAGAAGCCATGAGTAAGCTGGCGATTAATGAAATTAGCGAACCGGTACAAACGCAGTTTGGCTGGCATCTGATTCAGGTTTTAGGGCGCGAAAATAAAGACAATAGCGATCAAAACAAAAAGAACTTTGTTAAAGAAGCCATACGTAAACGCAAAATAGAAGAAGAGACCGAGTTATGGTTGCGCCGCCTACGCGATGAATCTTTTGTGGAAATTTATGAAAATCGGCTTTAAAGTGGATTCAAATATTCGCATAACATCACATCAGGATGAACAACAAGCCACTGCACAGCGTTTTGCCGACTGAACAACAGCAGTTAAAAAGCAGATTGCGGCATCTTCTTGGTAACGAGAATTTGCAAGATCAACGGACATTACTGGCCACGCTAGCCGCTGAATTGGCGGTTGATGTGCTGGATTGTGGCGCGGCCTTATTGCATATTATGCAACAAGACGGTTATCCGTCTTCACTATCCTCAGCGGACACACCAAATGCCATGTCGTCTACCTCTACACGGATTGATGCCCGTGTAATGACGATTTGCATAGCACAGCCTAATGCGCAAGCTTGCCTTGCGGAACCGGTGTTGCCGTTTACCTCGGTAACGCCAACCATCAAAATGTTGCGTTACCGTTTGGATATTGGTAAAAAACACCAGCTGACTGTCAAAGACCTTAAAAAAGTGTTGGTCGAAGAATCCGGTGTCGATATAAATAACATTAATAATGTTATGATTCATGGGCAATACACGCTGATTGAATTACCGGATGAAATGCCGCAGGATATCTTTCAGCATTTAAAAACGGTAGAAATTAATCAGCAAAAGCTGAACATAAAGCGATTAAAATCACGCACTAAAAAACAGGCCAATAATCGTTTTCGTCATGGTAAACCACGAACAAGTCAGCGTAGCGGCGACGATTCGGTCTAAACTCTTCAGTCAATATACAATCAGGACTTCGCATTCGCCACCTAAACTACCTTTGACTAACGTGGCAAGCCATAACTATGACAAACATTCAATACATTGATTCTCCAGAAAAACTGGCCTTATTGTGTGAGCAAATCAAAAAAGAAACTTGGTTGGCACTTGATACTGAGTTTCTGCGCGAGAAAACCTACTACTCCAAATTTTGTTTGCTACAAATAGCCACGCCAGAATGGGTTGTTTGCGTTGATCCTATTGCGCTGCCACAGCTAGATACGCTGTTTGAAGTTATTTATGACCCAGGTATCGTTAAAGTATTTCACTCTTGCCGCCAAGATTTAGAGATTTTTCATCAAATAACCGGCAAATTACCGTCGCCTGTTTTTGATACCCAGGTTGCCGCGCCGCTATTAGGTTTTCAGGATAATCCTGGCTATGCCATGTTGGTATCAAGCTTTTTAAACGTTAATTTAAACAAAGCGCATACACGTGCCGATTGGAGTAAGCGTCCGTTAACGGAAGAGCAAATTCAATATGCGGCTGATGATGTGATTTATCTGTGTCAAATTTATCAGGTGATGACACAAAAATTAGCTGAGTTAGGTCGTTCTGATTGGTTGGTTCATGATTTTTCTGAATTGGAAAATCCTGAGCTTTACCTTGTTGCACCTGAAAAAGCCTGGTTAAAAATTAAAGGTAAAAACAAGCTAACGGGCAAACAATTGTCTGTGGTACAAGCCTTGGCTGAATGGCGTGAAAAAACTGCGCAAGCTGAAAATCGCCCTAAAAATTGGTTGTTGCGTGATGAGATTGTGTTTGATATTGCCAAATTACAGCCAGAAACCCAGGCTCAGTTAGGTGAAGTGCGCGGTATTGATATGCGGATAATTAATCGGCACGGTGCAGAGTTGTGTCAATTGATTAACGCGGCAAAAAACCGGCCACCGATTCCGCTTAATCTAACCGGAAAATCGGCAAAAAAGTCCCAGCAGCAAGAAGCTATTTTAGATATTTTAACGGCGCTGGTTAGGATTCGAGCCGAGGAAAATCAGTTGAACCCTAGTATTTTAGCCAGTCGTAAAGATTTGGAAGTGTTGTTATTTGATGACGATGAGGAATGTCCGCTGTTGCATGGCTGGCGTTTTAGTATGGCGGGTAAGGAGTTGGTGGGATTGTTGAAGGGGGAATTATCGCTGGGGATTGAGGCGGATAAGATAAATATTATTGATTTGAAGGCGTAATTTGGTCTGTCTAGTTTGATGGCTAATTATCAGTAATGAGCTACATTTAAATCAAATGAGGCACAACTAATGAAATTTAGCTTTTGCATGGTGATTAAGTCTAACGGAGATAGTTTTGGAACAATTATGTTTTTTACCTAAAATACTTGTAATTGCGCTTTTACTCAGCGCATGCGCACCACAAATGGAAGTTATACCTATACTTCCTAAATATGAAACAATTTCTTTACCTAAAATCGGAGAAATAGCCAATGTTCAAATGGGCGAATCTATAATCGATATGGCTCATACCTTATCCTCCCCAGCGATTAAATTTGTGAGCGACTGCTCTTTTTCAGAGCAATTTAATCGCCCAGGAACTGGCGGTATCGACTACAAAATAAGCAAGGATTCTATATTTACGCAGGATAGCATTAACAATGGCGTTCCTGCATATTGTGGAGAACTCTCACAACTAACACCTCCATTTGGTGTAAAAATTCAGACCCCTCTAAATTAAAAAATCACCAAGTCGCCTAAAAAAATTGTACAGTATCACCCATGAGACTAAGCGACCACGACCTGCTGCAAC
>NZ_JAYTLQ010000040.1:0-51489 GCF_043729335.1 Crenothrix sp. | reverse complement strand
TAATTCAGACAAAGGGTCGGTGGCAACAGTTTTGGGATAAGGTTGACCAATTTGGGACTCAGATTTGTGCTTAAGAACATCTAATTAAATCAGCACCCGTTAAAGGCAATATCACACCGATTAATCCAGTTAATGCAATCAAGTTGCAACGGGCGGTTAAATTTTACAACTTTGATAAAATAGCCGAATCACACCAGATTGTTAAACAAGCCGAAATTAGATGGGCTAGCGCGGCAGTGGAATATGCGGAATTGTCGGCACTTGAAGCGCTGGACTCAGCGCAAGAATCTGATTTAAAAAGCGCTGAATTTTTGAAGGATTATTACCCGGATGTTTCTGACGCGGCGATGTTTACCGCGCAACAGTCCGGCGGTATCGCGCAGGAATTACAGGAACTGTGCAAGGAAATAGGTGATTTTGAGTGGTTGATTGTCAAGGTTGAAAAAGACAACCCCGATTCGACCCTGGCCGTGGATTATGAAAGTTTAGCCGCAATACGCCATTGTGCTACAAACGAACTGCTTAACAGGCTTGAGGCGGCGATGGCTTAATCATTAACCAAACAAGGCCACTGTAACAGGTGGCTTTTTTTTGCGTACAAAACCGCTACAACCCGCAATGGATAAGGGTTTTCTAGCGCTAAAAACTCGCCAATTGGCGACAAAAAAGACGAGGGTTTGTACAAAGAAAAGTACGGCACGTTTTTAGAATACCTGGAAAAGCGGTGGAATTATTCTGAAAGCCGAGGTTATCAATTAATAAATACTGCTGAATTTATCCTTAAATTGTCTGCCGAAAACTCCACAATTGTGGAGAAAAAACACGAAGTTTTCCCACAAAACGAAGCCCAGACACGCCCCTTAATAGACAAGCTTTCAACCGATTAAAGTCTGTGAACATGGTTTGAAAGTTTTACACGGCGCTGGCAAAACTTATCAATCGCGAGAATCGTGAGAATCGCGAAAATATACCCAGCCTAGGTGATTTAGCACAACGCCAAATAAGAAACTTCTATTATTGGCGTTGAATTGTTTCAGGCGATCATTATGGATTGCAGCGGCAGAAATAACCGTAACTATAGCCGTCACCAAAAAGCGTAATCCGTGCTTTTTGTAGAACTTAATAGCCATACAACACGACTAACAACTTGATTTTATTGGAGCCAATGAAGGGAGTCGAACCCTCGACCTACTGATTACGAATCAGTTGCTCTACCAACTGAGCTACATCGGCAAAGTTTACATGCTTAATTTTAGTCTAAAATAGCTGTAGATTCTACTTATGCACAAAGATACAACTTAGCCACTAGACAATGGTTTGGATTTCAAGCTATGCTCATCAGGTCTTAGCCTGCATAGGGAAAAATCATGCTACTTACACCCTCATTTTTACCTGAATTAATTGAAGCCGTAACAGAGGCTATTACAAAAAATTCCGATAAAATCACCTTGCTAGATCAAGCTATCGGCGATGGTGATCACGTCACTAATCTGCAGCGCGGGCTTGCGACACTGATGACACAAAGAGTAGACCTTAGCCAATTAGATTGGCCTGCCGCATGGCAAAAAATAGGCATGACAGTGATGACTGCTGTGGGCGGTGCATCTGGTTCTTTATATGCCACATTGTTTCTAGCTATGGGCAAAATGGCATTAGGTAAAGATATGAATGTGCAGCGATTTTCAGAAGTATTTACACAGGCAGTTGAAGCCGTTAAGCACCGGGGCAAATCAGATGTGGGCGAAAAAACCATGCTGGATGTTTTAGTGCCGGTCGCAGAATACTTACAAAAGTCCGCGGCAGTGTCTATGCCATTATCGACGTTGCTAGTACAAACCAAACAGGTGGCGATAATGGGTAGGGAATCAACACGCGACATGCTGGCCACTAAAGGACGAGCATCTTTTTTAGGGGAGCGCAGCAAAGGCCATATCGATGCTGGCGCCATGAGCAGTCAGCTAATTATTTGCGCCGTGGTTGATGTATTGCTGGCACATTTAACATCCCCACCTTAAGGAGGCGGTATGCACTGGCGCATCCCATAAGCGTATTAGTTCATCATCAACAATTGTTAACGTGAGTGAGCAACCCGCCATATCCAATGATGTCGTGTAATTCCCCACCAAAGAACGCACTATGCTAAGCCCCAGCTTTTGTAGGAATTGGCTAGCGAGATCATAGATCAGGTACAACTCCATCAACGGCGTAGCGCCAAAACCGTTGACATGCAATAGCACCTGCTGCCCTGGCTTGAGCTGTAAGCCATCGGTAATTGTTATTAGCAAGCGTTCTACAATATCCGTGGCCACCATTAAACCCACTGTTTCTCGTCCATGTTCGCCATGTATGCCTACGCCCATTTCAATTTGATTATCATCCAGATGAAAAGTCGGCTTGCCCAATGCCGGTACAGTGCAACTGGTCAGCGCAACACCCATTGATGCGGTGTGCTGGTTAATGCGATCGCCTAAAGATTTACAAAAAGCCAAATCCGCGCCATTTTCTGCCGCCGCGCCGAGCATTTTCTCCACAATCAGCGTGCCTGCCACGCCGCGCCGCCCTGTGCTGTGATTTTTGTCCAGTGATACATCATCAGAAACCAACACGGTGGCATTGGGATAATCCAGCATTTCAGCGGCAATTTCAAAACTCATGACATCACCGGCATAATTTTTAACGATAAATAACACGCCAGCGTCATTTTCAAGTGCCTGTGCTGCGGCCAGCATTTGATCTGGCGTAGGGGAGGTGAATATTTGTCCAGGGCAGGCAGCATCCAACATACCTAATCCTACAAAACCCGTGTGCAAAGGCTCATGCCCAGAACCACCACCGGAAATAAGCACCACTTTACCAGAAGTCTTGGCCTGCAATCGGCGCACAAAATGCGGCTGACTGCTAAGTTGAATAATATCAGCATGGGCTTTAGCAAAACCGCTTAAACTCTCATCCAGTAAAGTATCCACGTCATTAATTAGTTTTTTCATAGGCGCATTAGAGCTCGTTAACTGAGTAATTTTAACGGTTCACAAGATAGTTAAACCCTGCGTTTTTCCCGCTCAAGCCATGTTCTGCAAGGCCTGCGTGACGGCAATAATATCTGGCATAACCCAGGTGGGCTGGTAATCTAAGGCATTTAAATCGGCCTCGCTAGATATTCCTGTTAACACCATGATACTCCGAATATTAGCCCGCACTGCGCCAAGAATATCAGTTTCCAGGCGATCACCGATGGCTATGGTTTCAGCAGGATCAGATCCTAAAATTTTCATGGCTTGTTGATACATTATAGGTTCGGGTTTACCAATACAAATCGGGGCAACACCGGTTGCGACTTGCAATGCCGCTAAAATTGCACCATTCCCTAAGGTAATGCCGTGTTCTGTCGGCAAAGTGGTGTCTGCATTGGTTGCGATAAATTGTGCGCCTGCGCGTATATTTAACGTAGCCGTGGCTAATTTATCCCAGGTTAAGGTTTGATCTTTTCCACACACCACAATATCAGCGCCTTTTTGGGAAGGATCGCTGGGCTTTTTGATTTCATATAGCCCCGTTAAGGTAAAGCCGCGTTCGATTAATGGCTGCGTAGCACCTTCTTCGCCCACTACAAATACCCGTGTTGTTAGCGGATTATTGTTTTCAGCCAAATAAAACGCTGTTGCCATGGCGGAAGTGAAAATTTCATGCAGTGCGACGGTGACGCCCATGTTTGCCAGTTTAGTGACATACTGCATTTGCGTTAGGCTGGCATTGTTGGTAGCCAAAATAAAGCGAATGCCCAGAGTGCGGAGCGTCTGGAAAAAATCGGGCAATCCAGGCAGTGGCGTGGTGCCATGCCATAATACGCCATCCATATCGATGATGAGAGCACGCACATCAGTTAGAGCTTTCATAAATAGTACTCTCGTTAGTTTTTGATTTTATATGGCGGCTAATCCGTTAAAACGCGGCAGGCATTATAGAGCATATCTTTGGATTATGTATTTTTCAGTGTTGAAACACTCGACGGTAAAACACTAAAATCCGCACATATTGCTACTACAAATTTTTAATATTTGTGTTGTGATTTTTGAAGTATTATTATGTTGCTTGGGCAGCCGTATTTTGTAGATTCAATAGTCGGTGTTAAGTATTGGGCATTGACATGTGTCCCCTTTCTACTTTACAGTTACTGCCGCATAAAGAATATGTAATCAACAATAACTATTTAATCATTTTGGAGTGTATATCATGGCAAGACCCTTAATTCAAATGGCCTTAGACTCATTGGATTTCGACCAAACCGTTGCGCTTGCAGAGCAAGTTGCGCCACACGTTGATATTTTTGAAATTGGCACACCTTGCATTAAACACAACGGTGTTAATCTGGTTAAAGCATTAAGAGCTAAATTTCCAGATAAATTGCTTTTAGTTGATCTTAAAACAATGGATGCTGGCGAATACGAAGCAACACCATTTTACGCAGCAGGCGCGGACATTTGCACCGTTCTGGGTGTATCTGGCCTTGCCACTTGCAAAGGTGTTATTAAAGCAGCTAACGCACACGGTGCTGAAGCGCAAATCGATTTGATTAACGTTTCTGATAAAGTGGCTTGTGCACGCGCAACTGCGGAAGCTGGCGCTCAAATTGTCGGTATCCATACAGGTCTTGATGCTCAAGCAGCTGGCGATACTCCATTTGGTGATTTGAATGACATCGCTAGATTAGGTTTGCCCGTTAGAATTTCAGTGGCTGGTGGTATTAAGCAATCTACCGTACAAGACGTTGTTAGAGCCGGCGCGAACATTATCGTTGTTGGTGCTGCTATCTACGGTGCGCCATCTCCTGCTGAATCAGCACGTGAAATTCGTGAATTGGTTGACGCTGTATAATACAGAGAGTCAAACACATGCATCAGAAGCTTATCATAGACAAAATTTCAAGTATTCTTGAGGCAACCGATAGTTCGTATGATGGAAAGCTGACTCAGCTTCTAGATAATGCTAAGCGTATTTATATCGCTGGTGCAGGACGTTCTAAGCTCGTCGGTAACTTTTTTGCAATGAGACTGGTACACAGCGGTTACGATGTCAGTGTTGTTGGTGAAGTGGTTACACCGAGCATTAAGAATGGCGACCTACTGATTATTATCTCTGGCTCTGGAGAAACCGAGCAATTGATAGCATTCACTAAAAGTGCTAAGAAAATAGGCGCAAGCATTATTTTGATCTCTGCAAAAAGTAGTTCCACCATTGGCGATATGGCAGAAGCTGTATTCACCATTGGTAGCGCGGACCAGTATGGCAAACTGTTAGGTATGCCGATGGGGACAGTGTTTGAGCTGTCAACATTGGTTTTCCTGGAAGCTACTGTTTCCCACATTATCCACGATAAGGGAATTACCGAAGAAGTGATGAGAGAGCGCCACGCTAACTTGGAATAATCTCAGTAGAGCGGATAACTGTTAGGGTTATCCGCTCCGCTTGTCATGCTGAATGATCTTTGTCGTCAGGGAATTTCGTGATACATAACAATAATTTAAGTGTCGCAGTGTTTAATTATTTATTGAAAATTTTAAGGGGAACAATATGACTTCGCGCCGAGAATTAGCGAACGCCATACGCGCTTTGAGCATGGATGCCGTACAAAAGGCAAACTCTGGACATCCGGGCGCCCCGATGGGGATGGCGGATATCGCTGAAGTATTATGGAATGACTTCATGAGTCATAATCCGACCAATCCAAGCTGGTCAAATCGTGACCGATTCGTGTTGTCTAATGGCCATGGATCAATGCTGATCTATTCCTTGTTGCACCTCACCGGTTATGCGTTACCCATTGAAGAATTAAAACAATTCCGTCAATTACATTCAAAAACCCCCGGTCACCCTGAATACGGTTATGCGCCTGGCGTAGAAACCACCACTGGCCCACTAGGCCAGGGCATTACCAACGCGGTCGGCATGGCTATTGCCGAAAAAGCATTGGCTGCACAGTTTAATAGAGACGGGCATAAAATTGTCGACCATCACACCTATGTATTCCTAGGTGATGGCTGTTTGATGGAAGGGATTTCTCACGAAGCGTGCTCTTTAGCCGGAACGTTGGGGCTGGGTAATTTAATGGCTTTTTGGGACGACAATGGCATTTCCATTGACGGACATGTGGAAGGCTGGTTTACCGACAACACGCCCATGCGTTTTGAAGCGTACGGCTGGCATGTTATTGCTGATGTCGATGGCCATGATCATCAAGCCATATCGAAAGCGATTACCGTAGCTAAAGCAATGACCGACAAGCCTACTTTGATTTGTTGCAAAACAACCATTGGTTTTGGCTCCCCTAATAAAGCAGGTTCTCATGCGTGTCATGGTGCTGCATTAGGCCATGACGAAATAAATCTCACTAAAGCAGCACTTGGCTGGGATCATGAAGCGTTTGTAATTCCAGAAAATGTGTATGCCGGCTGGGATGCTAAAACCAAAGGTGTTGCTGCTGAAAAAGCCTGGGATGAAAAATTTTCCGCGTATCAAACTGCTCACCCAGAATTAGCCAGTGAATTTACCCGCCGTATGGCAGGTGATTTGCCAAAAAATTGGGCTGCTGATGCGAATGCATTTGTAGCGGCAATCAACGCTGAAGCAAAAACTACGGCAACGCGGCTATCTTCTTTATCTGCAATTGAAGGTTTCGCTAATTTACTGCCAGAAATTTTCGGTGGTTCTGCGGACTTGGGCTGTTCCAATATGACAGAATGGAAAGGTCATAGACCCATGCGTGCCAATAAACCTGATGCTAACTACATCAATTATGGTGTCCGTGAGTTTGGTATGTCGGCCATTATGAATGGGCTGGCCTTGCATGGCGGTGTTATTCCGTTTGGCGCAACTTTCCTGATGTTCTCTGAATATGCGCGTAACGCGTTACGTATGGCATCGTTGATGAAGATACGCTCTATCTTTGTTTATACCCATGACTCTATTGGTCTTGGCGAAGACGGCCCTACTCATCAACCAGTTGAACAAACAGCGACTTTGCGTTTGATTCCAGGCATTCAAGTGTGGCGCCCATGTGATGCTGTTGAAACTACAATATCCTGGAAAGCGGCTATTGAACATCAAAATGGCCCATCCATTTTAGTGTTCTCTCGTCAGAACTTACCGCATATGCCACGCACGCAAACACAAATTGATGCAATATCTCGTGGTGGCTATATTTTGACGGATAGCGAAGGACAACTTGATGCTATCATTATTGCTACCGGTTCTGAAGTCGAATTGGCTGTAAAAGCGGCTGAACAATTAAGATCGGCGGGTAAAAATATTCGTGTGGTTTCAATGCCATCTACCAACATTTTCGATGCACAAGATGCCGCTTACCGTGAATCTGTTTTACCTGCCAACATTACGCAACGCGTTGCGGTGGAAGCGGGCGTTACTGATGGCTGGTGGAAATACGTGGGCACGAATGGCAAGATCGTAGGTTTGGATCGTTTTGGTGAGTCTGCACCGGCAGGCGAGCTCTTTAAAGAGTTCGGCTTTACCGTTGAAAACGTAGTAAAACACGTCGAAATGGTACTTTAATCCTAAGACGATACTAGAAAAGCTTACGACATACCATTAGGTGAGAATTTCTGATGACAACAGATTCAGAAATCCTCACCACTTCTTTTGACTCATAGGTGAACAACGTGAAAAAGAATAATTTGAAAAATGGTCTATTAGCCGTATTAGTGTTGAGCAGCGGCATTGTCTGTGCTGATGACCAATATCCGGCTGCAGATTTCCAACCGTCCGTAGTTTATTCGGATGATGCTTACATTGCCAAAGACAGCAAGTCTGCAACCAGCAGCCAAGCTGCACCAGCAGCTAAAGCCTCAAGCTCTGCTTCAGACGATAAATACCCTGCGGCCAATTTTGAGCCACAAGTTGTTTATAACGATCCTGATTACAAGCCCAGTAAAATGCCCGCTGCCTCATCGGGTTCAAGTGCTGGCTCAGCAACAGTGAGTGCCGCACCGGCTGATTCCGCAGCACCTGCCGATACTTCAACCAGCTATTGGACTGGCTTGATCGTGATGGCTTTAGGTGGTGTTGCCTTCTTTAAAACCCGTCAGTGTGGTAAATGTACAAAATCAGAAAAAACCTCAGCTAGCTCATCTAATGCAGGTAATTCGAATGGCGGCGGTGGATTGACCGGCGTTGCTAAGTATTTGAGCAAAGCCTCAGGTACCGGTGTGAGCCGCTATTTAGATAAGCATGTTCAATCGGTAAAAGCTAGCGCCGCTACTGGCGTTGAAAAATACCTACGTAACCGGAGATAATAGATGGTACGCAGTCGCGCAATCGATTTAGTCGATAAATCGTTATCTCGTCGTAAACCGACTGAAAGCCAGGAGAATTTTTTGGTTGCTGTTAATCCTAGCAATGAAGTGACCGGTGTGGCGAGATATTTGGCGGCTCGGCCATCCATTACAGGTGTCTCCAAGTATATGGATACCATGCAAACCGTGTCATCGGTGGGCAAGTATTTAAGGAAAAAAGACCTGTCATCTCCCATAACCGGCGTTGCTAAATACTTGCTTAAACAAGCGGTTATTGACAGGGCAACCCCTGTTATGACCGGTGTTGCAAAATATACCGTCAAACTGAAAACTGAAGTTCCAGTTACGGCGGCTAAGCTAAGCAGCGTGGCAAGCTATCTTGCTAAACAGGATGTTGAGGCTAACCGTATTATAAGTTTAACCGGTGTGGCTAAATATCAGGCAGAGAAGGATTGTGCTGCCCGAAAAACCGCTGCCGCTGCGATTATTGCCCGCTTCGTTGAACAAGAAGCCAAACTTGCCCAAGATAAAGCAGAAGCTGCCTTAGTCGCTGCCTCTATCGTAACAGAACCGCAAGTAACGCAAGATGATTCGGCATTAACCAGCGTTGAAAAATATGCCCAACAACAAGCAAAACTTGCGGCTAATAAGCCGCGTGCCAGCGGTGTTGCCAAGTATTTGGCTAAGCTGCTGATTGCAGAAATAAAACGGCCACCGCAAAGCGGCGTTGATAAGTATGTTGCTTTACAACAGCGTACCGCAAACCCCAAGCCGGTCGTCAGTAGTGTCAGTAAATACGTAAAATCGCAAGCCAGCTTGCCAGCACGGGTGTATCCTGTGGTCAGCGGTGTTGAGAAATATCTTATTAAAGAAGCCGACAATGCTAAAGCCAAACCTTTAGAAAGCAAGGTTGCCAAGTATCTTGCCCAGCAGGCGACAGTGCTTTCCGACATCAAACAAAGCAATATCATTGTTGTCAATTTTGAGCCAGGCACAACGGGACTTTCTCGCTATTTAGAAAAACACAGCCAAACTAAGTTGCTAGAAGGTGAATTTATTCCAGCAGGTCAAGAGGCTGTGACAGGTGTCGCTAAGTATCTTCGCAATAATGTAGCGGTGTCTTAACGTCCGCGTATCGTATAAAGCGTACCGTTTTCTGTCGGTATTTTAACATCGGGGTAGATGCCATACGTGGCGATACCCCGAAGTCCGTTATACAGTGGGGTGTCGAGGTTTTATCCCATGCCCGCCACTTATACCGAGCAAGCGTTAGCTTCGGTATTGCCACTGAATGAATTTTCCGCTTCCATAAAAGTCTAATTAAACCTTTTGTAAGACTTTATGAAAGCTGGGTTGTAGGTTTTTTAACTTGAAATATAGGTGTTACGTATGGCAAATAATTTGTTAGACCAACTGAGAAAAATGACGGTAGTTGTGTCTGATACCGGCGATATTGAGGCGATTGAGAAATTTAAGCCACAAGATGCGACGACAAATCCTTCATTAATTACAGCCGCTTCACAAATGCCACAATATCAAGGCATTGTTGATGATACCTTGAAAGCTGCGCGTGCAAGCTTAGGTGCCGATGCGTCAGCCGCAGAAGTAGCTAACTTAGCATTTGACCGTTTGGCCGTATCTTTTGGCCTTAAAATATTGGAAATCATTCCAGGCCGTGTTTCTACTGAAGTGGATGCACGTTTATCTTTTGATACTGAAGCGACGATTGCCAAAGGCCGTGAGATCATTGCCCAATATGTGGCAAATGGTGTTGACTCTGATCGTATTTTAATCAAGATTGCCTCTACTTGGGAAGGTATTCAAGCCGCGGCTGTATTAGAAAAAGAAGGCATCCATTGCAACCTGACCTTGTTGTTCGGATTGCACCAAGCCATTGCCTGTGCTGAAAACGGCATCACGCTGATTTCACCGTTTGTCGGTAGAATCTTGGATTGGTATAAAAAAGATTCCGGTCGCGATTCTTATCCGGCTAATGAAGATCCAGGTGTAGTATCAGTGACTGATGTTTACAATTACTACAAGAAATTTGGCTATAAAACTGAAGTTATGGGCGCAAGTTTCCGTAATATCGGCGAAATTACCGAATTGGCCGGTTGCGATTTATTGACAATTGCACCATCTTTACTGGCTGAGTTGCAAGCTACTGAAGGTGATTTACCTCGCAAGCTTGATCCAGCTAAAGCGGCGGCGATGTCTATTGAAAAAATACACATGGATAAAGCTACATTTGAAAGTATGCACGCGGAAAACCGCATGGCAACTGACAAATTGGCCGAAGGTATCGTAGGTTTTGAAAAAGCCCTGGAAGCCTTGGAAGAATTGCTATCTGCCCGTTTGGCAAGTTTGGAAGGTTAAATCTTTCTGTTTAAGCCGGGGCTATTAGTCTCGGCTTAAACACTGCAAGCTAATGCCTAAAAAAGTTTATTTCGGTCGTGTATTTAACTGCACGACTCAAACTCCTGTTTTTATAAAAAATTAAATATGTCACAGAAAATTTTAGATGTAGTAAAGCCCGGTGTTGTGACCGGTGAAGATGTTCAAAAAGTATTTGCCATTTGCAAAGAAAATAAAATGGCACTGCCTGCTGTTAACGTCATCAGTACTGGTTCCATCAATGCTGTTTTAGAAGCAGCAGCTAAAGTTAAAGCTCCTGTCATCATTCAGTTTTCGCATGGCGGCGCGCAGTATGTTGCGGGTAAAGGCCTTAAGGCTGAAGGCCAGCAAGCGGCTATTTTGGGCGCTATTTCTGGCGCACAGCATGTACACGCAATGGCTGAAGCTTATGGCGTACCGGTTATTTTGCATACCGACCATGCCGCTAAAAAACTATTGCCTTGGATAGATGGGCTGTTAGATGCCGGTGAGAAACACTTTGCGGCAACAGGCAAACCATTGTTCAGTTCACACATGCTTGATCTTTCTGAAGAAAGCTTGAAAGAAAATATTGAGATTTGTGGCGAATACCTAAAACGCATGTCCAAAATGGACATGACACTGGAAATTGAATTAGGTGTTACCGGCGGCGAAGAAGACGGCGTAGACAACAGTGGCTTAGACCATTCTTTGTTGTATACCCAACCTGAAGATGTCGCGTATGCCTATGAAGAATTAAGCAAAATCAGCCCACGTTTTACCATTGCAGCGTCTTTCGGTAACGTGCATGGTGTTTATAAGCCGGGTAATGTTAAATTAACACCGTCTATTTTGGCTAATTCACAAGCTTATGTGTCCGAAAAATACGGAGTGCCTACCAATACCCTTAATTTCGTTTTCCACGGTGGCTCTGGTTCTTCTGAGCAAGAAATTAGCGAATCCATTAGTTATGGCGTTATCAAAATGAACATCGATACCGACACCCAATGGGCAGCTTGGGACGGTATTAGACAATTTTACAAAAACAATGAAGGTTATTTGCAAGGCCAGATCGGCAACCCGGATGGCGATGACAAACCGAACAAAAAATACTATGACCCACGCGTATGGCAACGTGCTAGTGAAGTGAGCATAGTAACTCGTTTGGAACAGGCGTTTTCAGATTTAAACGCGGTTAATTCTTTATAAATTAGCTATATTAAAAAAGCCGATGCATTTTATGCATCGGCTTTTTTTTATCTAAAATATTATCAAGTTTCTGTGACTATGCGAACCCGCGCAAACTTTCTTTTACCGATTTGATACACATGTTCAGTACCAACCGCAATCGCCATTTTTGGATCAGAGATTTTTTCACCGTCAATTTTTACCGCACCTTGGTTAATCATGCGTATCGCCTCGGAGGTACTGCCGGTTAATCCAGTCTCTTTTAACACATTGGCAATACCGCAACTGTCTGCGCTTATTATTAACTCAATTTCATCAATTTCATCCGGCATGGCGCCGCGCTGAAAACGGGCTTCAAAACTTTCCAAGGCTTTATTGGCAGCATCGGCATTATGAAAACGCTCGATAATCTCTTGTGCCAGTTTTATTTTGTAATTTCTAGGATTTGCACCTTGTTTGCACTCTTCCAGCCAGGTGTTGATTTCGATCATTGGCCGAAAACTCAATAGTTCAAAATACCGCCACATTAAATCATCGGAAATAGACATGATTTTTCCGAACATATCATCAGCTGAATCGGCTATGCCAATATAATTATTAAGTGATTTGGACATTTTTTGCACGCCATCCAGGCCTTCCAAAATCGGCATGGTCATTACCACCTGCGGCTTTTGCCCGAACACTTCCTGTAACTGCCGTCCGACCAGCAAGTTAAATTTCTGATCAGTACCACCCAGTTCTACGTCCGATTGCATAGCGACCGAATCATAACCTTGAATCAAAGGATATAAAAATTCATGGATGGCAATGGGCTGGCCGCCTTTAAAACGCTTGCTAAAGTCATCACGCTCCAGCATTCTCGCTACGGTATGTTTGGCAGCTAGCTGGATTAAATCCGCAGGCGACATGGCATTCATCCAGGTAGAATTAAACATGACCTGAGTTTTGTCAGGATCAAGAATTTTAAATACCTGATCTTGATAGGTTTGAGCATTGGCCAAAACCTCTTCCCGTGTTAATGGCTTGCGAGTGACATTTTTACCGGTTGGATCGCCGATCATGCCGGTAAAATCACCAATCAAAAATAAAATCTGATGGCCAAAATCTTGAAACTGTTTTAATTTATTAATTAAAACCGTATGCCCCAAATGCAGGTCGGGAGCAGTCGGATCAAAACCGGCTTTAATCCTTAATGGCCGATTTTCTTGCAGTTTTTTTACCAATTCATGCTCAACTAAAACTTCATCTACTCCTCGAAGTAGATTTGACAGGACATCTGCTTGCACTATTTTCTCCACGCATGCGAACTAAAGTACGGTTATTATAGGGTTAATGTGCATTATCAACAGAATAAAATCTTCAATTTGAACTATTATTGGTAAATAACCGTGAAACATTTTAAAATGTAGTTATTATTAAATTATGGGTTTTTATTTTGATTAAATTTCAAAAACTTGACAAAGCTAACGTGAAAAATAAAATTTATGCTTCTTTATTTACCGGGATGGTTTTGGTTTTTGCGGCAAGCACTGGGCATGCCAAATCGGCTAAAATAAAGTCATTTCGTGGTGTGACGCATACCCGCATCATGAGCCATCGGCTACAAGTCGGCGAAACCCTTGCTGATGTCTACGCAAGAGTACGTGCTAACGACGCTGAATATCATGAACTGGTCAGTGCAAATAATAATGGTACACGCGTTGCCACAATATCAAGCCGCACTCCTTTGCAAGCGATAAGAGGGAATGCTTACCAATTTGGGCATCTGTCTTATGCAGGCAGAGATGATGTACGCAACCTATCTGCCATTGGGCGTAGCCGGTTTTTCTTAAGACCACCAGAGACGACAAAAATAAACACTCACCATTTTAGACGCTATGGTGCTAAACCGGTGTTCAGCGCACAAGGCACTATTCGCTCAACCTTGGCGGCAGCAGGCCATAGTGCGGGATTGTCAGCGGATGTCATGGAACAGCTGGCGCAGGTTTTTGCTTGGGATATTGATTTTGCAACAGATTTACACAGTGGAGACCGGTTTACTGTAGTGTATGAACGTGGCGGTTTTGGTGGCGATGATGAGATTGTTGCTGCTGAATTTACCAATGAAGGCAGGACTCACCGCGCTGTACGCTATATTGATCAGCAAGGCAATACGGGGTACTACACACCGGAAGGCATGAGTTTACAAAAATCGTTTTTAAGTACGCCGGTTGATTATGCCCGCATCAGTTCGCATTTTGATCTCAATCGCAGACACCCGATTTTAAACCGAATACGTGCCCACAAAGGTGTCGATTACGCCGCGCGTACCGGTACGCCCATTAAGGCTACGGGTAACGGTGAAGTTACTTTTCTAGGTCGCAAAGGCGGTTACGGACAAGTTGTCATCATTAGCCACGGCGAGCATTACGAAACGCTTTACGCGCATTTGTCGGATTTTAAAAACGGTATACAAAACGGCAGTCATGTTCGTCAAGGTGAAGTGATTGGCTATGTCGGACAAACAGGTCTGGCTACAGGGCCGCACTTGCATTACGAATTCCGTGTGGACGGCGAACACCGTAATCCTTTAACAGTCACCGCACAATTATCGCATTCACTGCCTAGCAATACGGCATCGATGACTGATTTTAAAATGCAAACCCAACATACGTTGGCGCAGTTGAACCAAGCCAAAGCAAAGACGTTATTTGCCAGAGCTTATTCTAGATACAATTAATCATGGATTGGCAAGCTAACCGTATTCAATACGGTTAGCTATAAGCGTGAGAAGGAAAACCCCGCTGTTGCAGGCTTCCCAAAAACTAGATTTAAACTGAAAACGATGATCCGCAGCCGCACGTTGTTTTTGCACTGGGATTACGGATAACAAACTGCGCACCGGACACATCTTCTTTATAGTCGACTTGTGCCCCCGTCAAGTACTGAATACTCATTGAATCAATCAATACAGTAACGCCGCCATTTTCAACGTGGGTATCATCCTCGTTGATTTCTTCATCAAAAGTAAAGCCATACTGAAAACCGGAACAACCGCCGCCTGAAACGTACACTCGCAGCTTCAGGTTGTCATTACCTTCTTCAGCAATTAATTCACTCACTTTAGCCGCAGCACTGTCAGTAAAAATTATTGGATTAGCCATAAAAGTTTAATACCACAAAAATAAAAGTTATTTGATTATGAACAGCTGTTATTGCTTAGTCAAGCTGTACTGAGTTGAATCATTTTAAAAGAAACTGATCATTTACCTCATGTTAAGGATAAAGCGCCACCGTGTTTAAACCAGTTTGTTCGGGTAAGCCGAACATCAGGTTCATGTTTTGAACGGCCTGCCCTGCTGCACCTTTTACCAAATTATCAATCACCGATAACACCACAACCGTATCTTGTCCTTGTGGCTGATGAATGGAAATGTGGCAATAATTGCTGCCTCTGACGTTACGCGTATCTGGATGCGAATTGGCAGGTAATACATCTACAAAGACCTCATCGGCATACTTTTGTTCAAACAGGGCTTGTAAGCTACTAGCATCTGCATTAAGACGCGCATAAAGTGTTGCATGAATACCCCGAATCATCGGCGTTAAATGCGGCACAAACGTTAAACCTATCGATTGCTGGGCAGCCAAAGCAAGTTGTTGACGAATTTCCGGCAAATGCCGATGCCCTGCAACGCCATAGGCTTTAAAACTTTCGCCGGTTTCACTCATTAAAGTACCCAGTTCAGCTTTGCGCCCTGCCCCACTGACACCGGATTTAACATCGGCAATCAAATGATGGGGATCAATGAGGTCGTTTTCAAGCAACGGTAAAAAACCCAGTTGTACCGCCGTAGGATAACATCCCGGATTAGCCACCAGCCTGGCATTTTTAATGGCAGCCCGGTGGGTTTCTGGCAATCCATATACTGCTTCTGTTAATAACGCCGGACACGCGTGTTCCATGCCGTACCAATGTTGCCATTCGCGTGCATCTTTCAGTCTAAAGTCAGCAGAAAGATCAATTATTTTTACCCCATGTTCCAATAGCTGTTCAGCCATTAACATAGCGGTACCATTAGGCGTCGCAAAAAATACTACATCGCAAGTGCTTAATCCTACAATATCGGGCGCACTAAACACAGCATCAATAGCGCCGCGTAAACTGGGATACAACGCATCAACCCGGGTTCCAATATCGTTACGTGATGTCACCACTGATACGTTCACTTCCGGATGCAACGCCAAAATCCGTAATAATTCCACACCGGTATAACCGGTTCCGCCCACAATGCCCGCTTGAATCATTTCTATTTGACCTATCACTCGCTAATTAAAAAATAGGATAACTATTTAGTGCGCACTTTACATCAAGATCAGGGAGAACCTGCCCATAGCGCCATGCAACTTCCTTAAAAACAATTTTTTTTATCAGTTCCCCCACGGTAATGGTAACTTTAGTAGGTTTTAATTTTAGCTACGAAGTCATTACAAATTTTGCTTATAATAACTATTTTACGCAGTTTACAGAACCCAGGCTATGCAAATACCTACGGATATGCTCGCCATTGAAATTATTGATTCTATTTTGCGCCCCACAACGCGCCCTACGCCTCAGCCGACCGGTTATCAAGTATTGATAAAAACGCTAGCGGCGGGAGTTAACAGGCCAGATATCATGCAGCGCACAGGCTTATATCCGCCCCCCCCCCGGTGCTTCTGATATTCCAGGCCTGGAATTAGCCGGTAAGGTGGTGGCTATCGGTGCTAAGGTGAGTTATTTAAAAATAGGTGATCCGGTATGTGCATTGGTTACCGGCGGCGGTTATGCCCAATATTGCCTAGCCAGCGAAGCAATCTGCTTACCCATTCCTAAAAATATTTCATTCACCGAAGCCGCCGGGCTTCCTGAAACGTTTTTTACCGTATGGAGCAATGTGTTTGATCGAGCCAAGCTAGTCAGTAATGAATGGCTATTGGTACACGGCGGTAGCAGCGGCATAGGCATAACCGCCATCCAACTGGCTAAAGCTTTTGCCGCTAAAGTAGTAATTACGGCCGGTTCTGAAAAAAAATGTCAATTCTGCATAAATATGGGCGCTGATGCCGCTATTAATTACAATACTCAGGATTTTGTAGAGACTATTAAACAACTAACTCATAACCAAGGTGTCGATGTTATTTTGGATATGGTGGGTGGCGATTACTTCCCACGCAATCTCAGTTGCTTGGCTTTTGATGGCCGCCTGGTGCAGATAGCCTTACAAAAAGGCGATAAGTCCACTATAAATCTGCTGCCCATTATGCTAAAACGCCTGACCATTACCGGCTCGACTTTAAGAGCCAGAGACGATGATTTTAAAGCAGCTATTGCTAATAAACTACGAAAACATGTCTGGCCTTTACTGGAAGCTGGAACCATTAAACCGGTTACACACTCCACTTTTGCACTGACTGAAGCTATGCAGGCACATCAACTGATGGAAAGCAGCCAGCATATTGGCAAAATCATCTTAACGGTATAAAAACATGCCACTGACTACTGTTATTTCCGCACATACCGTTCTGGAATATCTTGAACACGACAATGGGGTGATTATTGATTGCCGATATAGTGTTTCAAGCGTGCCACCAGCTGGGTTGCTGTATGGGTTTTGCGGCTGCCGACTTCAAAATTCATCCATTTGTATGAATAAGGCAGCCAAGGTTATCGATAGGCAGATAACATTATGAAATAAGGTTGGCTTTTTTGGAAATCGCCTGTAACCACCGGTAATGGTTCGAGGATCTTTACCCAATACGTCAGCTATTGCGTCGGGCGATAAACCGTAGCAGCTTAACTTGGAGGCCTGTTCATATTCTTTGAAACTGCCATGTTTGCCAGATAACCCACAATAAAATTATTAACCTAATTGAAGACTTTTTGAAAACCGTAATCCACCAACAAAATAAGCCTGTGCAATACGGGTTCTGATAATATGAGCGTAGATATGCTGCTCAAATGAATAGCTACCTTTGTTATTTAAATTTACATCTAAACAACTCCCCATGAACAAACCCAAAATCGTAGTAACCCGAAAATGGCCAAAAAACGTTGAAGATCAACTCAGTGCCCTTTACGATGTCCAGCTGAATGCAACTGACATCCCCATGACGGACGCTGAACTCAAAGACGCGTTGCAAATTGCTGATGCTTTACTGCCCACGGTAACCGATAAAATCACTGCTGACATCATCAACGTCCCCGATAAACGCGCCAAGCTCATTGCTAACTTTGGCGTAGGCTATAACAATATTGATATCACTGCCGCCAAGACGCAAGGCTTAATCGTTACCAACACGCCGCATGTACTTACCGATTGCACCGCAGATATTGCCATGTTGCTGCTATTAATGTCCGCGCGCCGTGCCGCAGAAGGCAGTCGTATGATAAAAAACCAGCAATGGGCTGGCTGGTGTCCAACACAATTGGTCGGCCAGAAAGTGACTGGCAAAACCTTAGGCTTGATTGGGTTTGGCCGCATTGCCCAAGCCATGGCTAAAAAAGCCCATTTTGGTTTCGATATGAATATTCTGTTTTTTGCGCCTTCTGCACCGGCACAAAAAATTGTCGATAATTTAAAAGCGATGCGCTGCGACACGCTTGAAGAATTATTGAAAGCATCGGATTTCGTGTCCTTGCATTGCCCAGGCACTCCGGCAACCCATCATTTGATTAATGAACAATCTCTCAAACAGATGCGCCCATCGGCTCATCTTATTAATACTGCACGCGGGGATGTTGTTGATAGCAAGGCACTCATCAAAGCCCTTAAAGAACACTGGATTGCGGGTGCTGGCCTGGATGTATTCGAGAATGAACCGAATATTGATCCTAGCTTTTTGGAACTGGACAATGTGGCATTATTACCGCATTTAGGCAGTGCTACCGAAGAGACACGCGTTGCCATGGGCGAACGGGTTTTACAGAATATTAAGGCTTTTTTTGCAGGTGAAGAGCCTGGGGATAGGGTTATTTAAAATCCTATGTCGAAATCTGATTAGCTCATTCAATTTCAGGTTGATCCACATCATCCAGAACTTTGTCATAAACCTCACGTAGATTAAGCGTACAGCCTATGCTCTCTATGGACATGGAAGCTTCAATATCCACCGATTCCGACAATATCCAAACATCACCTTGCCGCATATAACGCTCAATGCTGGGCTGGTCTTGCGTTACCAGCAGGTATTCGCACAGACTGGCAATCTTACGGTAATGGGCAAATTTGCCACCCCGATCATACGCTTCCGTGGAAGGCGACAGCACTTCAATCAACACTGTTGGATTCAATAAAGTATCAGCATGAGCATCTTCAAATTCCGGTCTCCCACACACCACAGCAATATCGGGATAATGGTAGCTACGCGCTTTAGCAGCCTTAACACGCATATCACTCATGTAGGCTTCACAACGGCGTTTTTTGAGTTGCAAACTGAGCTCTCGGTAAATATTTCCTGAAACCAGATTATGCTTGCGACTTGCACCGGTCATTGCAAAAATCTCACCGTTGTGGAAATCGCTTTTATACGGCGCATTGCGTTCCAAGGTTAAGTATTCTTCTGCGCTGTAACGTGTTTGTTTAATGATGCTGGACATAATTCACCTCAAAAAAGTAGCGAACTTTCAAATTAGCGGGCGTTAACCAACACGTCATAGTAAGTGCCACAACACCCATTAATGCAATAGCGGTAATAATTTATTCCTCCACCCAGCTTTCAAAAACTTCGGCCAAATCAATAGCCAGCTCAGGAAATAAATATGGCGTGACAATATCATCCTCCGCCGCCATGCACTTAAGTTGATAACAATCCTTGTCATCCAGCACAAACTGATGCACAGCCTGCAATTCTGGATACACTAGCCAATATTCCTGTACGCCACTTTCCTGGTAAAGTTGATATTTAATCTGCATTTCCCGTTTGGAATTACCTTTGGACAAAATTTCAATAATCCAATCCGGCGCACCGTTACAGCCTTGCTGATCCAGTACATCAGAATTACAAATTACACATAAATCTGGCTGTACCACCGTGTGTATATCTGTATTGGCTAGCAGGGATTTTTTGCGATCATACAAACGCACATCAAACGATGCGACAAAAACTTCACATTTTTTATGCCTAAAAAATTGGTGTATAACGCTACTTAAGTCTACTGAAATATGCTGATGATTCACATTCGGCGCAGGCGACATCAACATGATTTTGCCTTTGATCAACTCAACCTATTTTTAAACAATTGGGCATGGGCTACCCAAACGGATTAGGTGAACGTGTTGATCGTCATAGTAGCAATGCTGGAGGCTTGATTTCAGATTAAGCTAGCATTTCCATCAACAAGGAATGCCACACAGCGCTTTCAATTTCGCCCATTTTGCCGAGCAACCGCCGTTTATCAACGCAGCGGATTTGATCCAACAAAATGCGTGCTGGGCGACCATCAAAAATGATTTCTGGTCGGCAGCCTAACGATTGCCCTTTACTGGTTAAGGGCACAATAATCACACGTGGCAACACCGTGTTAAGGTCGTCAGGCGATACCACCAAAGCTGGACGCGTTTTTTTGATTTCCGTGCCGACTGTTGGATCAAGGTTGACCCAATACACGTCGCCGCGCCTTACCATTCCCACTCTCCGCTATCCTCGTCAACAGGCAGCGATGCCAACACATCACTATCGGTTTCTGCCTGATAGCCGTCAAACCAGCCACTACGCGGCACTTGCAACGCCTCGATCACCAAGGTTTTGCCCTCGACCCGCAATTCCACCTCTTCGCCTAACTCGCAGGCTTCCAATAATGCAGACGGAATAATTACCCCACGTGAATTACCGATTTTTCTTAAATGAGTACGCATTATTCCTGTCTCAAAAAACAATAAAAGTAATAACTATGTTATAACCTATTGTCCGAAACAACAAGACCGCGCACATCAATTTTGCCCGTGACGGCGACGGAAATCAGGGCGGTGCGGCGTTCTTTAAGAAGGTGATGGGCCGTTTTGGCTTCGGCGGTGAGTTCGTCTATTTTGGCAGTTTCGCGGTTAAGAAAGGCAGCAATGGTGGCCTGTTCTACCTTTGTAGGACAGGCTGTTCATCTGCGTATGCTTTTTGTCCACATTACTTGGAAACACATCGCAAATTTGCTTAAGTCGCTTTACAATCGAAATTTTGTGCATCGCCTGATTTAAGTTAATATCAATCCATGACAACAAAAAAAACCGCCAATCCCCTAACCATCCATCCAAACTATCGCCCCGACATAGACGGCCTACGCGCCATTGCCGTGTTATTGGTCGTGGGTTTTCATGCCTTCCCAGAATGGCTGAAAGGCGGCTTTATCGGTGTCGATATTTTCTTTGTTATTTCAGGTTTTCTTATATCGGGTATTATTCTTACTGATATTAAACGCCAACAATTCAGCTTTAGCGGTTTTTACGCCAAACGCATCAAGCGTATATTTCCGGCGCTGATTGTAGTCTTAACCGCGTGTTTTATTTTTGGCTGGTTTGTGCTATTGCCCGATGAATTCAAGGAACTGGGCAAACATATCGCTGGCGGTTCGGGCTTTGTTGCCAATCTTGTCCTGTGGAGCGAATCCGGTTATTTTGATAACCAGGCTGAACTAAAACCGTTACTGCATTTATGGTCTCTGGGCATTGAGGAACAATTTTATTTCCTGTGGCCAGTATTGCTGGTGTTGGCCATTAAAAAACGCTTCAACGTACTTTGGTTGTTGCTACTACTCATACTGGCCTCCTTTATATTCAATATCCGTAGTGCAAGTGCCGATCCTGTCAGGGATTTCTATTCACCTCTCACGCGCTTTTGGGAATTAATGGCAGGTTCACTGCTGGCTTATCTGAGCTTGAAAACAAATGATAGCAACACTTTTCAGGAGCACAAAAACACTTCACGATACAATAATATAGCCGCACTGACAGGTTGTTTATTGATTGCTACTGCCGTTGTCTATCTGGATAAAAGCAAAGCCTTTCCAGGCTGGTGGGCGATTTTGCCCGTGCTGGGCGCAGCATTACTAATCTTTGCAGGAAAAACAACGTGGATTAATCAAAAACTGCTGGCTCATCCTGTTTTGGTTTTCATCGGTTTAATCAGCTTTCCCTTGTACCTGTGGCACTGGCCGCTACTAAGCTTCGCCCGCATTATGGCATTAGGTACACCCACACTGGAAATGCGCGTAATGTTGGTCGCTGCCAGTATTTTATTAGCGTGGCTAACCTACCGTATTATCGAGCAGCCCATACGCTTTGGCGCAAAACCACATAATAAAACCGCAGGGCTTTGTTTTTTATTGTCAGCGTTGCTGATTGTGGGTTACGGCACACAAATAGCCAATGGTTTTACGTTTCGTATGCAGGATAAAGTAGATTACAGCGCATTTTTTGGCGACTTAAATTATACCCATAGCCACCATTTAATCGCCTTAGAACACCATGAATGCAATTTTTATGACATCGAAAAATCTGTACCTAGAGGAGAAATTGACCGTCTTTGCTACACGCCCCATTCAAAAAAAGTAGTTTTTCTGTGGGGTGATTCTCATGTACAGCATTTAAATTATGGCTTAATGCAAAACCTGCCCGCCGATGTGTCATTGTTGCAGGCAGGCTCTTCCGGCTGCCCACCGTCTTTAACAAACCTAACGCCAGATCCTTTGCAAACCTGCAATAAAGCCAACCAATTTGTATGGCAAAAAATTCAAGCCCTTAAACCTAATATCGTTATTTTGGCTCAACAAAGAGGCCATGAACACACCAATTACGATG
The DNA here is from genome assembly GCF_043729335.1 of Crenothrix sp. Classification (NCBI taxonomy): domain Bacteria; kingdom Pseudomonadati; phylum Pseudomonadota; class Gammaproteobacteria; order Methylococcales; family Crenotrichaceae; genus Crenothrix; species Crenothrix sp. The sequence continues at coordinate 28,817 of NZ_JAYTLQ010000040.1, read as the reverse complement.
ACACCATTGCACGCTTAAAAGCAGCCGGTGTACAACATGTTGTCCTGGTAGGCCCTGTGCCGCAATGGCAACCTTTTTTATACAAAATTATGCTCAGAAAACACTGGACAGATTACCAGGACAGAATGGCTACGCATCTGGATAAAACCATTATTCATACCGATGAGGTAATGCAAGCCAAGTACAAGCAATCCCCCGATGTCACTTATGTGTCGCTAGTCAATCAGCTATGCAATAGCAAAGGCTGCATAACCTACCTTAACGGCGATCGTAAAGAAGGTTTAATCACTTACGATTACGGCCACTTTACGTTGGTAGCATCCAGTTACGTGGCCAAGACAATATTAGCGCCTATTCTTCGTAAGTTTATTTAAATACCCGCACACGCCCCTTTTTTAAGCAGTCGACCTTTGCTTCATACGGGATTATTTGTTACGCTTTCGGCGCTGTAAACCATACTCCTGGAAAAAAATGAAACTGCAAACAAAATGCACACTGGTCATCATTGGTTTATTAATTATTGAAATTCTTCCAGTACCCTTTACCTCTCTTTACAGCTTATATGCCATCAGAAAAAGGCCGGACTGGTTGCCACGCGTTACCCATGACCTTTATAACGAAACAATTGCAGATACTTCTGAAACCTATAACTCAGCCGTCTTAACGGCTCACGATCCTCTAGTGGTGCGTAAAAACTGTACGGTAGGCTTAGTAGTTATATTCATTGCCGATCTTTTAGTCCCGATTGTCATTCCAACGGCACTGTATATTGTGCGCAGACGGCCGAAATGGTTTAAAAATCTTATCATCCGACTCTATTCTGATAAGTTCAGCCCGCCGTTAATAACAGCGGATGAAAAACCTGAACCCCGTTTCCTCGATTCCACAGCTGTAGCACGTATGGAACAAAAATTTGCCGATTTAGAGCAAAAAAACGTGCATTTTGCCAAATCGCAATCTCGAAAGAGTCCGCGTTAACCGTGTAAAATAACGTCACTATTCAATAACGACGTACCGAACTGTCGCATAAACACGACCAGGCATCAATACCACCCACTAAATTTGTCACATTGATAAAGCCTGAATGTACCAAATACTGTGCCGCTTGCTGACTACGCAACCCATGATGACAAATAACAACAATGTCATCATTGGCATCTAATTGCGCCAAACTTTGTGGCAGTTGATTTAATGGAATTAACACGCTATTTTCAATATGGGCATAATGAAATTCGTCAGCTTCTCTGACATCGAGCAAAACCACATGGTCATTGTGCTGCAATTTATTTTTTAATTCCGTTGCCAAAATTTGCTTTATCGCCATAAATCTTCTCCTTTTAATGTTTTTATACTGGTTTTTGGCAAAAAAAATATGTTCACTATTCAAGAAAATTTTTTAAAACGCGCAATAGTTCCCCGTATTTATAATGCCTTTTATTAAAAATCAGCTTATCATTGCACATATTTTGTCATTGTAAAAATGAACTGCTGATGCCTCAAAAATTACTCTTTGTATCACTGATTTTGACTTTAACGAGTTGCGGACAACCCGGCCCGCTGTACTTGCCCACCAAACCCGAACCGGTACTTGTTAAACCCGCACCCGAACCTAAAGAACTTAAAAAAGACTAACAATAACAATGGATTATTTTAACTATAAGAACAATGAACTGTTCGCCGAAGATGTTTCAGTACACGATATTGTCTACACCTACGGTAGCCCTTGCTACATTTATTCACGCCGCACACTGGAAAAACATTGGCACGCTTTTGACCACGCTTTTGGCGACCATCCGCATTTAATTTGTTATGCCGTTAAAGCCAATTCTAATATTGCCATCCTCAATATTTTGGCGCGGCTAGGATCAGGATTTGATATTGTTTCACGTGGCGAACTGGAGCGCGTTATTGCGGCGGGTGCCGATCCTAAAAAAATCGTCTTTTCTGGCGTAGGGAAGCGAGAAGATGAAATTCTCGCCGCCTTAAAAATCGGTATCCGTTGCTTTAACATTGAAGTAAGCGGCGAGCTGGATAGAATTAATCTGCTGGCAGAGCAATTGGGCGTTATTGCCAATGTGTCGTTTCGGGTCAATCCTGATGTGGACGCCAAAACTCACCCTTATATTTCTACCGGATTGAAAGAAAACAAATTCGGTATCGACATTAAACATGCGCTTGATGAATACCGTCGCGCCGCTACCATGGCGCATATCAACATCGTGGGTATTGATTGCCATATTGGCTCGCAACTGACCGAAATCCAACCGTTCCTGGATGCGCTGGATCGGGTGCTGACGCTGGCCAATACTCTAAAAGCAGAAGGCATTACTCTGCACCATCTTGATCTTGGCGGCGGTCTTGGCATTCGTTACAAAGATGAGCAACCCACGGAACCTGCGTATTATATTGAGCAATTGTTAGCGCGATTACACGGCAGTGATTACGAGATTTTATTGGAGCCTGGTCGTGCCATTGTCGGCAATGCCGGCATTTTGGTCACACAAGTGGAATATTTAAAACCCACCGACAGTAAAAACTTTGCCATTGTTGATGCGGCCATGAATGACCTGATACGCCCAGCCCTTTACAGCGCTTGGCAAGAAATTATTCCGGTTAATCAAAACAGCCATGCCATTGAACAAACGTGGGATATTGTTGGGCCTGTTTGCGAAACAGGTGATTTTCTGGGTAAAGAACGCCAGCTTAAAATTGCCCAAGGCGATTTATTGGCGATACGCTCTTCCGGCGCTTATGGTTTTTCCATGAGCTCTAACTATAATTCCAGACCTCGTGTACCTGAGTTGATGGTTGATGGAAGTCAACTATACTTGGTTAGAGAAAGAGAAACTGTAACGCAACTGTGGGCTGGCGAACATTTATTACCTTAAGCGATAGACTATGATTAACTTCACCAAAATGCACGGCCTTGGCAATGACTTTGTGGTTATTGATGCCATCAATCAAGTGATTTCTCTCACTCCCGAGCAAATCCGTTTTATGTCCGATCGGCATTTTGGTATCGGTTTTGACCAATTACTGCTGGTCGAAACGGCCATGGATAATGAAAGCGATTTCACCTACCGGATTTTTAATGCCGATGGCAGCGAAGTGGCACAATGTGGTAATGGTGCACGTTGTTTTGCGCGTTACGTACGTGATAAACACCTATCAGACAAAGATGAAATTTGTGTGCGTACCAACTCAGGCATGTTGATATTACGCTTTGATGATGACAATATGATTACCGTTAATATGGGGATTCCCAAGCACAAACCTGCTGAAATCCCCTTATTGGCAACAGAAGAATCCAAATTTTACAGCGCTGATATCGCACCAAAACACCACCAAGCGGATAACCTTTCCAATCATGTCAGCCAACGGGCTTTTGGTGCGGTTTCTCTGGGTAACCCCCACGCCGTACTGCAAGTGCATGATATCAAAACCGCACAGGTCGACAGTATTGGGGTGGAGTTAGAGAGTCATGTCATTTTTCCTGAACGTGCCAATATTGGTTTTATGCAAATCATAGATCAACACCATATTAAACTCAGGGTGTACGAGCGCGGCGCAGGAGAAACCCTTGCCTGTGGTAGCGGTGCTTGTGCTGCGGTAATCATAGGCATTGAACAACACACACTTTCACATGACGTTCTGGTTGAATTACCGGGCGGCAACCTAAAAATAAACTGGGCGGGGCGAGGTGAACCGGTGTTCATGACCGGCCCTGCCACCTCCGTTTATGATGGGAGCATCGCTTTATGAATAATCAACAATCTCTGATAACAGCACAAGAGGTTGAAGCTTATCTGCAACAACACCCCGATTTTTTCAATAAACACCTGGCTTTACTGGAACACATGCATATCCCGCATCCCAGTGGCAATGCGGTTTCATTGGTTTCTAAACAACTGGAAATATTTAGAACCAAGCACGATGAACAAGAAAAGCAGCTGGTGAATTTAATAGAAATCGCCCGTGAAAATGATATTGCTTGCACCCGCATGCACAAGCTCACCTTGGCTTTGCTTGATGCGACTAGCCTGGAAGAAGTTATAAATCATCTTAATATCGTGTTATCGGAATATTTTTTAACCGATTTTGTTGCCTTGCGCATTATTAAACCGACTGGCAATTCTACGCTGGCCGATTTATTTATCGGCTCCGACACTGACAGCTTAAAACCATTTGCCAGTGAACTGGCCAGCAATCAACCCAGTTGCGGACGCCCTACGCTAACCCAGGCCAAAACACTGTTTGGCGATTCAGCATTAGAAGTTCGCTCATGCGTCATTATTCCGCTGTTATTTACTGAGCTGGAAGGCATACTGGCCATTGGTAGCCGTAAAGAAGGCCGGTTTCAATACGGTATGGGCAATATGTTATTAACACAAATGAGCGAAATTATCGCCACCCGACTCATTTCGTTTATTCCGAAGCCTTAAATGTCAGCGGATTTTGAGCAGCTGTTAAATGATTTTCTAAGACAGCTCAGTGTTGAACAAAGCGCATCACCCCATACCCTAAAAAGCTATCAACGCGACCTCAAGCAACTGATGCGCTACTGTAGTGACAAAGCCATTAAAAATTGCTCAGAAGTTAAACAAGCCGATATCCGCTATCATATTGCCAGCCGTTATCGTCTAGGCATTAGCGGCAAAAGCTTGCAGCGTGAATTATCAGCCATTCGTAGTTTTTACAATTATTTACTTAAAAATAATGATACAAACAGTAATCCGGCTCAGTATGTTAAATCGCCTAAACCAGTACGGAAACTGCCTAAAACTTTAGATGTCGACCAAATAACCGGTCTGTTGGAAGCTGAAACCAGCTCGCATTTGGAAACACGTGATATCGCCATGTTTGAGTTGTTTTATTCATCGGGCCTTCGTCTTAGCGAACTGGCTGCACTCGATGTTAATGACATTGATCTACTTGATCATTCGCTGATTGTACGCGTTGGCAAAGGCGGAAAAGCACGCTTACTCCCCATAGGCAGCAAGGCCATTAGCACCCTCATGACGTGGTTAGCATTACGCGCCAAAATCGCCCAAACCTGTGAAACAGCCTTATTTGTGTCGCACAAAGGTACGCGATTGGGGCAACGCAGCATTCAAGCTCGGCTCAAGCAATGGTGTCAAAAAAAAGGCATCGCGGAACACATTCATCCCCACATGCTCAGGCATTCCTTTGCCAGCCATCTGTTAGAATCTAGCCAAGACTTGCGTGCCGTACAAGAATTACTTGGCCATAGCGATATTAACACCACGCAAATCTATACCCATCTGGATTTTCAGCATCTGGCCCAAGTCTATGATAACGCCCATCCGCGTGCCAAAAAAAAAATTGACAGCCCTACTGTCAATAAGCAAAAAACTGAAAAACCTGCTACCATGTGAAAAAAATTTCAATACAGAAAGCAATCTTTTTATCACCAAACATACCTCTTTTAGTTAGGATACCAAAATGGCGGACAGCGATACGCAGCACGACGAAAAATCTAAAGGCATACTTTGGGGGTTTGGTGTGCTTGGCTTGGTCACAACAATCGTTCTTATTATATTGGGCGCATGGTGGGGGGCAGAGCCAGAGCAGTTCAACATCAACGATGAAGCCACTAAGCGGATGAAGGAAACCAATACAACCGAAGCGCCTCTTGGTTATACCTACACGAACACCTTGGCACATATTTCTGAGGTTCTGCTACACAAAAGCGGTGGTTACATTACCAACGACGTAGCCCCCCCAGGATTATTACTGGATAACGTCAAAAACTTCGAGTACGGTGCGTTGGTTATGTTACGCGATGCAACCTCGGCGCTCAGGAATCACTTTGCCCGAGATCAATCGCAATCTGCCGAAGATTCTGACTTAGCCATTGCCGAGCCTTATTTTTATTATGAAAATGATTCCTGGGCGCTGCCTTCCACAGAGGCTGAGTACCAAAAAGGCATTGATGCCTTGCATAAGTACATGATACGTTTGCAAAAATATGGTGGCAACGTAAAACAGGCGCAATTTTATTCAAGAGCCGACAACCTATGGCAATATACCGAAGTGGTTATTAAACGTTTAGGCGGACTTTCTACGCGTCTTAGCGCCAATAGCTCTAGCGAAAACCTAGGCCCTGGTATATCTATTGAAGAAAGAGAAGAAGCCGAAAAACTAGGCACGCCATTAGCCAAAATATCTTGGTTAGAAATTGATGACGTTTTTTATGAAGCCCGCGGCGCAAGCTGGGCGTTGCTGCATATTCTTCGGGCTATTAAGCATGATTTTAAAGATATTTTGCTTGATAAGCGTGCCATGCGTACCGTGGATATTATGATTAAAGCTTTAGAAAATGCCATGAACCCGATTTTAAGCCCCATGATTCTCAATGGTGGCGGTTATGGTTTGTTTGCCAATTATTCATTAACAATGGCAACCTACATTGCTCGCGCTAACGCTGCGGCACTGGATTTACGCGATATTATGAACAGAGGTTAAAAATTATGGATGAGCAAATCAACGAAAATTTAAAAAAACTCAGTACCTGGAAAAGAATCTTCTTTATGCTGATTTTCGCCGCTATTGGCATGTTGGTCCGGATGTTGTTATGGGCTGTGATTATATTGCAAATTGCTTCCTTGTTATTAACCGGCAAAATCAACACTAATATTTTAGATTTTGGGCGTAGCCTGTCTATTTATACCTACCACATCTGGCTATTTTTATCTTTCAATACCGATATACTGCCTTTTCCGTTTGCCGCCTGGAACTTAACTGCTGAGTTAAAAATACCGGACGCTTCCGGCAAATAAACGTTTATGAGCTCTACACGCAAAATCATCCATATTGATATGGATGCTTTTTTTGCCGCTGTAGAGCAACGTGATTTCCCCCAATATCAAAATAAACCGCTTATCGTCGGTGGCCAACCCTTTGCTCGTGGCGTGGTTGCTGCTTGTAGCTACGAAGCCCGAAAATATGGCATTCATTCTGCCATGCCTTCATCCAAGGCTTACCGATTATGCCCTCAGGCCATATTTGTTAAGCCACGTTTTGAGGCCTACAAAGAAGCCTCCAACATCATCCGCAGCATTTTTGCTGACTACACTGACATTGTTGAACCCGTATCGCTGGATGAAGCCTATCTGGATGTCAGCGATGTAGCTTTGCATCAAGGTTCGGCAACGTTAATCGCCAATGCCATTAAAGCCGCCATCCAGCAAAAAACGCGACTCACCGCGTCTGCTGGTATTTCTTACAATAAATTTCTGGCCAAAATGGCCTCAGACATTAATAAGCCCGACGGTTTATATTTGATTACACCCGCACAAGGCGAGGCATTTGCCGAACGGCTTGCTATTGGTAAATTTCATGGCATTGGTAAAGCCACTGCGGAAAAAATGCACGATTTGGATGTGCATACCGGCAGTGACCTGAAAAAAATACCACTTGAAACTTTACAGCAGCATTTCGGCAAAGCGGGTTTGCACTACTACGCGATTTGTAGGGGTATCGATCATCGCCCTGTTAACAATCACAGAGCCAGTAAGTCGATAGGGGTAGAAACCACGTTGCAGCAGGATATTACTACCAGACAGGAAATTCTTGATCATTTGCAAGTGCTGTTAAAAAATGCGGCCAGCAAGGTCGCTGACAAGCATCTGTCTGCGTATACATTGACAGTGAAAATCAAATATCATGACTTTATACAAATTACCCGCAGCCGTACCCTAACACAGGCAATTACACCCGCGCTAAGCTCATACGGCATTTTAGAAGACTTGCTGAAAAATACCGACGTAGGCAAGCGCGGCGTGCGTTTGCTGGGCATCACGCTATCATCGTTAAACCCTGCATCTCAGTTGCAACCACCCCAGCAAATCGACTTGTTTAATGTTTAACAATTTATAAGAGATTTTCTGTCCACGGAAGACACAAAAAAAATGCAGGTTCTACTTTGCAGGGATTAAGTGTAATATTTTGATTGGATTAACGGATTGCAAACGAACAAGTCTGTCTATGGCTTTTTTCGTACCTTTCGTGTTTTTCGTGGACAAAGCTTTCCCATTAATTAATCGTCCCCTTCTTCATCCCCATCGTCAAATTCGTCATACTCAGCGTCATCGTTTTCCTCATCTTCTAAGCTGCTGAACAACACTTTCAAATATTGGTATAACAAGCGTGATGACTTCGGTGGCGCAGCAAGCTCTGCTTCTTTTTGTGCACTACGCACCAAATGCCGTAGTTTTTGCCGATCAGCTTGCGGATGCTCCTCCATCAACTCAGCCAAGGCATCGTTGCCATCGTTAATCAAACGATCACGCCAGCGCTCGGTAATATGATGCTCTCTGACTACGTGCGCACTTTGGGTTTTAATGCGAGCCAATCTTTCTAAAATAGGATCGACATCCATTTTATGCAACTGCCCGGCAATAAACTTTAATAAACGTTTACGTGCGCCATTCAGTTTCATCACCGACACTTCAACCACGGCGTTGTGAATCTTCTCTGGCAGCTCCAAACTTTTCAAATGCGCCGCCGATAACACAGACATTTCCTCGGCTAATTTAAAAAGCACACCAATCTCTTTTTTAATCAGTGTTTTATTAGGCCGAACCGCATAGTATTCAACCTCATCTTCTTGTTCTTCGTACAGGTACTCGTGTTCCATCATGTCTTCAAACCATCGCAATCAAAAAAATTACAAATAAAACTACCACCGCTAAAGGCAATAAAAACGCGGGCCAATCAGATTTGGCCTGTTTGCTACGGGCGATTGATTGTTTAATACCAGGTCCTGCCCAAAAAATCATCAACACGACTATTGCGCCCAGTAACAAATTTTCCCACGTAGACAATGCTTGCATACACACCTCCAGCAAATGGTAGGTACTTTACCATAGACCATAAAACACGTTGTTATTTATAAGTTTTGCTATAGTTAACACAAGCAAATTTACTTCCGGCTTAACGGGTTAAATTTGCGATAATAGTCCATCCTTATTTCAGAGAGTATCTACACACCATGTGGTTTAAAAATCTTAGCGTTTTTCGTCTTACTGAAACATTCACCCTCACCCCTGAAGAATTGGAACAACAACTTGAGCCTATGCAGTTTAGTGCCTGTGGGCCACACGAATTATCTGCCATGGGCTGGACTGCGCCATTAGGTAAATCGGCTCAACAACTCCTGCACAGTACCAATGGTTTCATGATGCTATGTGCCAAAAAAGAAGAGCGCGTGTTACCTTCTTCTGTGGTTAATGAAATGACGGCAGAAAAGATTTTTGAAAAAGAAGAACAACAAGGCCGCAAATTATCCAAAAAAGAGCGCACTGAGATTAAAGATGAGCTGATTTTTGAATTGCTGCCCAGAGCCTTCACCTTTTCCAACAATACCTACGCTTACATTGACCCTAAAGGTGGCTGGTTAGTGGTGGATAGCGCATCTGCCAAAAAGGCCGAAGATTTACTGAGTTTGTTACGTAAAAGTTTGGGTTCGTTGCCTGCTGTACCGCTTAATACCATCAATAAACCCACCACGGTGATGACGGAATGGCTGACTACAGAACAATTCCCAGACGACATTAATATAGAAGATGAGTGCGAATTGCGTTCACCGGAAGAAGAAGGCGGCAGTATCCGTTGTAAGCGCCATAATCTGTTTGTGCCGGAAATTAAAAATCATTTAGATACCGGCAAAGAAGTGATTAAACTGGCCATCAGTTGGGATCAACGAATTTCATTTGTGATTGATGATATTTTATCCATTAAACGTTTGAAGTTTCTGGATATGGTTCAAGATCAGGTGGCAGAAAGCAGTGCTGATGATGCTGCTGCAAGGTTTGATGCTGACTTCTCTATTATGTCTGCGGAACTGGCTAATTTTTTGCCGCGTTTGTTGGAGTTATTTGGCGGAGAAAACAAAGCTTAATGCTGACTGCATTTCACTAAGGGCTGAACACTAGGCAAACTTAGGTAGCATCTTGTAATATCGGCAAAACATAAAATGGGTAGAATACACAGCACCCTTGCAGGCCAAGTTTTAATACACTTCAAAATCACAGGAGTTCCAGCGGTGTATTATCTATCCATTTTATTCAAACAAGTCTCCATATTAATACCTTTGCCTAAAATTTTGTAATGGTAACCTTATGAATTGGCATTTAATTTCAAAACACATTGAACAAGCAACGGGAAACGCGTTTAAAATTATCTCTGCTCAAGCGCTCAGCGGCGGAGACATTAATGCGGCCTATCATTTAAAAAGCGCCGATCAATCTTATTTTATAAAATTAAACAGCAGTGATTTAATCACCATGTTTGAAGCGGAGTTTGTGGGTTTGCAAGAAATAGCATACACCGACACTATTGCTGTGCCTCATCCTATTGTTTATGGCAAAACAGACCACCAAGCTTTTTTAGTGTTGGAATATATTGAGTTTAGCAGAGCCAGCAAGGTTTCAGATAAATTGCTAGGCCAGCAACTGGCGTTGCTACATCAAAAATGCCAAGGCTATTATGGCTGGTCTAGAAATAATACCATTGGCATTACTCTACAAATTAACACGCCGCAACAGAATTGGCAGAGTTTTTGGCGCGATAATCGCCTTGTATTTCAATTAAATCTGGCAGTAAAAAACGGCTACGATGGACGTTTACAAACGTTGGGTGAGCAACTTTGCAACGATATGGCCGCGTTATTTGCCGGACACGCTGTCCAAGCTTCGTTGCTACATGGCGATTTATGGGCTGGCAATGCTGCTGTTGATAAGCAAGGGCAACCGGTCATATTTGATCCGGCTTGTTACTATGGCGACCGGGAAGCCGATATAGCCATGACCGAGTTATTCGGCGGTTTCAGTGATGATTTTTATGCCAGTTACCAACAGGTTTGGCCTTTGGATGAAGGCTATAAAACCCGAAAAAATCTTTATAACCTTTACCATATTTTAAATCATTTGAATATGTTTGGTGGAGGCTATTTAAAACAAGCCGAAAACATTATGGCGCAGCTTATTGCCGAGATTCGCTAACTGCTTTTAAAACCACGGTGTGCGCCATTTAATCTACTTATTTTGAGTAGCTTGCTTTGTATGATTTTCACCAATTAACAAATACACCGCAGGCACTACAAACAGCGTAAACAAAGTGCCAATAGAGATACCGGTAGCAATTACCAATCCCATATTAAAGCGTGATATTGCGCCTGCACCGGTGGCAAAAATAAGCGGTAATACGCCCAAAACCATGGCGGCTGTGGTCATCAAAATAGGTCGAAGACGCGTACGGGCTGCCGATTCAATCGCATCACGTTTGGAAAAACCCTGTTTTTGCTTATTATTGGCAAACTCCACAATTAAAATACCGTGCTTGCTGATTAAACCCATCAGCGTCACCAAGCCCACTTCGGTATAAATATTTAACGTAGCCCCGCCTATGCCTAAAGCAATAAACACCAAAGCACCCGCAATCGACATCGGCACCGAAACCAGAATAATTAATGGATCACGGAAGCTTTCAAACTGGGCAGCCAGCACTAAAAAAATAATGATAATCGCAAATAAAAACGTAAATACAAAACCGCTGGATTCACGTTCCAGTTGCCGCGACTGCCCACCAAAATCAATGGTATAACCCGGTGGCAATACCCGCGCAGCAATTTCCTTCATCGTCGCAATGCCATCACCTAAGGTGACCCCCGGAAAAGGCACACCAGAAACCGTAGCGGCGTTCATTTGCTGAAAATGGTTTAACGATTGCGGCACAGTTTGCGTACTGAGTGTAGCAAACGTCGATATAGGTACGGTAGAGCCATCGGCAACACGTATGCGGTAGTTGCTTAACTGTTGTGGATTTAGCCTCGCCTGTTGCTGCGCTTGGGGAATTACTTTATAAGAACGCCCCGCCATACTAAAATAATTCACATAACCACCGCCCAACATTGAAGACAGCGAAGAGCCGATATCCTGCATGGTTAACCCTAATAACGCCGCTTTATCACGGTCTATATCAACACGGGCTTGCGGTTGGTCATATTTTAAATCAGTATCTAAAAAGATAAACATGCCGCTGGCCTGCACCTCTTGCATAAACTGCTGTGCTACCGTATGTAATTGCTCAAAAGATTCGGTACTGCCAATAACAAACTGCGCAGGCAAACCGCTACTGCCTGGCAGTGGTGGCGGTTGAAACGCGGCCACACTGACGCCTGCAATCTGGTTCATTTCTTCTTGAATAATAGGTTGCAACTGGTTGCTGGTTTGGCTACGCTGCTCCCACGGCTTTAACACCAATCCCGATATGGATTGCCCGGGCATATCCAATTGAAAAACGTGATCGTGTTCTGTATGACCCACAAATTTTTTGTAGACCTGCTCAGCGTATAGCAGGCGCTGCTCTAGCGTAGCATCGGGCGCCGCCGTAGAAAAAGCAAAAATAACACCCTGGTCTTCTTGCGGTGCCAGCTCACTGTTAGAGCTGCTGTACAGAAAATAAATACTACCCAAAATAAGGGCGGCAAATACACTGGTAACCGGTAAATAATTAAGTGATCCATGCAATGATTTAGCATAACGCTGGCTTATGCGCTCAAAGTTGCGGTCAATCAATTGCACAAGACGCTGTTCCAGACCTTTATTGTCAGCGTTGTGCGGCTTTAACAACTTGGAACACATCATCGGTGACAAGGTTAAAGCCACAATAGTTGAAACCGTTACCGCGCCAACCACGGTAAAAGCAAACTCTGAAAACAAAGCGCCGGTCAAGCCACTCTGAAAACCCACCGGCACATAAACTGCCACCAGTACAATGGTCATGGCAATAATAGGCCCTGTAAGTTCCTGGGCGGCAAGCAGTGCAGCAGGTATAGGCTGCATACCTTCTTCGAGATGGCGGTTAACATTTTCGACGATAATAATGGCATCATCCACCACCAGACCAATCGCCAGCACCAAAGCCAGTAGCGTTAACAAATTAATTGAAAACCCTAGCGCCAGCATTAAAATAAAAGTGCCAATTAAGGACAACGGAATCGCGATTACCGGAATAAGTACGGAACGCGGCGCTCCCAAAAAAGCAAACACCACCAGCGCAACAATCACCAAAGCCTCTAACAAGGTGTGTATGACTTCGTGGATGGAGCTGTCGACAAATTTAGTAGAATCGTAAACAATTTCACCATGAATGCCTTCGGGTAACTGGGCTTGTACATCCGGAAAAACATCGCGAACCCGGCCAATGACCTCTAATAAGTTAGCACTGGGCGCCACTTTTAAACCAATATAAACCGCTTTGTTGCCATCAAAACTAACGCTGGCATCGTAATCATCGGCACCCAAGGTTACACGGGCGACATCTTTAAGACGCATGATGGCGCCATCAGTTTGCTTAAGAATCAGGTTTTCAAACTCAGTGACCGAATGCAAACTGGTCGAGGCGCTTAAATTCACCTGCACCATTTGGCCTTTGCTGGCGCCCAATCCGGCGATAAAGTCATTTTTAAGCAACGCATCTTTAACATCCGATGCCGTTAAACTATAAGCTGCCAGCTTATTGGGGTCTAACCACACCCGCAGGGAAAAATTCTTACCGCCTAAAAGTTCCGCAGTTTGAATGCCTTCCACGGCTTGCAATCTGGGCTGTACCGAGCGGATTAAATAATCGGTGATGTTATTCGCCGGTAGACTGGCACTGGAAAAACCAATGTACATGGCATCAATGGTCTGACCTACAGAAATACTCACTACAGGACGCTGGGTTTCAGGGGGCAACTGGTTTAACACTGAGCTGATTTTGGAATTGATTTCAGTCAGGGCTTTATTAGGATCAAAATTCAACCGTAAATTAGCGGTAATGGTACTAATGCCACTTCGGCTGTTGGAAGTGATGTAATCTATGCCATTAGCTTCTGCAATAATGTTTTCTAAGGGTGTGGTAATAAATCCGGCGATAACATCCGGATCAGCGCCATAATACGCTGTAGTAACGGTGACTACGGCATTTTCCGTGCGCGGATACTGCAATACCGGCAAACTAGCCAAAGCCCGCAGGCCTAATACCAGCAATATCATACTGACAACAGTGGCCAATACCGGACGATGAATAAAAATATCAGTAATATTCATAGAGCTTAGCGGTCGATTGGAGTAGGCGCAGCATCGTTTTTCGGCTGTACGCTATTATCCACACGCACCGCCGAACCATTTCGTAGCTTAATCTGCCCGGAAGTAATAATAGTATCGCCTTCCTGCAACCCCTTAATAACCGCAATTTGATCGCCGCGGCTTTCGCCCGTCGTTACAAAAACCTGTTTGGCTAGCAGCTTAGGATTGCCTTTATCGTCCTTGCCCTTATTTTCTATTCTATACACTAGCGCCCCATAAGGGTTAAAGCTAATTGCTGTGCGTGGTAAAGTAATAAAATGCTGCTCGCGGCCAGTGGCAATAGTGACGGTAACATATAAACCCGGCAGTAACTTATGGGCAGAATTTGCGAATAGCCCTCTCACTTTAACATTTCGGGTTTTTTCATCCACAGTAGGGTTGATGACTAAAATTTCGCCAGGAAACGTCAGTTCTGGATAAACATCGGTTTTTACCACAACCTGTTGCCCGGTTTTTAAGCTAGCCAATGCCTGCTGGGGCATAAAAAAATCGACATACACTTGTTGCAACGTCTGCAAACTAACAATAGGTGTACCCACATTCAGATATTGCCCTACATCCACATTACGAATACCGAGCTTGCCATCAAAGGGTGCAGCTATGCGTTTTTTAGCGATTAACACCTGTTGCTCAGCAATATTAGCCAGTGCAATATCAAGATTTGCCTTGTCGTTATCAACAATCTGCTGGCTAATAGCATTAACGCGCAGCAATGATTGATCGCGGCTATAGGTGATACGGGCTATTTCAGCGGCACTGGTTAATGACTTTAATTTGCTCCGTTCCTCTTTGTCGCGTAATTGCAGCAACGCTGTACCGGCTTTAACATTATCGCCCTGCTGAAAATAAAGGCGCTCTACAATGCCGGCAATTTCCGAGCTGACCTCTACGCCTTGCACAGCACGCACAGTGCCCACTGATTCCAGTCCAGACGTCCATGCTATTGCCGAAGCTATGGTAGTAGACACGGTTTGTACCGGCACGCCTCCTGCGGTGATGAATTTTTTAATCATCTGATTTTTAAAACGGATAAAGCCAAAAATCCCCCCCAGCAACAGCCCGACAATAAGCAGCATAATGAGCATGCGTTTAATCATTTTTGGATTTCCTGAAAGGTTTCTTTAATAGGGTCTAACCAGGGCATGGCGCTTTTAGTTTTTTTGATAGGTTTAGTGGGTGCGGCAATTTCCGGCCGATTCCACCAACCACCACCCAAAGCTTGAAACAAAGCAGCGGTATCCGCTAAGCGCATGGCCTTCGCTTTAATCTGTCCTAACTGTATTTGCTGATAGCTTCTTTGCGCATCGAGCAGCGGCAAATAGCTGCTTGCTCCCAACTGAAATTGCTGACGGGTCAGCTCGACATTTTCTAGAGCCACCTGTGCAGCGTTGTCCTGAGCTTGTAATTGCGCGGCATCAAATTCTAAAGCACTCAGCACATCCACCACATTCTGAAAAGATTGTAATACGGTGTTTTTGTAATATCCGGCCGCTTCTTGATAACTGGCTAGCGCTGCACGTTTTTTATGGACAAATTCCCCGCCCTTAAAAATCGGCTGTAATAAATTACCGCCAACACTCCAGATCAAGCTACCGGGCATAAATAGGTTTCCTACTTGCGTAGCAATAGTGCCGATATTGGCATTCAGGGTGAAATCGGGAAGAATACTGGCTTGCACTACGCCAATTTGCGCACTGGCGGCATGTAATACGGCCTCTTGCGCACGAATGTCCGGGCGTTGCTCAACTAATCTGGATGGCAAGCTGAGCGGTACGTCATCAGGTAAGGTTAAATCAGCCAGTTGAAATTGACTGGCCTCTTCTTGTGTGGGCAAGTCACCGACTAATACCGATAAACGATGCCGTGCAACTGCGAGCTGTTGCTGTAATGTCGGCAAGGTTGTGCGTAGCTGTGCCAGATCGGTTTGTTGAGCAACCAAGGGGGCTTTTGAACTGGTACCCAACTCAAATTGCTGCCGGGTAATGTTCAGTTGATCTTCACGGGTGCGGATAATTTCTTCGGTAAGCGCAATTTGCTCCCGTAAACTGGCTTCTTCGATGGCAGTAGTGACCACATTAGCGGCTAATGTTAAAAACACACCCTCTAGCTGAAAGCGCTGGTATTCTGCTTGTGCCTTCAAGCTTTCAATCTGCCGCCGGATACCGCCAAAAACATCCAGCGTATAAGAGACTTGAACGGACGCGTTATACAGATTAAACACCGAACCCTTAAAACTGGGGTTACCGAACTGGGCACCAGACACCTGTTGTCGATTGCCTTTAAAAGAAGCATCTACAGAAGGATATAATGCGCCGCGCTGGGCAAATGCATTTTCCTGCGCTTGAGCGAGTGCAGCTTGCCCAGCTTGCAGATTAGGATTATTTTTAATTGCCTTTTCAATGAGCTGATTCAGTTGCGGCGAACGGAACACCGTCCACCATTGCCGTGGAATATCTTTACCCAATATCAGTTTTTGCTGAGCGATTGCAGTTAAAGAATTGTTTGGTTTGTGCCCGTTAGTTTTATAAGTTTTTAAACTGGGGCCGATAGGTCTTTTAAAATTAGGCCCTACCATACAGCCGGAAAGCAATGAACTTAAAATAATTAAACCAAAAATAATAAACGCACTGCTCGCTGCAATAGGCTTGTGAGTAGCCCTTGCTTTTTGAAATACCATGTTTGTTCCATTACAGGTTAGGCAATACAGTAGCTAGATAGCTTGATGCTCTATAATTGTAGCATGGCATTATTACAATACTTAGGGTGACACCCAATTGAGCTGGTTGATGGTCATCATTGCCGCATGGCTTGCTGTGCAGCTTGTGCCAAAAAACCGCTGCGGCTAATGCCGTGGGCTTTGGCATAATCGTCAATATGACTTAATAACATTCTTGGCAGGGTAATATTGATTTTTTCAGCAGGTCCCATATAGCGCTCAACCGGTACATCTACAACGGACCATATCCAGCCCGCAAATTCAGGATCGGCCTGATGATGTGCCAAACTCTTACCCGCCGGAATCATCCCATTATCCTGAATCACGGTTTCACACCATAAATCAATCGCCTCACGGGCATTATCAAACGCTTCATCCAGCGTATCACCCGCCGAAAAGCAGCCAGGTAAATCCGATACCACCACACCAAAAGCATGATTTTCATCGCCTGGTTCAATCGCAATAATAAACTTCATACCTTTAACCCCGCTTGTTTTAATAATTTACTCAGCAAGCCTTTACCCAAATCACTTTTGGGATGCGGCACACTGATATGCCCTGGCTTGGCCGGATGCACAAAGATATGATGACTGCCTTTGATGCCACGCAATGTCCAGCCATCGCTTTGTAATTGTCTAATCAATTCTCTACTGTTCATGGTAGTTATTATAACCATGATTTTTAAGACTGCAAAGAGCAGAACAGCCGTGCTAATAGTGCTAAAATAGTGTTAATGTTCCACAGGCTTGCGTTGTTTCACATCAGCAAAGCAGGCCTAAAACGCAAATATTTATTTATGGAGTAATCAATGGCGGCAAATGCAGATGATTTTAAAAAAGCCTTACAACTGTGGGCCAGTGGTGTCGCCATAGTCACTACACTATCAGAAAAACACGGCGTCCGCGGCATGACAGTAACGGCATTTTCCAGTGTTTCTGCACAACCGCCACAAATATTGGTGTGTATTAATCAATCTGCCGATACCGGCGAAAATATTGATGTTAGCGGCGCGTTCGCTGTTAATGTGTTAAATGCCGACCAACAAGCCGATTCCAATAATTTTTCTGGCGGTAGCAATCAAGAACAACGCTTTTCAAATACCACCTGGGAAATCGGCCCACACGGCACACCTGTGCTCACGGAAAGCATTATGTCGCTAGAGTGCAAAGTGGTTGAAAAAATTGCAGCAGGTACGCATTGGATTATCATCGGCGAAGTCATGGAAGCCATCAGTCGTAGCGGTGATCCGTTGCTATATTATCGCGGCGCTTATCGACAACTAAGCACTGATGAATAAGCATGCTGCCTGCTATATAGGCCAAGCTTATACTCAGCATCCACGCTAAATACAGCGTCTCAAACAAATCGATTTAATACTGCTGTCGTATTGACAAATTATAATTAAGCCCTGCCACCACGTAGACTAAAGACTACAAATTTTGGTATACTCTAAAGCTTTATGGGTATTTTCACCCTTCTTTTTTAAGTTTTCATTTCACCTTCTGGAGAAACTCAATGCCAATTAAAGTTGCAATTAACGGTTATGGACGCATCGGCCGAAATGTCATGCGTGCGTTGTACGAGTCAGGCCGCACCAATGAAATTCAAGTGGTTGCTATTAATGACTTAGGCGATTCCAAAACCAATGCACACTTGACAAAATATGATACCGTTCATGGCAAATTTCCGTTTGACGTCAGTGTTGACGGTGATTACATTGTTATTAATGGCGACAGAATCCGTGTTTTTGCCGAAAGAGATCCGTCTAAATTACCTTGGGCAGAATTAGGCATTGATGTGGTCCATGAATGCACTGGTTTCTTCACCAGCAAAGCCAAAGCCTCTGCCCACATTGCGGCTGGTGCCAAAAAAGTAATCATCTCCGCACCGGGCGGTGACGATGTTGATGCCACGATTGTATTCGGCGTTAACGACAATACCTTAAAAGCGTCTGATACCGTTATCTCTAACGCTTCTTGCACCACCAACTGTTTAGCGCCTTTAGTTAAACCATTGATGGATGCCATCGGTGTGGATCACGGTTTGATGACAACAATCCACTCATACACCAATGACCAAGTATTGACTGACGTGTATCACAGTGACTTACTGCGTGCCCGCTCTGCTACTCAATCCATGATTCCAACCAAAACCGGTGCAGCCGCTGCGGTAGGTTTGGTATTGCCTGAAATGAAAGGCAAGCTGGATGGTTTCGCGATGCGCGTACCGACGATTAACGTCTCTGTTGTTGACTTGTGCTTCCAAGCCTCACGCAACACCACCAAAGAAGAAGTCGACAGCGTGTTAAGAGCTGCTGCGGCAGATTCTTTAAAAGGTATTTTGGCTGTCAATGATGAGCCATTAGTATCATCAGATTTTAACCACAACCCACATTCTTCAATCTACGAGTCTGCGTTAACCAAAGTTACCGGCGGTAATTTTGTTAAAGTCCTGTCTTGGTACGATAACGAATGGGGTTTTTCAAACCGTATGCTAGACACCACTGTTGCGTTATTTAACGCCAAATAAGGATTCAATAGCCTAATGTTAAGAAGAACCAAAATTTTAGCAACATTGGGACCTGCGTCAGACAAGCCAGGCGTTCTTGAGCAGATGATTAGAGCGGGTGTCGATGTGGTTCGTATGAACTTTTCGCATGGCTCCGCACAAGATCATATCGATAGAGCGCAAGCCGTTCGTGAGATTAGCCAAAAAGTGGGACGGCGCGTAGGCATTCTTGCTGATTTGCAAGGCCCTAAAATTCGTATTGCACGTTTTAAAGACACCAAAGTAAACCTTATTGAAGGTCAGGATTTTGCTTTGGATATTAACTTTGACCCGTTAGCCGGCGATAATACCCAAGTCGGTATTACCTACGAACCCTTAGCCCTGGAAGTTGTACCGGGTAGCCGGTTATTACTCGACGATGGCCGTATTGTCCTGGATGTCGTCAATGTCGTTAACATGCGCGTTAATTGTACAGTGGTTGTCGCTGGTGATTTGTCCAATAACAAAGGTATTAATTTGTTAGGGGGCGGTCTTTCTGCGGCAGCTTTAACCGATAAAGATAAAGAAGATATCCTCACTATCGCCAAGATGGAATGTGATTACGTGGCGGTATCTTTTCCACGCTGCGCTGAAGATCTTCACGAAGCGCGTCGTTTATTGCACGCTGCGGGCTGTTATGCCGGTATCGTGGCCAAAGTAGAACGCGCAGAAGCCATTGTACCCAGCGCTATGGACGAAATCATACTCGCATCTGATGCGGTGATGGTGGCGCGTGGCGACTTGGGTGTTGAAATTGGCGATGCTAATTTACCTGCCGTTCAAAAGCAACTCATTAAACGCGCTCGCGAGCTTGACCGTGTTGCCATTACTGCAACGCAAATGATGGAATCGATGATTGACAATCCGATCCCCACACGCGCCGAAGTGTTTGACGTGGCCAATGCGGTATATGACGGTACCGATGCGATTATGCTATCGGCAGAAACGGCATCTGGTAAATATCCTGTCAGAGCGATTGAAGCAATGGATCGTATTTGCCTGGAAGCCGAAAAACAGCCTAGCGTCCGTATGTCTGATCACCGCGTTAACATCCAGTTTGAACGTGATGACGAAGCCGTTGCTATGTCTGCGATGTATATGGCAAACCATACTAAAATTAAGGGTATTGTTGCCTTAACTGAATCAGGCTCAACCCCGTTGTGGATGTCCCGAATCAGTTCCGGTATTCCTATTTTTGCTATGAGCGGCCGTGAAAAAACCCTGGGTAAAGTGACCTTATTCCGTGGTGTTTTTCCGCTTCATTTCACTTTAAAAGAACATAACGATCATGCCGAAGTTAATCGGGATATAGTGAAAGAATTACGTAAATGGGGCTTGGCCAAGGACGGTGATAAGTTCATTATTACCAAAGGCGATTTAAATGGCGTAGAAGGCGGTACTAACGCGTTAAAAGTTATTATTGTCGGCCAAGGTTTAACACCCTAACCTGCGACACAACACCTTGTAGAAGTAACACTCGGTTTCTTCTACAAGGTTCCCTGCCTTACATAAGCCAATGTCAATTCGTTGATAATATGCGCTTGAAATCAATACTTATCCTCTTTTTTAGTTCTTATCGCGTTCAGCGTTGAAACTTACTGCTATCAATAGCAAGCCTTATCCCTTGATTTGATCCTTTTCTAACAGCACACTTGATCTGCCGAAAGTAAAAATTTGTACTATATTATTTGCTGCTAACTTTAAAAAGCTAGGTAAAGCAAATAAGTGCCCCGGATTGCTCTTCAAGCCGACACTTACCGATTTGTGATTCAATCTTTATAACAGGACTCAATGCATTATGTGCGGTATTGTCGGTATTTTTGATATAAGAGAAAAACGTGAAATCAACCGCGATTTGCTTTCTGGAATGAATGAAATCCAGTTCCATAGAGGGCCAAACGAAGGCGGGTTGTATATTGAACCAGGATTGGGATTCGGCCATCGGCGCTTATCGATTATTGATCTGGCCAGCGGACAACAACCCATGGTCAGCCGCGATAAAAATGTGATCATCACTTACAACGGTGAAGTGTATAACTTTATTGAGTTACGGCAAGAGCTGGAATCATTAGGCTATAGTTTTGATACCCATTGTGATACCGAAGTTATTTTATATGCCTGGCAAGCGTGGGGCGAATCTTGCATAAACAAATTTCGCGGTATGTTTGCCTTTGCTATTTGGGATCGAGATCAGCAATGCTTGTTTTTAGCAAGAGATCGCCTTGGTGTTAAACCGCTTTTTTATACAGAATTGGCGAACGGGCAATTTATTTTTGGCTCTGAATTAAAAGCATTAATGCAGCATCCGCAATGTTCTAAAACAATGGATCCGACTGCGGTTGAAGACTATTTTGGTTTTGGCTATATTCCCGACCC
Organism: Crenothrix sp.; assembly: GCF_043729335.1. NCBI lineage: Bacteria > Pseudomonadati > Pseudomonadota > Gammaproteobacteria > Methylococcales > Crenotrichaceae > Crenothrix > Crenothrix sp. The sequence goes on along the minus strand of NZ_JAYTLQ010000040.1, from coordinate 7,025 downwards.
CAAAACCATTTACAAAAACGTTTATAAATTAGAACCCGGATACTGTTTAACCATCACCCATGGCAGTGACATTTATCAGCCGCGTCAATATTGGGATATAAATTTCGCCCCCGGACCCATTCAAAAAGAACAGGCAATAGCTGATGAGCTAGTAGAGCGGTTGCGTGAAGCGGTAAAAATCCGCATGGTTGCCGATGTACCGTTAGGCGCTTTTTTATCGGGCGGAGTAGATTCCAGTGCTGTTGTGGCCATGATGTCTGGGTTATCGCCTGATCCGGTTAATACCTGTTCAATCTCTTTTGGCGATCCTGCTTTTAATGAAGCCAAGTTTGCCGCGCAAGTTGCCAAACGCTACAACACTTCCCACCGTGTTGAACAAGTTGATCCTGACGATTTTAGCCTACTTGAACAATTGGCTGGACTTTATGATGAGCCTTACGCCGACAGCTCGGCCTTACCTACCTATCGGGTCTGTGAGTTGGCCAAAAAACAGGTGACCGTGGTATTGTCCGGCGATGGAGGCGATGAGAATTTAGCCGGTTATCGACGACACCGCTGGCACTTGTATGAAGAGCGGGTGCGCTCAAAATTACCCTACTCGGTAAGAAAACCGGTATTTGGTTTATTAGGGCAAATCTATCCTAAAGCCGATTGGGCACCAAAAATATTTCGCGCTAAATCAACCTTTGAATCGCTAGCGAGAGACTCGGTAGAAGGTTATTTTCATAGCGTATCAGTGCTGTCCAATGAAATACGTAACCAACTGTTCAGTGAGCAACTAAAGACTGACCTGCAAGGTTATCAAGCTATCGAAGTGTTTAGAAAGCACATGGCTAAAGCACCAACTGACAATCCTTTATCAGTGGTGCAATATCTGGATCTTAAAACTTACTTACCCGGCGATATTTTAACCAAAGTGGATCGCGCCAGCATGGCGCATGCTTTGGAAGTGCGCGTACCCTTGCTGGATCATAAACTAGTGGAATGGATAGCGGGACTGCAACCTGAAATGAAGCTTAACGGCGGGGAAGGCAAATATATTTTCAAAAAATCTTTAGAAAAGTACTTGTCCAATGAGATTTTATACCGCCCGAAAATGGGCTTTTCTGTGCCGTTAACTGCCTGGTTTAAAGGTGCTTTAAAAGACAAGGTAAAGAAAGCGCTGTTAGGGGAAAGAATCCAGCAGTGCGGCTTATTTAATCAGGATTTTATTCTGCACATGCTCAACCAGCATCAAAGCGGCTTACGCGATTACAGCTCGGCAATATGGAGCTTGTTGATGTTTGATGCGTTTTTGCGTAACGCTAGTTAACGCTTTGTACGGAAGTAAACCGCATCAGGCTTTTACGTGCCAGATGCGGTATCAGCAGCTTAAGAGGCATACGTAAATAATGCGAACGCACGTAAAGCAGCCAGCGTGCGAATCTTACTGTTTGCGAAGATTCATCCGGATGTTCTGGCAATAAAGCTAACGGTATTAAAGCATCCATAAGCATCTTTATTGGCGTGCAAGGAGCGGAGATTTGGCTGCGCTGCAATATATCATTGGAAATAGGCGTAGCAAGTAACTGATGACTATAACGCAACGTATAATACAGTGGTCGTTGCAAGCCCAACACCTCGGCACGCTTTAGCAACTTCTCAAAAAAACCGACATTCCTCGCATCAAAATACTTTAACAGCTGATCTAAATCCACCAAATCACGCAGCTTGTTGCTAAGGTCAGAATCAAAAAACAGATGCACCGCGCTGTGCAATACCATATCGCAAGGTGATAAAATTTTAAATCGACTGTTATCCAGCCCAATAGCATCCAGAATCAACAACATTGGATTAGGCTGTAAATCGCTAGTGGGGGGAATAATGGCGTGGTGTATGTCCACTTCCATTGTTCTTGATACATGGCGTAATGGCGGTATTTCGTGCATCCAAAGTCGGTAGTAACTTTGATCATAATCATCAAGCGTTAAAGTTTGCCAGTTTTGTGCCAGCAGACTTTGTTCGATATGATCAATTGCAGACTTTTCAACCAGAATATCGACATCCGAAAACAGGCGTGCATTAGCAAATGGAATGTCGGTGAGTAAATAAGCGCAGCCTTTTAAGACGATAATATCAATATTGCAATCTGCCAAAGCGCGTTGCAACCGGTTCATCTCCCAAAATGCTATACGTCGACGGTACACAACTATTGCCTGTGCAGCCTGAAAATGATTGACAACTTTGGCAGGTATGCAATGACCCAGATTATGCTGTTCTATCAACCACGCAATATGCGCAGTCAGCTTGCAGGTTTTAGCCATTCTAAGCAACAGCGACCACTGAGGAACAGTAAAACCAGTGACGCTATGCGGATTTATTAAGCAACTCAACAGTAAGTCTTGACCTATTTTATAGCGCTGGTTCGGCATGGTTTGACAGGGCATCGAGTTGGGCAATAACGTCATTTAAGTTGCTGTAATTAAGATTGTAACAAGCGCAGCTTTCTATTATTGATTTAATAGCCTTAAAACCACTATCGCCGAGCAAGCTATAATTAAACGAGTTGGTAGCCAATTTAAGAAAGGCCGCCGACTTGTTAAGTGGCTCGAGGATTACCGGAGACTGACTTTGATATTGTGGAAAAATAACCCAGGCGGGCGTTGCAGTTTCTTTCATGCGTTCAATGCTTGCCGTTGGCGCCCTTAAATGGCCAATAGTGCCTTTGCGGGTTTTTTCAAATAACGGCCCAATAAAAACACTGTCGGCAAAATTACGGATGACATCAATGGATTCGTTTTTTAAAGGCGTTGGCCTAGGTATAGGGATGACTTGCCCATGTTGTAGGTGAATCAAGCAAAACTCATCAGACAGAAAACGCCAGCCGCGTTGCGCTAAAGCACCTGCTAGAGTACTTTTACCGGAACCTGGCAACGCCGGCAAAATAAGGGCTTTACCGTGCTTTTCCAACACAGCAGCATGGAGCATTAATTGGTGCTGTCCCTGACGTGCAATACACCAGTTTAATGCCCACTCAAATAAAGGCATAGCATGGCTGGGTGCAAAGGGCTGGAAAGGTTCCTGGCCATCAATGCGGGCGATAATTTGTGGTCGTATCCAGCGTCGTAAACTTTTTGGGGCTTGCATATCGATAAAAAAATCGATCAGCTGATCGTCGCTAATAACCGGAAAGTCGAAATACAACTGCCGAAACGTGCTGATAAAGTCTTTATGGCTACTGCGCAGCCGTACCGTAAATGAACCGACATCAAAGCACACACCTTGAGTGCAAGAGGTTTTTTTCAGTAATTCTTGTAGCGAATAATGGCCTATATTCATGGCCAGCAAACTGTGATTAAACCGAGATCATCAAATTGTTCAACAAGTTGCCGCATTTGCTGGTTTATTTCATCGGTGTTAGGTGATTGATAAAGCAAACAAATATGATCGGTTAAGGATTGTAAATTGGCTGGTTGCTGCATAAAGTTTAACGCATCAATGGCCATTAAATTCAGTTGATGCGTTTCACCAGATAACGGATTATATACAATCGTATCGTCGTCGCCTTGGGTGCTATACGTTTCTATATGATTAACGCTTTGCCACCTCGTGCTTTCATTCATCTATTAAAGACTAATAAGACAACATTAATGTGCCAGTGAAGTCATGCAAGAATTGGTGGTAACAATAGCACTCTGGTTACTGCCTTTGGGACCGGCTTGAGGTGGATCAATACGCAGGCCATTAGGACTAAGCTGAGCTAAAACATAACACGGTAATACTGTACCCGCATTATATGGGGGAGTAGTAGTGCCAAATTTAACCATTTTATTGGTTCCAGATACCATCACGTAAGAAGCGGCCTGATTGTTACTGTTCTCCGTAACCGGAAACCAATTTCCTGTACCTTGGGGATACTGGTAAACATCAATCTTCAAACCGTTGCCTTTTAAATTCCGGTAGACGGTTTGGTCTCTGACATAACCATCAGGTGCTGCTGCAAGGGTGGGTGGCGTTATATTGGCTTGTTTTGCTAAACAAGAAATACTGTCTGCCGCAAAAGCAGAACCATTCCGTAAGGTTAATACCACCGGTAATACCGCAGCAGAACCTTTAATGAAAGCGCGTCTTCGTGTTGAAAGCTTGTCAGCATTACTTTCTAGCTTTTGTAGTTCAGATTGCGGGTTTGAATTGCTCATTGTGAAGCCTCAAAGTAAGATGCCAAATAGTTGGCTTAAGTATAGGTTATTTCACTGTCTTTTCAAGACACGTGCTTTTAAAATATTGCACAGCAGGAGGTTCGCGCCCCCTCCATTAAATAACGAGTTATGCCCTATAGGATTTATATAGCACATAGCGTACCATTATTGAGTAATAATATAAATCGATTGATTTATAAGCTATTATTTTTAAATTAAATTTTAGGGGCTAACTATTTTTAAAGTTTTTGGCATAGAAAAGCAGTATTTGTCATTTTTAGTCAGTTGATTTATTTCTGTCATTTTATAATCAGTACAATAGCAGTAATTTTTAGGACAACTTATGAACAAAAAATGCACATGGGCACTTAAAACTTCCATTGAAGAACACTACCATGATAGGGAATGGGGTGTTCCGGTGCATGATGATCGCTTATTATTTGAGTTTATTACTTTGGAAGGCGCTCAGGCTGGCTTAAGCTGGCTGACTATTTTAAATAAGCGTGAAGGTTATCGGCAAGCTTTTGATAACTTTGATGTCTTGAAAATAGCCCAATACGACGATGAAAAAATCCGTCGCTTGTTAACTAATGCAAATATTGTTAGAAACCAACTTAAAATTCGTTCTGTCATCAGCAATGCAAAGGCATTTTTGAAAATTCAACAGGAGTTCGATAGTTTTAATGATTATATTTGGGGTTTTGTCGATGGCAATCCGATACAAAATACCTGGAAAAATCATCATGAATTGCCCGCCTCTGCCCCATTATCCGATTTAATCAGCAAAGATTTAAAAAAACGTGGCTTTAAGTTTATGGGCAGCACTATTTGCTATGCCCATATGCAGGCTACCGGTATGGTGAATGATCATACTGTTGATTGTTATCGACATGCCCAATTAAACCAACCTAAACAGGAGCAATAACAATGCGTTATTTACACACTATGATAAGAGTACGTGATTTACAACAATCACTGGATTTTTTTTGTACTAAGTTGGGCATGATTGAATGCGACAGAATAGACAGTGAAGCGGGGCGTTTTACGTTGGTCTATTTGTGTACGGTAGCCGATAAAAAACAGGCGCTTGAAACACATGTCCCGCTAATAGAGTTAACCTTTAATTGGGATACGGAAGACTATAGCGGAGGCCGTAACTTTGGCCATTTGGCTTTTGAAGTGGATGATATTTATGAAACCTGCCAGAAATTGATGGATGCCGGGGTATTGATTAACCGCCCGCCACGCGATGGCAATATGGCATTTATACGCTCGCCGGACAATATTTCTATTGAGTTTTTGCAAAAAGGTCAGGCTTTGCCGCCACAAGAGCCGTGGCTTTCTATGGTTAATACGGGTAGTTGGTAATTAAGTTAATCAAGTCGTTCGTGGTGAGTTGATCGAACCACGAACTTGGCTTGTTGGGATTTGCGAGAAGACAAATTTCAACAAAAAGCTCTTGTTCGGTATTTTATTCGTGACTTCTTATGTATTCCGTAACCGCATGAGCCAATAAACCAGACCTTGTTTCGCCATGTTTTTTTGCATAATTATCAACGGTGTTTAAAAGATATTCGGGCAATGTGATATTGACTCGTTTGGATTTTGAAGATAATTGGCTTATATCTATTTCGACAATTCCCCAAATGCCATCCGAGTATTTAGGGTTGGCTTGATGTTCTTCAAAGGGAAGCAATTTTGGGATGAATTCACCATCCAAAAACATACCTTCAATATGGCACTCTATAGCTTCCTTAGCCATTGATAATGCTTCTTCAATGGTGCTTCCGGCGGAAAAACAGCCCGGTAAATCAGGAACGGTAACGCTGTAATCTGACTGAGGGTCTTTGTGCAAAACAACTGAATATTTCATTTCCAATCCCAACCTGCTTGGTGATAAATACATTTTCAATGTACCAATAGCAATATTTTTGCTTGGATTAAACCATCGCTGCGTTAAAAGCAGCAAGATAGCATGAATCCCCACCCTTTTACTCGGATTCGTAAAACGAAATACTGAACTCACATTAGAATAGCTATGTATTTGCCGTTGTAGTACATTGCCACTCATTTTTACACCGCATTCCATCCGAAGGAAATAATGTCCCAATCCATCACATTAGCCGAATTGTTACGCGATTCTGCCTACAAACTCACGCAATTTAAACCCGCCCAAATTCAAGGCTACTGGCGCACCGATGGGGGTGTGGAGCAACGGTGACAGTATTTCTTATTATCACCGTAAAGATCCAAACTACTTTGAAGATATTCCAACAATCCCTTCGGCATACGAAAAACTTTCTGACATTTTGAGTGAACGCTGGAAAATTGACGACTTGATCAGAATGGACAAGCTCGTCAACCAAAAGAAATCGCTCAAAGACTTGATTTTGGAAATGGAAGATGAGGTTTTGGCCAATGCAAGCGTGGATGTTTTCGAGGAATTATATCTATTCCAAATATTGCCCGGCATTATGTAGCAACCGCACAAAGAAACAAAAGGACAGAAAATGGCACAATCAATAGAGCCAAATATTGCTGATTTAGCTAATGGCTGGCTTAAATCTTATAAGTTAGATTACAAATTAGAACAAGAATCTTTAAATACTGAAATAGACAAAGCACTTGCTGATTACTTTACTAAAAATGGTGGGGTAGGAGCAAATCGTCCTGATACAAAACTACTACTGAAAGATAAAAATTTAAAATTTTTCCCAATACTGATTGAATATAAAGGCTATAAAGGTAGTAAAAATTCAGACCCCTCTAAATTAAAAAATCACCAAGTCGCCTAAAAAAATTGTACAGTATCACCCATGAGACTAAGCGACCACGACCTGCTGCAAC
>NZ_JAYTLQ010000039.1:0-1503 GCF_043729335.1 Crenothrix sp. | reverse complement strand
CCGTCTGCCGATGTGTTCTGGAAATTTCTGACCGATTTTATTGAGGGGCGTGAACCTGCGTTGCCTTATGAGTTGGTGCATTATGATTAATAATCACTTCCCAAATTTCCTGAAAATGGATGTATTCTGTGTACTTTTAAGGAAACAATAAATTAATGAGAAAAGCATGAAAACGAAAGAACTGATTGCTGAAGCTGTTTCCTTGCCTGTCGAAGAAAGGGCATTGATTGTTGATTCTTTGCTGAGAAGCTTAAACACGCCTGAATCCGCTATTGACAAAAAATGGGTTGCAGTGGCGAAGAACCGCCTTCAACAGTTAAGAACCGGTGAAGTAACGGCTATTTCCAGTGAAGAGGTGTTTAAAAAAATAGCGGCCCGATTTCAGCTATGAATGTACTGTTTCATCCAGATGCTGAATTGGAATTCAATGAAGCTATTGGTTATTACGAAGCCATAGAAAATGGGCTGGGTTACGATTTTTCACTAGAAATTGCTGCTACCCTAGCCAGAGTTGTCGCTTTTCCAAAGGCATGGCCAACCATTGAAGGCGAGATTCGGCGGGCTTTAGCGAGGCGGTTTCCATACGGTATTTTGTATGCCGAAGATGAAGATAACGTCAGTGTTGTTGCCGTTATGCACCTACACAGAGACCCCACATATTGGAAGTATAGAATTTAGAGGGTTGTCGGCGTTTGAGTAATTCAACACATCGCGTATTGTAGAGACGCAAAATCTTGCGTCTCTACGCCGCAACAAACGGGCATAACCATGTACGAACATTTAGAAACCGCTAAAAACCCTGAAAACCTGAAACGCGTGGTCGTTGATCCTGTCTCTCGCGTCGAAGGCCACGGCAAAGTCACTTTATTGCTGGATGCAGATAACAAAGTTCAGCAAGCCAGACTGCATATTGTTGAATTCCGCGGTTTTGAGCGCTTTATTCAAGGCCGACCGTATTGGGAATTGCCGGTTTTAGTGCAGCGTCTATGTGGCATTTGTCCGGTGAGCCATCATTTAGCCGCTGCTAAAGCTATAGACCAACTGGTCGGTATTGATCCTGAAAACTTACCCGTTTCAGCGGACAAATTAAGACGTCTCCTGCATTTTGGGCAAGTTCTGCAATCCCACTCCCTGCATTTCTTTCATTTATCCAGCCCTGATTTATTGTTTGGTTTTGAAAGCGATATCAGCAAGCGTTCTATTATTGCCGTGCTAGGTGAATTTCCGGATCTTGGCCTACAAGGCGTAAAGATGCGTAAATACGGTCAGGAAGTGATACGCATGGTATCGGGCAAACGTATTCACGGTACCGGAGCGATTGCGGGCGGCATGAATAAATCGTTGACTAAAGCCGAACGTGATTATTTGCTGGAAGATAGTGACCAGATGATTGAGTGGGCCGCAGCTTCGGTCGCACTCATTAAAAAAGTGCATTGCTCCAATCTGCCTTATTATGATGACTTCGCTACCATACGCACCAATTATCTGAGCTTAACCAAACCC
>NZ_JAYTLQ010000038.1:0-2255 GCF_043729335.1 Crenothrix sp. | reverse complement strand
AAATGGATTGCCGCCTATACCTTCATGGGCAAGAAGCAAGATCCTAAGGATTGGATGAATACTGCTACCATTACACCGCCACGAAGCAACAACAATTCAACCGATCCTTATTGGTTTGATTACATAGCAGATACCGGAGATGGCATGAGTGCCGTCTACAACATCGCATATCTATGTATGAGCGAGCTTTGGATAGACAAAAACAGCAGCTTAGGCGCAGACAGCGTTGCACTAAGTGCAGATTCTACGTGTGTTCAGCACTTGCCGCGCGGCGAATTCCTATTTGTCGGCGGTGATACGGCTTACCATATTGCCGATACCGCTTCTCTGAAAGAACGCTTCCAAACCCCTTTCAATTGTGCCGCCTTGGATATTATCCGTACTAGCAAGTCTGTCGATCAGCGTCCTATATACGGTGTTCCTGCCAATCACGATTATTATGATGCCTTACATGGCTTTAACCGTCAGTTCTGTAAGCCAATTAATGATGACACCCACAATCCCTTACTTAATGACCCGAAAGACCCGCAGCTTGGCTTGTTAGGGTTTGAGCGGAAGCAAACGGCAAGTTATGTTGCCTTGCAATTGCCTTTTGACTGGTGGCTCTGGGGGCTTGATTCTCAAGAAGGCAAAATGGATAAGCGGCAACAGGCTTTTTTTGTTTCCATTTTTGATCCTGAACTAGTAAGAAAAGGCGATCTGTTCGACAAAAAAAATCAAAATAATGTGCTGCAAACCTTGGGTGAACGCGTACCCAGTAAGTTAATTGTCACCACGCCAGAACCCAGCACCGTTTTTGGTCGCTGGGCTGAACCTGATGGTGCTATTGCACAAACTTTTGCGCGTCTCGGTTTAGAAGCCAGTTTCTTAAAAGATAAAGCTGGTGCGTTGCCTAAGAATAAATGCCGACTCGACATTTCTGGTGATATTCACCACTATGAACGGTATTGGGGTAATTCACTAAACGATAGCAAACCAACAAACTATGCATCGGTGGTTGCTGGCGGTGGCGGTGCTTTTTTACACCCTAGCCACACGGATGTTGATGAGGTAAAAAAACAAGCAATCTATCCGTCTCGAAAAGATTCTCACCGATTAATCACCCAATCCATTCTTAATCCCATCAGTATTTGGCAAGGCGGTTATATTTGGCTAGCAGGCGCATTCATTGCGTTTTTGAATTATTTTGCCGTCACTGTACCCCAAAGTACTTGGTCGTTATTTAAACTGCTACCCGATAATCTTAGGCCAACCGACTCAAGCCAGCACTTTTTATCAACCATTAAAGTCGCCTTGGATGATGCCGCAATCACTATCGGAAAAAGCTGCTGTTCTAATACCTACTTCCTTGATTTAATATACATAATATTGTTCAGCGCATTGTTAGGTTATTGGTTTTGGAAAACACCAGGCCACTTTAAAAAAATAGTCAGCGCCAAAAAAACTGACCATCTCACTTACAATCCTGATTGGATCAGAACAATTAGTCTTTATATTTTGCCGATTTTAGCTGGGTTTTTACCTTTGCTTTTTTTAAACCAATGGTCTCGTGATGAACTCCCCAACTCTTTTTTAGCGGGCGCATTAATCGATTTGTTCTTTGTCGCCGCAATGGTGTTATTCAGCTTAAGTCGTCGTTACAGTAATATCTTAATCGACTATGCCCGATTTAACCGTGAACCACCTTGGGCTTCCGTACCCTTATGGGTTTTCAATGTTCTAGGCATCATTTATGCCGTTTTCGGCTTTCTTCGCTACGGTGCTTATTCGGCTTCAATAATGACTTTCGACTTAGTGATGGTTATCGTTTGGCTATTTGCAACAGTCGGTTTAGTTGCACTTGCCGCATTTGCAGGCGCACATTTACTACCACCATCAGGCAAAATCAAATTCGCCATCATCGGTGTCTGGCATGCACTATTACAAGTCTGTGTGCCGGTTTGCTTGATGTTATACAGCGACTGGACAACAATTCTAGTCATTACGAGCATTACTTTAATCGTCACTTATTTAGCAGGACAATTATTTACTAAGGAATTTTTGATTAAAGATTTCTCTCTGTCTGATCAGAAAAAAATCGGCACACTGCTTTTTGTGGCTTGGGGCATTGTAGGTGTCTGCGTATTATGGGCAGCACACCTAGGCGATCCAATAGCTGTCAATTGCTGGCGGCTACTGGCAGCATTTGTGTTAGGTGCAATATTTAGCTGTATCTGGTTCGGCTGGTATCTGGCTGTGTCGCTGGCTTTTCATGG
>NZ_JAYTLQ010000037.1:0-29852 GCF_043729335.1 Crenothrix sp. | reverse complement strand
GAGCCTGTCGAAGGACTTGTAGTTCATGGTTCGACAAGCTCACCACGAACGGTTTTTTAAAATATCTGACTGACAAAATAAGATTGACTGAGTACTAGGTTCGTCAGCAATAAATACTTACCGCGTTTTTAGTATCGATTAGTTATATTCGAGGGAATACAAACCTAGGTTTGTATTCCACTACTAATAATTAATGTTATTCACCTGATATGAAAACGCTGTAATTACAGTTAAGTATTGAACATGAACAGCCACTATCTGCGCATTTCTCCTTTTAATATTGGCATTATTAATTTAATCTGGCTCCCTTACTCACGCAATTTAGCATTTTAAATTGCCCTGTTCTTAATAAGCGCATTATCTTAGATGGTAGCCTGAATTTGGAAGGGCGTATTAATAACCCATTACTTTATAAACATGTGGACACAAAATCAAATACTATTAACCGCTAAAAGCAGGGGTTTTCATCTTATTACCACTGAAATCATTGATGCCTTACCCATTCTGAATACCATTGAATGTGGCTTGCTACACTTGTTCGTTAAACAAACATCTGCGTCTTTAATTATAAATGAAAATGCCAATCCGGCCGCAAACCAAGAGTTTGTGATGCCCTTTGATGAAAGTGAGCCAGAAAAATCACCTTATGATCAATACGATTATGATAAAAATGATAAGATGAGCATCTATCTTAAAAATTGCCTATTAGGTTCAAGTGTTAGTATCCCAATCACCCACGGCGAACTTAATCTGGGTATATGGCAAGGTATCTATCTTTACGAACACCATAAGCTAGGTGCTAAAAGAAGCCTTGTTGCTACTATCTTGGGGCAATCTATGCCTTTAAAAAACTCGGCTTGAATGAGCAACTTTATGGTTCATTCACCGTTTTGCCCTTGTGATTTTAACTGTCAAAAAACCTAGCCTTGCTAATAAGCAGCTTGGTTATGATGCCCTACTTCACATCATCTTGTAGCTGATCAACATAATCTTGCGCCACCACTCTTATTTGTTCATCTGGATGCGTGGTTGCAACCTTTTTTAAGCCAGCTATGGCACGAGCGTTACGAAGCTGTGCCAATCCCTCAACGGCCTCAATTACTACCGAAGATTCAGGGTCATTTAATGCTGCCAACAACAAATCAACCACGGCCGCTTGATTATTAAAATCATGCATCTGTAATACCGCTTCTTTACGCACATCCGGGTCTGGATCAGCATAAGCATCACGCAGGAGCGTCGCGGCATTATTGGCATCTACTTCTATAAGACTCACCAAAGCATCGCGTTTATCGTCTGCGGTTACTGCTTTATCATAATCTTGATGCAGTTGCGTAATAGCTTCATTACTTAAAGAGCCGGTTGCAGTGTTGCCCTGCGGTGCTGCTGCCGTGTTCGAACCACTATTGCATCCACTCAGAGCAAACAACAAAATACACAAATATCGACTTTTTTTGCTGACTATCACTGCTATCTCCCGATCGTTAATGCTTGATTATACAAAATATAGACACAGTATAGGATATAGTAGAGAATCGCCAGTTGTTGGGGAACTATTGCTTTACAATTGCCCAGCAGAGCTGTGAAAAAAACCGATTGTTAGGTGTTTCGTCCTTGTAAAGTAACTCGCATAAATAACCCCACTGCATCGTTGCCACGCTTCAGCATGGGAATGCCGCTAGCATTTAAGCATTTTTAGTTTGTCGAGTACTATAAAATACTCCATTCGTCCTGAGCTTGTCGAAGGACTTGTGGCTCATGGCTCGACAAGGCCGAACAGTGTGCCTTATTGAGTGCAGCCGAATTTTATAATCACCTTTGTGTTAAATTCACAGACAATCCTTGTTAAACAGGCAGCCACTTAGATTCAAAAATCAATGTACAATCGATAGCAAGCAGTTCATCACAACTCCCCATCTTCATACAACATGACATTACTCGCGTTCCCAAGCTCTAAGTACGGAGAATTAATGGCGCTCGTTTACGGTATTTTATTTACCTTAGCCTTTGCGCCTTTTGATTATTCCTACCTAGCGATTATTGCCCTGAGCCTTCTATTTGCATCCTGGCAACAAGTAAGCCCTAAACGCGCCATGTTAAGAGCCTATTTATTTGGCTTGGGGTCGTTCGGTCTAGGAGTATCCTGGGTTTACGTTAGCATTCATGACTATGGCCACGTCCCTGTTATTATTTCTGGATTGCTTACCGTTATATTTGTAGCGGTATGGGCAGTGTTTCCCATGTTAACAGGCTACTTATCAACGGTAAGCAGCCCTAAAAGCGGTATTCGGCTGCTTATAACACCAGTACTTTGGACATTAATCGAATATCTACGTGGCCACTTATTTCTTAACGGTTTCCCTTGGTTACTGTGTGCTTATCCACAACTGGAGAGCCCATTAGCAGGCTATATTCCTGTGCTTGGCGTGTATGGTACTGGCTTTTTAGTCACGTCAATTGCGGCTATGCTGGCCTTTTTAATGCTTTATAAACGCCGTGCAGGGGTACTTGTTGGAGCCATTGCCATTATCTTGGCAGTAGGCTTGCTATTAAAAACCCAGACCTGGACACATCCTATCGGTGAAGCCTTCAAGGTCGCTTTAGTCCAAGGCAACATCAACCAAGATCAAAAATGGCTACCGGAAAATAAAGTTAAAACCCTGCGTCTATATCAATCATTAACCGAACAACAGTGGGGTACGCCGGTTATCATTTGGCCAGAAACGTCGGTGCCGGCTTTTTATTCAGAAATCAATGCTGGTTTTTTGCAGCCATTAAGTCAGGCAGCTGCACAGCACCACAGTAACGTGATTACCAGCTTGCCCTGGGATGATAATTTAATGAGCGAATACTACAATGCCGTCATGGTGTTGGGTAAAGAGCAGGGAATTTACCGCAAAACCCATCTGCTGCCGTTTGGCGAATATCTACCTTGGCAACCGGTATCCGGTTTTGTGTTGAATCTTATCGGCATAAGACTCGGTAATTTTACACCGGGTAACTTAAACCAACCGTTACTGAAAGCCGGTGGCTATGCTTTTATAACTTCAATTTGTTATGAAGATGCCTTTGGGGATTTGGCGATTAACAATCTGCAAGAGGCCGCTTATTTGGTGAATGTGACCAACGACGCCTGGTTTGGCCACTCTATAGAAGGCCCTCAACACATGCAAATTGCCCAACTGCGTGCCTTGGAAACTGGACGTTTTTTATTACGCGCTACCAATACCGGCATAACGGGCATTGTTAACCCTAAAGGCGAGCTGATTAAACAGGCGCAGCCTTTTACAACCACTGTGTTGACGGGAGCCATAACGCCTATGGGCGGACTAACCCCTTATGCCAAAATAGGTGATAAATTTATCTTATACAGTCTGCTTATTTTGCTGGGTGCCAGCGTAATTTATGACAGGTATCTTGCAAACAAACTGAAATCACAAGTGTAAATCTGTCTGTGAATTAATGCGCAAGTCGAGGAATTTACGCAAGCTAAAGGTGTGTTGCAGAATTAATCTGCTAGGGTAATAACGTCTTTCTAGACATTATTGAGTACAGCTGTGGTGCCCCGAGGCGGATTTGAACCACCGGCCTGTCCCTTAGGAGGGGACCGCTCTATCCTACTGAGCTATCGGGGCAATAAACATTAAACGTCTAAAAACCAAATTCTGACTCATCAAAGTCATCAAATTGGTCTTTTAATTGTTTCTTTTCCCAATATATCTCAACTCTTCTGCGTGCGTCTGTTTTTATTGCTTCTTTTTCTATAGTTTCCGACACCGAATATTCAGCGTCTTCAAAAATATCATCTAACTCCTGATCGGGTTCTGCGGCACTTTGGGTAGTGGCACTAATACTCAATTTTGATGTATCTTTAGTCATTTTAAACTCATAAGTTTTTTGCAAGTTTCACCAAGGTCGGTAGAAAGGCAGACATTATCACTTAATTCCAGTTCAATTCAACAGCAAATATAAAAAACACCCTTAATTGTTCAAAATCCACTGATCAGTTGCCGTAACTAAAGCACTAATCATGCTGTCGCCCTGACCGATATGCCCTGCATTTGGCAATACAACATAGTCTGCATGGGGCAATGCTTTACTCAGCATCATACCGGCCTCCATAGGACACACCAAGTCGTTGCGCCCATGAATGATGGTGGCTGGAATAGCTGTTAACTTATGGCACAAATTTAAAATCTGGTTTTCTTCAATAAAGTAATGGTTTTTAGCATAGTGCAGCTCCATACGCACTTGCTGCACCATGTTATCAGTAACATGACTATCATGAGAATATCCTTGATAAACATTCCCTAAAGCAACCTGCGCCCCCCAAGCCATCCATTCCCGGGCAACCCGTCTTACCGTAACCTCATCATTACCCCACAACGCATTCCACAATCCTTGGATAGGGTTTTGGCGCCCTGACTCAGGCATACTGGTCATTAACCGCTGCCATTGTTCAGGATAAATAAGCCTGACCCCATTTTTAATAAACCAATCCATGTCCTGTTGCCGCGCTAAAAATACTGCGCGGATAATTAAGCTACTGACACGGTTGGTATGCTGTTGCGCATACAATAGCGCCAATGCCGCCCCCCAGGAACCACCAAACACTAACCATTGATTGATACGCAGTTCCTGACGAATACGCTCCATATCATCAATTAAGTCTTGAGTGGTATTGTGCTCTAATTCACCAAACGGTAAGGACTGTCCACAGCCGCGCTGGTCAAATAAAATAATTCTATAATACTCAGGATCAAAAAAACGCCGGTGATCTGGCTTAGTGCCTGAGCAAGGACCACCATGTAAAAAAATAGCAGGAAAGCCATCAGGATTACCGCTTTGTTCTACATAGACTGAATGTTTGCTGCCGGTTTCAAGGAAAAAAGTGTGGTAGGGTGTTATTTCAGGATAAAGGGCTTTCATTATTGGTTCGAATTAAGCGGTCTAATAAAACATCTTCAACATTGCGGCGAGAATCTATCACCGCTAAAACGTAAACGCTATCACCTGAAAACCGGTAAATAACGCGCCAAGGTACAATAATCAATTCTCGGTAATGTCCTATGCCGTGTGCCAATAATTCAGGCACAATACGACCCCGCTCGGGAAACAATAACAAATCAGCAGTTTTAGTTTTAATTTGAATGAACGCCTCAGCAGCCGATTGTGAACTGGTATTGTTAATAAACTGAATTATGGCAATCAAATCATTTTCTGCAATCTTGCTCCAGTGAACTTGACAGCATTCATTCATTGTTTAGCCAAGATTGCCGCTAAATTATCAAAAACTTGCGCTTGTGTCACTGTGTTACCCTGCCGAACATCATTTTCCGCTTGCGCCAGCAGCTTTAGCAAACCCAGAGCGGTACGCATATTTTCATAACTATCGGTATCTTGTAATACTGCCCTAGGCTCACCGTTTTGAGTAATAATAACCGGTCTGTGGGTTTCATTAACCTGATTTAATAGATCGGCAGAATGCAGCTTTAAATAGCTGACAGGCTTAATATCAGTTGAAATTTTCATGGCCATTACCTTTGGTGCTATATTTAGTGCCAAGTATAGCACCCATAAAAAAGTAACGGACACAAAAAAGCAGGATTTACTTTCTAAATTTACGATTCATAATGATGCCAGCGACTAATAACAATGACATAACCATCAACTAGAAGTTTAAATCATTGATCTATCTTAACCAAAAATCTGCTAAGCTTTTTGCAAAACCAAACTACTAATGAGAGTAATTATGACAACCGTTAATTACGAAACAGACGTTGTTGCCTGGGCTAATGAACAAGCATGGCTAGTGCGTAACAAAATGTTTGATTTACTGGATATTGAACATATTGCCGAGGAAATAGAAGACGTGGGTAAAAGTGAACAACGTGAGCTAGCCAACCGCATGACTGTCCTGATGGCACATTTATTAAAGTGGCAATTTCAACCAGAACGACAGGGTCGCAGCTGGCAAATAACTATTCGCAACCAACGCAAAGCCATTCAACTGCATTTAAAACAAGTGCCCAGCTTAAAAGCACGATTAAATGATGCGGAGTGGCTTGAAATTGTCTGGGGTGATGCCATTTATCAAGCATCAAAAGAAACGAGATTGGATAACTTTCCTGAAACCTGTCCGTGGTTAATTAACGAGATTCTTTCAGAACTGTGGTTGCCAGTTGCACCAAAGTGATTGTTTAATTGTTTAGCTCAAGTCTTTTTTCTATACGTTGAATACGGTCAATAATTTTATCAAGAGTCACTTGTTGACGTGCATCGGTTTCATCGCTATGGGCAATTTCATGTTTAATCAATACCATTGCAGACTCAAGACTGGACATACGGTGTTTAAGATCAGACATGTCATCTGATATTTGATCAACCCTACTACGAATGTGGCGTAAATGCTCTAAAATTATATTTTCCACATTATCTGACATGTTAATGTTCCTGTTCAATATTAAAAATTTAGTGCCAAGTATAACATTTGCAAAAGTAACAGACACAAAAAAAGGAGGGCTTACGCCCTCCTTTCTTTTACCCTTGCGGGTAGTTAAACAGCTGTTTTTTAAGCTTAGAAACCAATACCTAAATAACCACCGGCAGTAACGCCATTAACGTTAACACCATCAACATTGCCAGGGGCATAGTGGTAACGCGCGTCAGCACCTACGAAAATATTTTTCCATACTCGGTAATCAGCACCTAAACCAAATACCATGCCAGGCGTTAATACAGTAATTGCATCGGATGGAGGGCTGATAATGCTTAGTTCAAAACCAACTGGAATAATCCAAGGTCTGAATGCACTGCTTTTAAGGAATTTGATTTTTGGCGAAGCAGATAACCTTAACATATTAACAGTGGCTTTTTCAGTATTGGCAGCGGGTAAATTAATACCCAAGCCGCTTATTACAGCCACTTCCGCTGGAGAAAGACCGTTGTTAGCATTTTTGCCGAGTTCTGTGTAATCAAAATTGAGTTCAGCAAACACGTCAGTGTTATCCAGTATACCCCATACATCATTAGTCAGGCCGAAATCAAAGCCCGCGCCGAAATACCAAGCATCGCTGTCGGATATTGGACCTACTGCCACGCCGTCTCGACTTGAGCCGACACCTGGTACATTGGTAGGATCCAGCGTACCGCCTCTATCGTTATTTTGATGAGCGTAACCGCCACGGAAGAAAAGATGGTTATCATGCACTACTTTAGGTGGATTAGCTTTTGCATCTTGCATCCACTGATCTAACTCTTGAACCTTAGCCGCATCTGCAGAACCGGCAGCAGGGCCACCATTGGCTCTTAAAGCACTTAATTCATCTTGCATAGCACGCATTTGAGCTTCTAAAGCATCAACTTTGCTATTCGTTTCTGAAGAGCTTGATGAGCTGTAAGAAGAGTATTCGCGTGTAGAATGCGTTTTAGAAGCATGATGACGTTTATGATGTTTATGACGTTTTTTCGCCATAGCATCTGAAGTCACTAAACTTCCTGCTATTATCATCGATATTGCAGCAGCTAATAAACGTGTGTTAGTTTTCTTTATCATTGGTTCCCCTCATGAGGTTTGTTATTATGAGTTTTTGTTTTATTACAACAAAGGTTTCTTTAATACAACAAATCTATATTTACGCTTACAATATAGCAGTAAATACACCGCATAACAAGCTTTTATATGATTTTTTTTATACGAACTAATTATTACTAATCAATACGTTATAATAATTCAGCAATAAATAACACCCAAGTGTAGATAAAAAACAACAAAACACAACAAATTTTCGCCAAAAATTATCGCAAATTTTTTGTCCTCCTGCTTACGCCCCCTCATGGTAAAAGTTATGCTTATTTAGTATGCTAATCGATATACTGTTTATATAAAAAGAGGTCTCAAAATGATCGCTAACTTACGATCCATCCCGATAACTGACAGTATTGCAGATGACCAAGTCACATGGTCGATAACTGACGGACAAAGAGATGAGCTTAATCGACGCCTGGATGCTTACACAGCAGACAAAATCAAAGGTCGCGAGGCGGCAGAAGTGATAGCAGATATCAGGAAGCGTTTGTGAGCATTAGGATACATTTTCGACCAGAAGCCGAATCTGATATTGAAGAAGCTGCGACATGGCATGGGCAGCAACCTAGCGATCCAGGTAATGAGCTACTCGATGAAAATCTAAGCATCTGCCAGATCATTTCAGAAAATCCAAATTTGTATCCTATCATTCACAAACAAACCCGCCCAGCTGTCATTCATCGATTTCCCTTTGGAATTTACTACCGGATTGAGAAAGAGCTTATCGTAGTAGTCGTTGCTGTTATGCACGGTAGCCGCCATGCAAAGCGTTGGCAAAAGAGAATATAGCTTGGCAACTCAATCACTCGCTTGTTTTAACTCTGACCTACATTCATGACAACAACCCCAGACATTACCATCATCGGCGGCGGCGTTATCGGCCTGTTAACTGCCAGAGAATTCATTAATGCCGGTGCTACAGTTACTGTTGTCGAAAAAAATCTCATTGGACAAGAATCATCCTGGGCAGGGGGTGGTATTTTATTGCCGCTTTATCCGTGGCGGCAACATGAAGCCATTAGCCATCTGGTCATCCAAAGCCTAAAACTGTATCCGGCATTAGCACAGCACTTGGCTGATTTCACGCTTATCAATCCAGAGTGGCGCTCCTGTGGTTTACTCATCACCAAAAACCCTGATGTACATAAAGCAACACGCTGGTGCGCTATTCATGAAATCCCCGTTGAAGTGGCAACTCCAACGCTTTATAGCCGCTTAAATACGCTGGCAAACAATCCACTGTGGCTACCCACTATTGGCCAAATACGCAACCCGCGCCTGTTAAAATCTTTAAAACAAGATTTGCTCAACAAAGGCGTTCTCTTGCGCGAACATTGCCATGTCGCTGCGGCCACACTTAAAGATAATCGTATTACTGAGCTTGACACCAATCTCGGAAAAATCAGCATTAATCATTTAGTCATTGCGGCTGGCGCGTGGAGCCAACAAGTGTATGGGCAATTATTTCCGCAGTTTATGGATATTTCGCCGCAGATTGCCCCGATAAGAGGCCAAATGCTGCTCTATCAAGCTGAGCCTGATACCTTGGCGCATATTATCCTCGATGGCGATCGTTACTTGATTCCACGCCGCGACGGAAAAATTGTCGTTGGCAGCACGGTCGAAAACCAGGGGTTTGATAAATCGACAACTTCCGATGCCAAAAGCCAACTGCAACACTTTGCGGAAAATTTATTGCCATCACTGAAAAAATTCCCGCTCATCCAGCATTGGGCAGGCTTAAGGCCGGGTACCCACAACGGTGTGCCCTACATTAGCAAACACCCACTTATTAGCAACCTTAGTATTAATGCAGGACATTTTCGCAACGGCTTGGTGATGGCACCGGCCTCCGCGCAGCTCATGGCTGATCTGATATTAAACCGCCCTCCCCGCATTGATCCAAGCCCTTACACTCTCAACACGCTTAACGTAACCGCCTAAACTTTATGAATCTTTATCCCTTACTGCGCCCACTGTTATTTTCTCTTGATCCTGAAACCGCACACGATGTCACCTTAAAGGCCTTAAAAGCAGGTTATGCAACCGGTTTAACCCCATTATTCTATCCAGTTGCTGCTTGCGAACCGATTAACATCATGGGATTACACTTTAAAAATCCGGTGGGTCTGGCCGCAGGCTTAGATAAAAACGGTGATTACATTGATGCCCTCGCCGCTTTAGGTTTTGGTTTTATAGAGATAGGTACAGCAACGCCCAGACCGCAACCGGGCAACGCTAAGCCGCGGCTGTTCCGATTGCCAGAACACGAAGCCATCATTAACCGCATGGGGTTCAATAACTTGGGCATTGATCACTTGCTGGCGCAAGTCAAGCAATGCAAATATGACGGTATTTTGGGCATTAACATCGGCAAAAATGCCGATACGCCGATAGAAAACGCAACTGATGATTATCTGATTGGCTTACGCAAAGCCTATGCAGCAGCCAGTTACATAACACTGAATATTTCCTCACCCAATACCAAAAACCTGCGCCAATTGCAACAAGGCAATGAGATTAAAAAGTTGATTTCTGCACTTAAGGAAGAACAACTGAAACTGCAACAAACTCATGGCAAATATGTGCCGTTAGTGCTAAAAATTGCCCCCGACTTAAGCAGCGAAGAAATCAGCCATATTGCTGAATTATTAGTGGAATTTGCCATTGATGGCGTCATTGCCACCAATACCACTATTGCGCGCGATGCTATCAGCAATCATCCGCTGGCCAATGAAGCTGGCGGTTTGAGCGGCGCACCGGTTAAAGACCAAGCCACGTTTGTTGTCCGCGAACTTGCCAGGCATTTAAACGGCAAAATACCGATTATTGCCGCCGGTGGCATTTTAAACGCAGACGATGCACAGGAAAAATTGCACGCGGGTGCGAGTTTGGTGCAGGTTTACAGTGGACTGATTTATCGAGGCCCACAACTGATTAGCGATATCGTGAACCAATTCAAAAGCCTATAATCACATCATAGTTGCTTAGTTGGCAACGCAACAGGAACACCACCATGAGTAACTACGATCAAGACTTTTACGGCTGGACGCAAGAGCAGGCAACGTTATTAAAAGCAGGCCGACTAAGTGATCTGGATATTGACAACTTAATAGAGGAAGTTGAAGCCATGGGGCGCAGTGAAAAACGCGCACTTGAAAGTCGCTTGACCGTGTTACTGGTTCATCTTTTGAAATGGAAATATCAACCCGCCAGACGCGGTAAAAGCTGGCAACTGACTATTGAAGGACAAAGAGAAAATTGCGTTGATGTTTTGGATGAGAATCCCAGTTTAAAACCAAAATTAGATGCTATTCTGCTCAAATCTTATTCCAAAGCAAGAACCATGGCATCTCAAGAAACCGGAATGGATAAAAATGATTTTCCGACAACCTGCCCCTGGGATTATGAGCAAATTACCGATAACGACTATTACCCCGATTAACAATTTCGTAGCAGCCTTTTGCCTTTTGTTTTAAGCAATACCATCGTGTATCATGCTGCTTATCCTTAGGTAAGTGCCTCCACAGTTGATATAAAAAATAAATACGCCAAACAGTTATGAGAATTCTCACTATCTATTTTAAAAATATCAACTCATTGGAAGGCGAAAGCCATATCAACTTTGAGGAGCCACCGTTTTCAGATACCGGAGTTTTTGCGATAACCGGCCCCAATGGTTCGGGAAAATCCAGCATATTGGATGCCATCACCCTGGCATTATACGGCGAAACTTTCCGCTTTAACCGCCCTGCCGAACACGTCATGACCCAAAACACCAACGAGTGTTTTTCGGTGCTGGAATTTTCCCTGGCCAATGAAAAATACCAAACCAGTTGGCATGCACAGCGCAATGCAGCAAGCCCGGATGCGCCGATAACGTCTGCCATGAAGCTACTCCGCACCGACACCGGCGAAGAACTGGCAAACAACGCACAGCAAGTCTGCACGCGCATCAACGAAATTACCGGTATGAATTTTCGCAACTTCACCCGCTCGGTGTTGCTGGCACAGGGTGATTTTGCGGCGTTCATGAATGCGCTGGACAACGAGCGCATGGATATTCTGGAAAAGATTATCAGTACCGATATTTATACTGATTACAAAAACGATATCCTCGACAAAGTGGCTAAAGCCCAAAAACGCTTACAGCACTTAAAACAAGATTTAAATGCGGTGTCGCTGTTAGAACCTGCTAGACAAGAAGCGCTGGCCCACGATTTGATCGACTTTAACGATCAACAAGCCGAACTACAGCGCGAGCACAACAAACTCTCGCAACAACAGCAGGCACTGATAAAAACCACCGATATACAAAATAAAATTGCTCAACAAGAAAAAGCCCTGCAAGCGTTATACACGCAAGCGGAAGCCATTCAGAAAAAAGTAGCTGAACTCAGTAAAGCACAACAAGCTTTATTGCTAAAAGATGATATTGCGACTTTGCAAGACAAGCAGCAAGCGCTACAACACAGCAAATTGACTTTAACGACTTATCAGGCTGAACTAAAACTCCTGCAACAAGAATTAAGTGCCGCAAAAACACCTCTAAATAGCGATGCACCCCCGCCAAGCAACAAATCGTTTACGGAACAAATTGAAGCCATAGACCGGATCCGATCACAAATTGCCTTGCTGAGCGCCAATAAATTATCCGAAAACGATTTGTGGAAATCTCTGGAAACGCAAATTGCTGACAAACAAGCCGCGCTGATTAGCGTCAACATTTGGCTCGAAGAACATGCCAGTGATGCCAGCTTACTGGATCAATTTCCAGAGGTTGCCGCCTTAAAAAATCTAAGAACCGAATTAGCCGAACTGGAAGAAAAACAAAAAGCTCATGCGCTATGGTCGAAAAAAGCCTCGTCTTCTTTAAAGACCAACACCAGCATCCACCAAAAAGATTATAAAACCATTGCCGATCTGAAAGATAAGCTAACAGACGCTGAACAAAAACTGGAAAATTTAGCCGAAGGCCGAACCCTACAAGATCTTGACGAACTCTATAAAGATCAACAAGAACGCGTTAGAACCTATCAGGCATTCACCAACCTGGGGGTGGATCATCAAAAGTTAAATGCCTCTCAGCGCAGTGGATTTTTTGGCCTGTTTAAAAAAGCAAAACCAGAAACCAGCCACGATATTGACGTTATTCAGCAACAGCTTAATACCTTTAAAAAAGACCTCAAGCTTGAAGAAAATATTAAATTAGCACTGGAAGAAGCGGTATTCCAAAATAGCTTGTTGAAAAAAATGGCTTCCGATAGACAGCATCTTGTTGATGGCAAACCGTGCCCATTGTGTGGCTCTAACATCCACCCTTATGCCTCGCGTCCACCGGCTGCCGCCAATACCGAACGTGCGCTGCTGGATCAAAAAGAGAAGATGCAAAATCTTGCTGCATCCATTAGTCGGCAAGAACAATTACTCAGCACTGCACTGAAAACAGCTGAGAAAAATCGTATTAAAAATGCCCAAACGCAAAAAATACAGTCGCAATGGCTCGTCCTGAGTAACCGCCTTAACAGCGCCAGTGATGATATGGATATCAGCAATGTCAACCTAATGAAGCAGTTACTGAGCGAAGAAAGCCTGCAATTAAAAAACATTGCCACCCTGAGCAACGAATATCGCAATACGCAAAAAACCATCGATAAACTCAAGGCGCTGATCAGCAAAACGGAAGCCAATCTGGAAAACGTGCAAGCCAATACGCAAGCTTTGGACAGCGACCAACAACAGCGCAGTAAGGAACGCATCGAACTGGATAATGCCCATGCCAAATATCAGCAAGACGAGAAGGCGTTGGCCGATAAAATCAGTGCACAATTAGCGCCACTGGGGGAAAAATTACCTAATACCGGCAAAGAAGATATCCTGATCGACAAGCTAAACAGCCGCCGTCAGAATTACCACAGTCAATTTCTGAGTCAGAAAAACGCAACTGATGCCATCGTTTTAATGACTAGCAAACAAACGACTTGTCAAACCGAAGCCGATAATTACGAGTTGCAGATTCAAGGCTTAAACCAACAATTGCGTAACGAAGAAAATGTTGGCCTACACTTGGCACTCGTTGAAAAACAAAAGCTGATTGCCGATACTGAACATCGCGTTGCCCAACAAGATGCCGACACCCAGCACGTGCAACAAGCACTGAAAGAAAAAATGCAAGCCACGGTATTTAGCACCGTGCATGATGTTAACGTAGTGCTACAGCTAGTTGAACAACAGCCAGAAATTGAGCAACAACAAACAGATTTAACGCAACAAATCGCCGCAAAAACCCTCGAACTGGAAAAAAATCAAGCGCAGCTAGCCATTGAACAAGCACAGGTCGAATCAAATCTGAGCTTGGAAGAATTAAAAACAAAACTGTGGAGCATCTCCGAGAAACTGCAAATTGCTACCTTGGAAGCACAACGTACACAAAGCTTATTGGCCGATCAAACCCAGTTACAGAAAAAATATGATGGTATTTTAGTGCAACTCAAAAGCCAGCAGGAAGTTGAGCAACAAGCACTGACAGACAAAGCGCAACTTGATGCTGAAAACGGCATGGTTTTCCGAAGACGCGTACAAAAACAAATGATTGACCGGCTGTTGTCACAAACCAATACAATTTTAGAAAAAATAAGCGGGCGTTATTATTTACGGCAAAAACTCAGCGATCAAGGCTTGGCGCTGGAGATTGAAGATACCTATCAAGGCAATCTGCACCGTTTGCCCAAAACCTTATCCGGGGGCGAAAGTTTTATTGTCAGTTTGGCGCTGGCGCTTGGGCTTTCAGAACTTGCCAATAATGGCAAGGCGGTGGATTCTTTGTTTATTGATGAAGGCTTTGGCAACCTGGATGCAGAAACCTTGTACACCGTTATCAGCACCTTGGAAAGTTTACAGGCACACGGTAAAACCGTGGGTGTAATTTCTCATGTCGAAAGCGTACAAAAACGCTTTAAAGCGCAATTGCAAATTGTTAAGAAGCCTAACGGCATGGGGATGTTGAAGAAGGCTTCTTAGCCGATTTTCTGGATTACTATTGATTTTATCTATTCTTTTTAAAACTTAAATGCTGTTCATCATTGTTGGCTTCAGAATCCAGTAGTGGTTTTTTCAACTATTTATACAGGACTAAAAAAATGAGTACAACTTATAGCGAAGAAGAATTAAATTTACTAACCAACACCCCACACATTATTGGAGCGGCTATGGCTTTTGCCGGAAATAGCGGCTTGTTTGGAACCGGTAAAGAGATGTTTACCATGGCACAATCTGTTATGGCAGGTGTGAAAGACTACCCTAATAACGCCCTTATACAGTCAATATTGCCCAATTCGCAGGAAGGTACTTCTGAAGCCATGGCAAAATTAAAAAAAATTCGTGATTGGGGTTCAGCCCGTATGAAAGCTAATGGTGTTGATTCTGCACAGAAGTTCATAGAGCAGGCAATAACAGACTCTAAGGCCGTAGCAGAGTTATTGGCGGGCAAAGCGTCTGTTCAAGAATCCAATGACTATAAGCAATGGTGTCTGGCGATTGCAGAAAAAGTAGCCATGGCAACCACTGAAGGGAGCTTTTTAGGTTTTGGCGGCGAACGTTTCAGCACAAATGAAAAAAACCTGTTAGTCGAGTTTCAAAGTGCTATGGGCATTAAAAGCAATCTGACATAAGCGTTTTTATTTTTACTCATATTGAGCCAATAAAATCTTATTGATGCGGTTATTAAGGTAACCGCATTGATTTTCTACTACGCTAAAAATAAATAATCTTTCCAGGTAACTTTCAAAAAACGATGCGGACACCTGCCATAAGCTGATGATCTCCCACATCAAACAAGGTGCTAAACCGGTCATCTATTCTTTTAATGTGTGGATCAGCACCACTAAAATAACGATATTTCAAATCAAAACTGAATCTATCGCTAACTTTATAATTAACACCCGCACCCACTTGATACGCCACATCAAAATCATTTCTTAAGCCATAAGCGTCTTTAGATTTAAATTCGACGTGATAACCACCAACACCCGCGGTAATATACGGCGTAAAAGGTGTTTGATTTTTAAAATCGTAATACCCATTCAATAGTGCAGCAGCCCTCGTGCGTTCACCGTTAAAATGAGTCTCTGAAGACCCGAAAGAACCGTTCGCAAACACAAAGTCATTATCAAAGTTGCTGGACTGATAAAGCAACTCTCCCTCCAGCCTAAACCGCTCGGCTACGCGATAACCCACAGCCAAACCTGTCGCGTAGCCTGGATCATAATCAAACACAACCCGAGGCAGATCATTATTTCCAGAAGCGGCATTGGGCGTGAAACTATTAGTCGGCGCAAACACCGCCCCAGCATTCAATTGCACATAGGCTTTATGTTCATCCGCTTGCACAGTGCCATACAGTAGAAGGGCAATTAATCCAAGAGTAATAAGATCAACGAATTTTTTTAAAAAAAACATGGCAGCACTCCGAACATTTAAAAAAATAGTTTTAGCGAAAAAAGTGGTTAAGCACTGACTTTATTTTTTAAAACTACCTTACTCAAGGCTGGCAATACAATAAACGTACACACCATAATCCAAAAAATACCCATAGTAATAATTAATCCCATACTGGCAATGCCTTGATGCGGCGAAAAAGCTAACCCTGCAAAACTTGATGCCGTCGTCAACGCACCATAAAACATCGCTCTGGCAGTGCTGGATTGATAAATATTTTGTTTATCAGATAGCGAGTGATGCAGCTTTTCAACCATGTGTATGCCGTTATCAACACCCAATCCTAATAATAACGGCAAGGCGATAATATTGGCGAAATTAATCGGCGTGTGGGTAATTACCGTGCTGGCCATAGTTAATAAACCTGCCAATAACAACGGCGTCATCACCAGCAAGGTATCAATTACATTGCGCCGAATGACATACAATAGTAAAGCAATAGTCACCAAAGCAATTACAATTGCCTGTTGAAAAGCAGCAACCACTTCTTTCATGGACTCCCAATACATAATCGGCAAATCAGTGGTTTCGGGCGCTATCGCTTGCACATCGGTGATAAATTCCTGAAGATCAGCCAGATTATTCAAATCTTTTTTAGGAAATATCTGAATCCGGTACCAGCCTTCTTTGCTCAACCAGCGATCTTTAATATCAAGCGGCAAATCCTTCATCGTCACTTCATTAGCTTTAAAACTGGTAAACAAATCATTCATCACATTCGGTAAAGTGCCTAGCAAAGCCGTTTGCACTTTCTCAATAAAATCGCGTCGACTCGGTTCCTGGCGCGTATCCAGCTCAATCAACATATCCTGCAATTCTTTTTTAAAGACTGTTAGCGACTGTATTTCATGCGCATCGGTTTTAGTCGGCAATACCGTATCAATGGCTTTTATGAGATTATTAATGCCAGGAATAGGATTAAGGTCAGGTTTTAGCGGGGGAAACGCCGTAGTACCTAAAGTCAACGCCATGTTTTCAATCGTCATCAACTTATCTTCTTGATCGGTCGGTATAAAATCAAACAAACTGATGGTTTTGTCCACGGATGGAATCGTTGCCAGTTTTTGTTGCAAGGCCTTGGCTTTGGTTTCATCTTTCGCCAGAATCGTTAACGTCATGGGCGTGGTTTCTTTGTCCTTGGTTAAGCTTTTAAAAGCAATCACCGATTCCGTATTAGGGTCACGTAAGTTGATCGGATTAAAATCAGTCTGGACTTTAAACACCAATGCAATGGATATAACAGCTACTGTGGCAGTGACAATCACGATGGGCTTGGCGTAATGCAGGGTAGCCGTAGCTATTTTTTCTGCCAGTGTAGTAACAATGGGCTTATTGGTAGTTGGTTGAGCTGGCATCGACATGGGAATGATTTTTAACAATGCCGGTAAAACAATTAAAGTGACCGCAAGACAAATAAACAGACTGCTTCCTGCCAACAAACCCAGCTCAGAAACCCCTTTATAATCGGTAGGAATAAAGGCATACAAGCCAATCGCAGTAGTCCCCGCACACAACATTAAAGACGGGCCAGTAGACACCAACGTACTGTGTATCGCCCTAGCCCTGTCAACATGATGGCTCAGATTATCACGGTAGCGCAAACAAAAATGAATGGCATACTCCACGCCAAGACCGATATTGGAGACGGCAAAAGCTACCGAAATTAAATTCAATTCCTTAACAGAAAAAGCCGCGAATGCACCACAAAATACCATGCCCACGGCCAAAGTCAGTAAGGTTGCCACCGTAAATACAATAGACCGGTAGGCAATTAATAAAATAATACACACTAATACGATAGAAAAAATACTGGCGGTAAATGTACCCGCACTCATTCCCGAAAGTTCGTCATCCTCAAGACCCACCTCCCCGGTAACCCACACTTTTACGTTAGGCAAATTAGCATCCTGAATTTGGGCAACCGCTTGCCGAATAGAATTAATGGCAAGTTCGGCGGGGCGGATTTGCGTGTAATCAAACTTAGGCAAAATAATAATAAAACCCTTGGTTGACTGCGCGGTTTTTAGCTTTTTTTCGGCAATCAATTCCTGCCAGGATAATAACCCATTGCTGCCATTAATGGCTTTATGCAAAACCGTCGACACCTTATTAATTAAAGCGGGTAAATCAATCGGTAAGTCCTGATTTTTATCGGTGGAGATGAGTGCATCTTCAAAAATAGAAAAAAAGCCGGTTAAATTGGGCTCTTGGGTAATGCGGCCAATGAAGGGCTGCGCTTGTGACAAATTACCGGAAATCGTCTGCAAATCTTCGGGGTCCAGATACAACAAGCCATTTTGGTGAAAAAAATCGTTGTCGTTGGGAATATAAACGCTTTGAATATTATTTTTATCGGTACTGAGCAAACGCCCTAGCCGCTTGGTAGCAGATTTAGTCAATTCTGGCGTATCAGATTCCACTACCAGTAATAACGTATGCATATCTTGCGAAAAAGCCTTCTCAAAATTACGCCGATTTTGCTGAAACGGAGCATCCGGCGCAATTAACTCGGCAGTATCGGTATTAATACTTAAATTATTAGCCGTAAACTGAAACGCAAAAAAAGTAAGCAGCCCTATTATTATCAGTACAACAACTGGACTATGGAGCATCCAGTTTAATCCTAGGGAAAGCAGCCTGCGACAATCAGTTTTTAGCGACATAAGGTTAGCTCACTTAAATTAAGTATTAAAATTAAACAAATGGAAAATACCGGCGGCAGTCCAAAATCGACAATGACTTATTGAATGCCACTTATCGTGAAGTAGCACAGTTGAAAACAAAAGCTGCGCTTGCACTAGCGATGATGGCAACAAAAATTATTAATTCAGTCACATATCTGTAAAATTATCCCTGAAAAATGCCGTTAGTGCATTATAGATTTGCTTATTAGCAACAATAAGTCATATTGCAAAAGTGAATTTATGCAAAACGTCGCTTACGCACAACGGCATTTAGGAAGTGCAAGGGTTTAAAGCTAAGGCAAAATGCATCACTTGAAGTGACAGCATGATAACGCATTCAATTTTTTGGGGTTGAATAAACAAAATATGCCTTGTTAATTTCCCCTAATAGCCAGAAAAAACAATACCTAAGTGGTGTTTTTAAAATATACCCATTGCACAATCGCACGTTTTTAAAAGCATAAAAAAAAGGACAAGCACATAGCTTGTCCTTTCTATTGGTTACCTTGATGTACCTTAACAGCAAAAAATCATTACATAATCCAAACTGCGCCAGCACCCCCAGTAGCACTTAGACTTGCATCAACACCCACTAAATCAACCACGACGTGGTTTTCAACTACAGGCGTTCCGGAATGATTATGCTGCATAATAATAGTATTTGTCACTTTACCAGCCGCATCGCTGACATGAAAACCCGCTACCGCACCATTAAATGGCGTATTCTCTAGCAAATATCCGTATGCTTGCTTTTCATTTGTAGAGGTAATCAGCGTGGGAGTTGCGCTATTATTAGCATATAAGGTGTAAATACCATTACTAACCGTGTGACGCGCAAAACTGCCAAAGTCAAGGCCATCTGGATTAATCCCGGTAATAAACGTATTGGCAGCCGTATTAGCAACAATATTGGCAGCAAAGGGAACATCAAGCTTGTCATTAGCGGGATTAAACCCCTTAACGACATCAGTATCAGCCAGGTAAGTATTTATGTTGAATGTGGTATTTAAACCCACTATTACCGTATCAGAAGACGCAGTTGTTTCGGTAAGGTCGTAGGTATCTTTGCCAAGCCCACCGGTAAGAATATCCGCCCCTTCACCCCCAATAAGCGTATCATTGCCGTCACCGCCGTTAAGCTTATCGTTACCTGCCAGGCCTGAAAGCTTGTCAATCCCGGCTAAACCATTTAATGTGTTATTGCCCGCATTTCCTGTTAACACGTTATTTAATTCATTTCCGGTACCGGTAACACTACCCGCGCCCAAAATAAGATTTTCTAAATTGCTGCCTAAGGTGTAATTGCCTATACTTTTAATAACCGTGTCAACACCTTGGCCAGCAAGCTCTGTAATAACATCAGCTGTTGAACCTATATAATAAGTATCATTACCTTTATCGCCCTTCAGCGCGTCAATGCCAGCACCACCAGACAGCGCATCATTACCGTCTCCACCGTTAAGATTATCATTCCCACCATTGCCATTCAGCACATCGTTACCCGCTAAACCGTTTAACGTATTTGCTGCATTGTTACCGGTTAAAGTATTGTTGAGCGCATTACCCGTGCCATTCAAATCCGTTGCACCGGTTAAAACAAGGTTTTCTACATTAGCAGCCAAAGTATATGTTATTGAGCTAATCACGGTATCAATACCCTGATTTAAACTCTCAATAACTTTATCACCTGCATTGTTGACATAATAGGTATCACTACCTTTTTTACCGGTCATGGTATCTGCACCTAATGCAGTTTTACCTAGCAGCACATCATTTCCATCTGTTCCATTAATTATCATAGTATTTACCTTACACAGTGTTAGTTGTTAATATACATTTTGACTTTCAAACAAAAGCCTCTCACTACTTTACTTCCAGCCCTTTCAAAGTATCAGCGTAGCCATGAAGTTAGCATTTAATTTATTGAATAATCGACAAAAATTTTAACGATGAGTTAAAAAATTTATATTCTGCAAGGTATTAATTCCAATGCAAAAATGCTTAATTTACATTTAGCATTTGTCTTATTTATACAATAACACCAAAACTATGGTGACACTTTGAAAAGGCTAGTGCTAAATCATACGCAATCTTTAAACCATTTGAATTTATACAATCACGCTAGACATTACCGTCAACATAGTGCACATTAAAAATAATTTATAAATGCTTATAACCTAGCCCATCTACCAAACTTTATTTGGGTATACCTTTAAAATAGAGAGGACAAGCGCGCTAACGCCGTACCCTCTCTACTGGATTAATCTTATGTTATATTTTGATCAAATAATCCATACTGCATTAGCGCCGCCCGTAGCACTTAGACTTGTTGCCTCAACACCCACCAAATCAACCACGATATGATTTTCAGTTACCGGCGTTCCAGAATGATCATGTTGCATAATAATGGTGTCAGTCACTTTGCCAGCCGCGTTACTGACATGAAAACCCGCTATAGCGCCATTAGTCGGGGTATTTTCCAATACATACGCATAAGCATTTTTTTCATTAGCGACCGTAATCGGAAGCGCAGTGCCGAGGTTATCATAGAAACTATAAATACCTTTGCTGACAGTATGTTGTGCAATATTACCAAAAGCTACATCTGGATCGGTTGGATCTGAATTTATTCCGGTAACATTTGCAGTGGTATCAGCAACGATAGTGGTAAACAGCACGTCAAGTTTATCTTCGCCCAATACAAAGCCTTTAACAACATCAGTATTGCCAAGATAGTCACTTAGTACTTTAGGTGTGGTATTTTCTCCAACGACTACAGTATCTGCAGAATGAGTTTTTTCGGTAAGATCATAAGTATCTTTACCTAAGCCGCCAATAAGAATATCCGCACCCTCACCGCCAATAAGCACATCCTTACCATTACCACTATTCAGGATATCATTACCGCCCATACCTGAAAGCTTATCATTACCCGCCAAACCATTTAATGTATTATTACCCGCATTACCTACCAGTGCGTTATTCAGCCCATTACCCGTACCAGTTAATGCACTTAGTCTTAACGTAAGGTTCTCTAGATTTAAACCCAGAGTATAATTAACAGCACTATAAACACTGTCTATACCTTGATTGGCAAGCTCAGTAACCACATCGGTAGCTGTATCAATAATGTATGAATCATTACCTTGCTCACCAGAGAGCTTGTTAGTGCCAACCGATAAGGCTCTGCCATCGCCGCTGTAAAGCCAATCATCACCGTCACCACCCTGAAGCGTGTCGTCACCGCCACTGCCAATCAACTTATCGTTACCGGCAAGTCCTTTAAGCGTGTTATTAGCCGCATTGCCAATTATTCGGTTATTCAGGGCATTTCCGGTACCATTCAATGCTGCCGTACCTGACAAGCTGAGATTTTCTACATTATCGCTTAACGTATAATTAACTGAACTTAGTACTAAATCAATACCCTGATTTAAGCTTTCAATAACCTTATCACCTACATTATTGACGTAATAGATATCAGCACCTTTCTTGCCTGTGATTGTGTCGGCACCTAATGCCTTTCTACCCAATACATCATTGTTATCTGTTCCATTAATTACCATAGCAATTACTCCACACGTTTAGTTATTAGTTAATTATGATTTCAAGCAGAACACTTACATCACTACCTGCTGTTAAGCCCAAGTCGCATTACTATTTGCCTTGCTTATCTTATTGACTAAGCACATTCCGAGCCAAAAAAATAAGTTATTTATTATCAATATATTAGCGAGATAGCCATGAATAATGTAACTTAAATTAAAAAATATGTAAAAAAAACAAACGGTGCTTATTGGCCTTGCTAAACTAAAAAATATCTTTATTAATTAAATCAATTAACTACAAACAATAACGTTTAGGCTAATGCTTTGTTGTATGTAATTAAGGTTGACAGTAGTCGCTAGGTCTACTACGAGAGGATGATTGCTTGTTAGGCGACATTTTTAAACACTACTTGTATTATTGCCAAGCTTGCCAAAGCATGAACTTGTTCGAGCTACCTTGTGGGCATTCTTTGGCATAAAAGCGAAAGAATATTATGACTCGGCTTACAACACCGGCTTTACAGCAGCAAATAACAAACAAATACTATGCAATGTTTCCCAGGCATCACCGGCCTGTTGACCTTTAATTTCCCTGTCTGCACTGGCGCTGAGTACGATGATGGCATTCAAATCAGCAAAGCTTAGCCGATTTAACGCAGCAGAAATCAACGGCTGTCGCTTATCCCAAATCTGATTATTTCGAAAAACAACGTCTTTGCTTTGGCCTTGTGAGAGCTGCCATTTTATCTTGATTAGCGTTCTAGCCTCACGCACTAAAGCCCATAATACAATGGGTGCAGCAATGGCTTCGGCTTTTAAACTAGTGATTATCTTAAACAGCCGGCAGACATCCGTTTCCAACACAGCCGTCACCAACGCAAACACATCATAACGGGAACTATCAACAACGGCCTCACTGACTTGTTGAAAGCTCAGATTACCGACACCGTACAATACGTACAGCTTTTCTATCTCTTGCACGGCGGCTAAAAGATTACCTTCAACTCTGGACGCCAACAGCTTTACACTGTCCCGATCTATCTGTAAGCCGCGAAGTTGTAAGCGCTGTTGCAGCCAAGACAGCAAATATTGACCTTCCAGCGGCCAAACCTGCATGACAACACCGACATTATCCAACACCTGAAACCAGTGCGATTTAAGCGAGGCACTGGCTAACTTGCCACCGCTAATCATCAATACCGTATCATCAGGCAGATGCGCACAATAATTAATTAAAGCTTTTGCACCATCCGTGCCCGGCCCGCTTCCTGACAGCCGCAGGTCTATGATTTTTTTATCTGCAAAAATGGATTGCTCGGCGGCGCTCAGGGCTAATTGTTTCCAGTCAAACCCCGTTTCAGCACGCAGTACTTCGCGGTTGGCAAAACCCGATCTTTTGGCCGCATGCCTAATCGCATCAGTAGCTTCAATCAATTGCAAGGGTTCATCGCCACTGACAAAATAAACCGGCGCCAAAGATTTTTGCAGCAACGCGCCTAATTGCTCCGGTTTAATGCGCATTACTTAGGCTGGGCTTCCAACACAGCACGCATCCGATTAAGAATATTCTTCACTGCCTGTTGGTACATTTCGTTACGAATCACGCCCTCTTCATTATCTTTGGCGATAATATCCTGCTGGTCATTAAAATATTCGCGCCTTATATCCAAAGGCTCACGGGGTAATAGCACTTTCTTGGTTGCATCACGTAATTCGTATTCTAGATGATAATGCAATTCAAATTCGTTAGAGCGCCCTCCCGCATTCAATGAAATGCCTCTTTGCTTAATGTCAGCGTCAAAAACTTTGACAGTCACTGCTGCCTGTTCAGCAGAATCAACCAACTGCCCTGCTGAGGCTTCCAATGTTTTGTTAAATTGGTCGCGTAATGGCGCTGATCCCCCTTGTAGATATACTTTTTTAAGCTCGGCAGGCAAAGAAAACGTACCGCGCAAGTGATAACCACAGGCGGTTAATAACAATGCCATTATTAAAATAGCGCATTTTTGCATCGGAACACACTCCAATTTAAACAACGATATTCACCAGTTTGCCCGGCACAATAATAACTTTCTTAATCGGTTGGTTATCGATAAAACGTTTAATCTGTTCATCCGCCAACGCAAGGGCTTCAATATCCGCTTTGCTCGCCGCTACCGACACCAACACTTTACTGCGCAATTTACCGTTAATTTGCACGACCAGTTCCAACAAATCTTGCACTAAAGCCGATTCATCTACACTGGGCCATGCCATTGCCAGCAAATCCTCCTTATGTCCTAAATCAAGCCACAACTGATGACAAATATGCGGCACAATCGGTGATAGCATCAGTACAATGGCTTCCAAGATTTCCTGGCGTATAGCTTTGCCATTAGCCGACTCATCAGTGAATTTGTTGAGACTATTGACCAGTTCCATATTGGCGGCAATGGCGGTATTAAAAATAATACGCACGCCCATATCATGGCTGACTTTCTGTAGGGTTTGGTGTAACTGGCGACGCAAAGCCCGTTGCTCATCGGTCAGACTATTTTTATCCAAAGCAAGTACAGAACCACCGGCACTGACATGCAAATAAACCTGACGCCACAAGCGCTTTAAAAAGCGCGACGCTCCCTCCACGCCACTATCGGACCATTCCAGAGATTGTTCCGGCGGTGCGGCAAACATAATAAACAAACGCACGGTATCCGCGCCGTATTGGTCGATTAAACCTTGCGGATCAACCGTATTGCCTTTGGACTTGGACATCTTGCTGCCATCTTTTAGCACCATGCCTTGAGTCAGCAATTTTTTAAACGGTTCATCACAAGTGATTAAACCTTCATCACGCAGTAATTTGGTATAAAAACGGGCATACAATAAATGCAAAATCGCGTGTTCAATACCGCCAATATAATGATCGACCGGTAACCAATGATTAGCTTTAGCATCCAGCATGGTATCGGCTTTATTGCAGGCAAAGCGCGCAAAATACCAGGATGATTCCATGAAAGTATCAAAGGTATCGGTTTCACGCCGCGCTGGTTTGCCACATGTTGGACACTCACATGTTGAGAAGGTCGGATGCGCCACTAATGGCGATTGCGAACCATCCAGCACCACATCTTTAGGCAAAACAACGGGTAAATCTTTTTCAGGTACCGGCACTGTGCCGCAACCATCACAATAAATAATCGGAATCGGTGCGCCCCAATAACGCTGACGGGAAACGCCCCAATCACGCAAACGGAAATTGACTTTACGTACGCCTTTATCGTCTTTTTCCAAGGTTTCAGCAATAGCAGTAAAAGCTTGTGCAGACGTTAAGCCATCAAACTCACCTGAGTTTTTTAATACACCTTTGGCGGTAAAAGCATGTTCGGTGCAATCATCGGCAACTCCGTCAGCAGCAAAAATAACCTGCTTAATGGCTATGCCGTATTTAACAGCAAATTCATAATCGCGTTGATCGTGGGCAGGCACAGACATGACCGCACCTGTGCCGTAGCCCATTAACACAAAGTTGGCGATCCAGATGGGCACTTGCTCGTCAGTAATGGGGTGCGTAGCCTTAATACCGGAATCTATGCCGCGTTTTTCCATAGTTTCCATGGCCGCTTCCGAGGTTTCCATCATCTTGCAATCATCAATGAAGGCACGAATATCAACGTTGCTTTCGGCAGCTCTCAGCGCCAAAGGGTGTTCCGCCGCAACCGCCAGATAAGTCACACCCATCAAAGTATCGGGGCGGGTAGTATAGATGCGTACTGGTTCCAACCCAGCAACAGGAAAATCCATTTCCACGCCTTCGGAACGGCCAATCCAGTTGGCTTGCATGGTTTTAACCTGTTCCGGCCAACCGTCCAGCGTATCTAAAGATTGCAGCAACTCATCGGCATAAGCGGTAATTTTTAGAAACCACTGGGCGATTTCCTTGCGTTCCACTTTGCTGTCGCAGCGCCAGCAACAGCCATCTATCACTTGCTCATTGGCCAGTACGGTCATGTCTTTGGGACACCAGTTAACCGGCGCGGTCTTTTTGTAAGCTAAGCCTTTGTCCAGCAAGCGCAGGAAAAACCATTGCTCCCACTTAAAATAATCAGGGTCGCAAGTGGCCAGTTCCCGGTTCCAATCGTAGCCAAAACCCAAGCGCTTGAGCTGGTCACGCATGTAATCAATATTGCTATAAGTCCAATCGCTAGGATGTACACCATGCTGCATGGCGGCATTTTCGGCAGGCAAACCGAAGGCATCCCAGCCCATCGGTTGCATGACATTTTTGCCCAACATGCGCTGATAACGGCTGATGACATCGCCAATGGTGTAATTACGCACATGGCCCATGTGTAATTTGCCGCTGGGGTAAGGGAACATGGATAAGCAGTAATACTTTTCCTGACTGGAGGATTCACAGACATTAAATACACCCGACACTTCCCAGGCTTTTTGTACGTCTTGCTCTATCGCTTGCGGCTGATAATTTTCTTGCATCTTACTCGTCTTTTATCGGTCAAAAGCGTTAGAATACCTTACAGCCGCTTAAATCTAAAGCAGCAATTTTTTGGAGTATGGACATGAATAAAAATAAATTAGTAGAAGCTTATACCGACCTGATGGAGCATCTTTATGAAGTGATGGATGACACACTGCATTCTGTCGCTGATGGGCTGGAAATATCCAAGAAAAAAATCCGGGAAGCGTCAGCGCTAACTGGCGAAGAACTGGATAAAGTATCGGCCTCGGTAAAACGTGATATAGAAAACGCAGCCCATGGTCTTTCTGATAAAAAAGACAATGATTCGTTATCGGAATGGTTTAAGTTTGATATTGAATTACTGGAAAACTTTGCCCTAGATTCTTTTTTAGGCCTTGCCGATAAAACCCGTCTGGAACTGGCACATTTAGGGCTGCTTGCCAAAACCGACAACTACCATACCGGCGACATTGTGGCACCAGGCACCTTTGTATGTGATGGCTGTGGCAAGGAAATTGCCTTTAAAACTACCAGTGAAATCCCTGAATGCCCAGAATGTCAGGCCAAAACCTTTATACGCATTTGATCTCATGCTTACAGGCTTTATAATAAACAATTTATCTATTTGATTTAACGGGGAATAGCATGCGCAGGGTCATATTTAATCAAAAAGGCGGTGTCGGCAAATCAACCATCACCTGTAATTTAGCCGCCATCAGTGCCGTTGAAGGTAAACGCACCTTGGTGATCGACCTTGATATTCAAGGCAATTCAACCCATTATCTGCTAGGTAAAAAAGTAGATGAAAGCGGTAAAACCATAGCGGCTTTTTTTAAAGATACCCTGAGCTTATCGTTGTTCGGCGGCAATAATAATCCTGGATTGGAAAATGCCATCCACGAAACCGCTTACCCCAATTTGTTTGTTGTGCCGTCACATCCGGAACTGGAACCGTTACAAAGCCGTTTGGAAGCCAAGTTTAAAATTTTTAAACTGAAAGAAGCGCTGGAAAAATTAACCGGCTATGATGCTATTTATATTGATACGCCACCCGTGCTTAATTTTTACAGCCAATCGGCCTTAATTGCAGCTAACAAATGTTTAATTCCCTTTGATTGCGATACTTTTTCCAGAGAAGCGCTGTACCGGCTCATGCTCACGGTAAAGGAAGTCAAAGCTGATCATAATCAGCAACTGGAAATTGAAGGTATTATCGTTAATCAATTCCAAAAACAAGCTAACCTGCCACGGCAATTAGTCGATGAATTAATTGCCGAAGGTTTACCGGTGCTTGAGTCAATGATTTCCCCGTCTATAAAAGTAAGAGAATCCCATTCGGTGTCGCAGCCGCTGGTGCATTATGTTCCTAACCATAAACTCAGTGACGAATACCGCGCTTTATATGCTGAAATCCATAAGTAGCCGCTGGTATTAAGTTTTTGTCCCCGAAAAGAATTAGGAGTGGCATCTAAACTATTTGAGTAAATAATTATCAAAGAGTTGATATGGACCGATTTTTGAGTTTTAAGTGCGCATAGAAAGGTGTCTACTGCACGTTAGGTTGCTATGTTTATGGGCGGATAATAGGAGGTGCAACATTAATTCATTACTTTCAAGATATAAAGCTTATTTTTGAAGAAGCCCTTAAGTATAAGGGGTATGGCGTACTGATCTTTAATTTTAGGAGAACTCAAATGAATAAGTTATTTACTGTATTTACAATTGCCACTCTAACCGGATTCGGGAGTGCTGCGCACGCCGATATATATGCGGCGGGGCCGGCATACGGCGCCAACCCGACTGGAGGACTCGCCACTTGTCGCGTCATCAATGTTGGAACAACATCTGTGAACATCACGCTCCGGCAGATCATTACCAACACAAACAGCATCCTTCCCTTGTCTTCGAACACCTGCAACGTCCCGGTTGCGGCCGGTGATAATTGCGCTTTCAGTGCGCCGGTCGGAGGCAACTTTGCGCTTTCTTGCCGTCTTTTCGTTTCGGGTACTGACCCTCAAATCAGCGGCACCCTGGATGTGCAAAATCCCATAGGTACGGTACGTGTGGTTGTACCGATGCAAAATACCAACCATTAGCACGTAGGAGGCGTTAACAAACTTGCCCCCGCGCATGGCTAGTGACTAGGGCATGGGTCTTTGCAGGTTACGGCTCGATTTAGGTGCAAGTTATCAGTAAGTAGCCTCGATGGAGTGGAACGAAATCGAGGTTTTTTTACTTTAGGGCCGTTGGGGTGAGGTAACTAACCCCAACAAATCGGGGCGAAAAGCGTTGGGATTCACGTTGTTCTCCCCAACCTACTGCTGACTCAAAAGAAGTGAAAAATTGATATACACCGAATTTTTTGAGTTTTAAATGCACCTAGAAAGGTGTCTACTGCATTAGGCAGTAATTTCATCCCATCACTTACAAGTTCCACAAATGCAACCTACATGCTACATGTGCAGTTCACCAGCGACATCCAATGAGCATGCGCCACCTAAGTGTATCTTTCCGGAAAAAAAGGATCTTCCATCTGGAGAAGATCTACGCAAGAATTTGATTAAGGTTCCTGCCTGTGAAGTACATAATACCGTTAGATCTAAGGACGATGAATATCTACTTTATGCACTTCCACCGTCCTTAGGTTCAAATCCAACCGGAAGTGATTTATTTTTAAACAAGGTTCAGCGTGCAATTAAACGTCGACCAGCTCTTGCAAGTAGTCTATTGAAAAACGCAAAGCCTGTCCTCGTGCATGATATTATGACTGATAAATGGGTTCGATGGCTTTGCTTTAACCGTTGATGTAGAACGTTTACATCGCGTAATTGAAATGAACGCAAAAGCCATCTATTTTCATCACTACGGGCAACGTTTCGATGGAGAAACACAAGTCTTTAACAATTTCACTCTAAATGAGGATGATCCAAGCTTTAATGAACAAAATGAAAAAATATTCAAAATTTCAGATGAATTTTTGGGTAGTCCCTACAAATCAATGCAGGTGTTAATTTGTAGGGATTTTTGACATAGTGCAGTGATAAAAACTGCACTGAAACCCCATGACCCTGAAATTA